>NZ_CP077313.1 GCF_019048265.1 Aeromonas sp. FDAARGOS 1405 | reverse complement strand
GTGCTGGCCATGCTGCCGGATCTGCAACGGCGGTTTTTGGTGGCGACCTTGTGGAACAGTGGGGCCCGTATCAACGAGGCGTTGGCGCTGACCCCAGCAGACTTCGAGCTTGATGGGGGGAGACCTTTGTGGTGCTGCGCACCCTCAAGCAGCGCCGGCGCGGCAAGGGCCGGCCTCGAGCGGGGGACGGTCAAACGCTTGGTGCCGCTGCTGGATCCGGCTTATGCCCAGCTGGCCCGCGAGTACCTGAGCACGTTTAAGCTGGCCAAGTCGGCCCCGATCTGGACAGTGACGGATCAGACGGTGCGCAACTGGTTGAAAGAAGCGGAGGGAGCACTGAGGGGGAGGGGGATCACATTGGTGGTGGCGCTGAGCCCCATGTGTTTCGGCACAGCTACGCCATGCACCACCTGCTCGCCGGCAACACCCATATCAAGCGCCTGCAGGCGTACCTGGGCCACGGTCGATCCGCTCAACGGAAGTCTATACCCAGGTGCTGGCGCTCGATGCGGCGGCCAGCGAGATAGGGTTGAGTTTTTCGGTGGCGAAACGGGGGAATCCGCTGCTGCTGGGAGGCTGA
This sequence comes from Aeromonas sp. FDAARGOS 1405, assembly GCF_019048265.1. Taxonomy (NCBI): domain Bacteria; kingdom Pseudomonadati; phylum Pseudomonadota; class Gammaproteobacteria; order Aeromonadales; family Aeromonadaceae; genus Aeromonas; species Aeromonas sp. FDAARGOS 1405. Next base: position 23,257 of record NZ_CP077313.1, on the reverse strand, counting down.
TGGTTGCATAAGGAGGGTTGCATCCGGTAGGCTGCAGGCTGCCGCTTGGTGAGCCCGATCATTTACTGTTTATCTAGTCACAGGGTTTTAACAGCAAGCACCAAGCGGCATTTGTTTACTGATTTTTTTATCTGGCTGAGAGAGAATAAAGGCTGTTGCTGATACAGCAGCACCGTGCTCTTTGCCGCTATTATTAGCGGCTTTTTTATGCGCGGCTTTGAGTTTGTATTGCCCTGATCAACTCTAACGCTTCGCTCGACTGAGGCGTATTAATGCCTTCCAATGCCCGAACCGCTATGGATAGGCAGTCAATGCTTCGATAGTAATGAGCACCTACAACCTCACCGCCAAGAAGCTTCGTCCCAATGACGTTATCATCCGAAGGTAACTTCTGGTTTCGGCCATAACGAACAGTAATTGTCAGTGTTTCGTCATCCTTTATCAGGATGTGCTCTTCGTTACCTTTGAACACTAGCCATCATCATTATCGATCACGGTTATCACTCCCGTTTCAGGGTCATATCCAGATATGATGCCCTCCCCGCCATTGACTTCATCAGTGAAATATTCGACTAATGCTCCAACCCTCATAATGGCTCCTTAAACTACAGCTGCCCACGCCCATCTAGGCACACACCAGGATCGAAATACCGTTTATTTGCAATCTCAGCCCGCCTATGGTCTGCGGCTGAGATTATGAATCGTAGCTCTTCGTCCGTTTTGGCTTCACGCTGAAGCCGATCAGAAACCCTTTCCAAACTGTCTATTTTGTCAAACTTCCTGAAGAATCTAACCGCTTCATCAAAACCATTCATAGCACACTCCCAAACAGAATAACACGACACGCAACCATTCAAAAACACCCCTTTTGTTTCAAGGTAATGACTATATAATAAACGCAAATAATGACGCGGAATGAAACATGAAAAAACATCCAAAAACCATGCTTTGCGCATGTCTTTTATCATGCAGCATGCATGTTGGCGCAGCTGTTATCGGCCAGACTTATGATGTTAAAGAGCCTGATGCACTGACAGAAATCGAGCAAAAAGCGGCCTCCGTTGACTGGAATAAAGCCCTTAACAAACCTGTTGACCAATGGACAGCTCTTCAAGGCATCAAGTTACCATTCGCTACAGAAGACCGTAGTAGAAGTGTTATCCCATTTTACACAACTGAGTTTGACATCAAGGATAAAAGCGGCAGGGTGACCTACCCCAAAGGTTTTACATTCAATCCGCTTGAGTTTGTAACCCTTCCTCAAAGGATTGTGATCATAGACCCTTTGCAAGAGCAATGGCTGCAGGATCATGCCAGGGTAACAGATCAGATAATTTTCACTCATGGCAACGTATTCAAGGCCAAGGAGAGATTAAGTGTCCCTATTTTCATTTTGGATGACAAGACACGCAGCCGCTTGGATATAAAAGTCGTCCCAACCATTGTCGAACAAAAGGGAAAAATGCTGGTATTACATGAGTTTGAATTTAAGGAACAAAAAAAATGAAACGAATGATCTTCTTGCTCTCTCTTCTTATGTTTAGTGGAAACCGCTGCGGCTGAATGTAAGAGCCGATTCCTTAACCCCATCACAGATATCTCATGGAAATGTATATTTCCAATGCGAATAGCTGGAGTCCAAATAGTCGGTGGGGAGGAAGACCCATCTAGCCATCAAAGCGCAGTATGCGTATGTAAAGGCGGGAAAATCCCCATGATTGGACTAAAAACCAGTTTTTGGGAACCCAAGCGGATCATTGATACCGTCTCAGATCCATATTGCATGATGCCATTGGGAATCGAAATGTCTCAGCCAGGAAGCAAAGGCACCTTGGGAGGTAATCTCTCACAACATACAACAGGTCAAGGTGGAAGTGCCTTCTTCCAGGCTCATTATTATATTTTCCCGCCTGGAAGATCCTCAATATGTTCTATGACATCCCATGTCTTTCAGATGAGGGATATGACGTAGCGATGATGACTGAAATCCTCCCCACATGGAATAACGAGATTTTGTCAATGATCGTGAACCCTGAAAGTATTTTGTTTGCCAACCCTGTCGCAGCCCTTACTTGTTCTGCTGATGCTGCAATCTCTCATCAATGCCTAGTAACACCCTATTTTGGTGTATGGGCTCCTGGGGCTCTACATACCCTTTGGCAGGTTCTATTACTTCGACCGACTACGTTGAGGCTGCGGCAGGAGTGGCAGCACGGACGATTTTTTTGATGGGACGAACCGGCTTGCTATGGAATACGTCTGAAGACGGTTGTTATAAGGAGCTCGCACCTATCTGGCGTAAAAATCGTTATAAGTTGCAAATGGTTAGACCGACCAGAGATCACGGCTGCCTCCCGATTGGCCGTGAAGGTTTGCTGTGGACAGGTGGCAAGCACAGCCCACAGAAAGACAACTTTTCATGGATGATGTTTGAGAAAAATGATTGCTGTGTAAGGGCTATGAAATGATGAAAGCACCAACACTATTGCTTATGGGCATGTCCATATTTGCGCATGCGCAAACTGCACTACCTAGCTTCGAGCAGGCGGAGCTATCCAAAGCACAACTGCAGCATGTTCAACAGGCAGTGTCAGCAGCTCGCTCCACAGCTAAAGATACGCTGAAGTCGGATGCGTGGAAGAACATAGAAAAAGAACTGTCATCTGAACAATGGGCGAAAAAGCAAGAATCCTATAGAACCCAGTTTGAATCCATGTTTCAGAGCCCCCCTGGCCCAGGCAAAGACAAACCAGCAACAGAGGATGGCCCCAAACTGGTGGGTAATCAGCTAGTGCTGTTTGTCTCAAGTTCAATGCCACTCCCGACACTAAGGGCGTATGCAAGAGACCTTGCCAAAGTTGGTGGAGTAATGGCGATCAGGGGAGGGGTTGGAGGCTTAAAAGAGATCCAGCCAACATTGAGCTTAATTCAGTCAATCCTTTCGGTAAAAGCTGGGTGCCAAGGAGTTTGCAAAATGTGGGGGACGGAAATAGTTATCGACCCCATGCTTTTCCGACTGTACGGGGTTAACAAAGTTCCCGCTTTGATTTATCAACCTGATATGAAGATAGCAGCATACTGCGATGGCCTAGAACAGGTTCAAAAGGCAAGTGGCATTGTTTATGGTGATGCATCATTAATGGCAATGCTCGATGAGCTATACAAAGAAAAACCTGATGAAACGGTGAAGAAATTACGCGACGCCTTATGGAAAAAACAATGAAGAACTCAAAAGCCATGCTGATGCTAGTTACCATATCAGCAGCAGCATTAATGACAGTTATAAATGATCACCTTGTCATGCCAATTTCAGATAGCGTTAGACCAACGTTTCTCTTAAAGGTTAGTTACATAAAGCCTAAAAAGGGTGACTACGTAACGTTTGAGCTTAGAAATGAAAAGCTAAAAGGGGGGGCTGCATATCTCACAAAACGTATCGGATGCGTTGAGGGCGATAGGCTTGAAAATAGGAGCGGCGCTTTCTTTTGCAATAATAACCTTATGGCAACAGCGCTTGACAAGGATGGTTATGGCCGTCCGTTGTCTCAGTTTAAGTTTGACGGTATCATCCCTAAAAACAGGGTTTTCATGGTAGGTGATGACCCGAGAAGTTATGATAGTAGGTTGGGGGCTAACCACTTTAGATGGAGCCATCTACACTTCCTTTATTTTGAATGGTGTCAATATGAATCGTATCGCGTTGGTTTTGATGGCTGTGCTTTCTGGCGGGTGTGCAACTGTAGTAGATGGCACAACGCAGAAGGTGCTTTTTACCTCATCGCCCGTTGGGGCGAGTGTTTACAAAGTGAATGGTGATCTTCTTGGGGTCACCCCCTTTACAGCAGAGTTGGCTCGTGGGGGTGACAAACAATTCGTGGCCCGCAAGGAAGGCTATGCCCCGCAAGTGGTCAAGGTGCCATATGGAAAAAACCGGACAACACACGGCAACGCCGCCTCTCCAATAACATTTTTCATCGGTGATGCCGTTGATAACGTTTCGGGAGCTCAGCTAGAACTGGCAAGTCAAGTCAGTTTCACAATGGAACAGAAGGGGGAGTGATAAAATGCGGGGCTCAATCATGTTGACGCTGGCATTGATACCAGCAATGGCTGTTACGGCAGCAGAGCAAAAACACGGTCTGTTTTGGTATGAAACCCCGCCTAAGCAGGAAAAAAACTCAAGAGGATGAATATCCTAAGCCAGTGGTTCCTGATGCCGAAACCCTCTTTAAAATGCATCCACAACAGATCAAAAACTTCTTAATCAAACTCTTGAGTACGCTGTCTATGCTCTCACGCCAGAGGCAACCCTTGACTATTACAAAGTACAAGATGCGATGAGGCGAAAATCTGCTGCATTCACGAACTTAGCTGGCTATGTGATGCTGCAGAACCCCAACATGAATGGGGCTATGGACTATCCAGTAACGAAACCAGGAAACGCAGTCAGGGCCAAGCAGTTTGATCAAGCAATCACGAAGAAGATCCGTGAAGGTCGTGACGATTATGCACTGCTCTATTTCACACAACCGAACTGCGCATATTGCCTGCAGCAATCCCAGATCCTGGATAACTTCAAACGTGAAACAGGATGGATAATTAAAGAGGTTGATATTTTGCGTCAACCGGAAGCTGCGGCAAAGTTCAATGTGGATAGAACACCGGTAACAGTGCTGATAAAGAAAGGGGCTGGCGCAAACGAATGGATGCCAGTTTCTGTTGGGATCGATTCACTTTCAAACATGAAGGGAAATCTATACCGTCTGATTCGCCAGCTCAATGGGGAGGCCGCACCGCAGCAATTCTATATGGATGAATCGCAAACGAATGGCTTCTTTGACCCGTTGGCCGATAAAAAAATCTAGGAGCAACAATGAAATTTAAACTCACCAAGTTTGCTCTAATGATGGGATTAAGCCTTTGCGCAAGCGAGGCTTTTTCTTCGTCTTCCTGGCAGATAAATGGTTTGATAACGCAGTGTATGACCGGCCTTCCAGTTTTCAATCTCAAAAGAGAGGTTATTACTCAGCCGGAGGGTTTGGAGCTCGAGTAAATACAACGACTGAATACCCCGTAACTATCACACCACCGAAGCTATCAGTTGGTTGTGGTGGTATTGATGGTTTCATGGGTGGCTTTTCATTCATGGATGCAGATTATCTCGTTCAAAAAATGCAAAGAACACTGCAGGCAGCGCCGTATGTTGCATTAGACATGGCCGTAAAGACCATGTGCAAGGAATGCGCGGATACGATGGCCAAGGCAGAACAAATAGCGAACTTTCTCAATGGCATTCAGCTTAACGAGTGTGCATTGGCCAAGCCCATCGCAACGGCTGCTGTAGAGCAAAACCCAGAGGCTTTGAAGGGGTTGTGGACTGAGGCTACGGGAACCAAGTCACTCAACGAAGCATCAGATCGCCTATGGAACGAAACCACAACAAAATAACTGCAAATGACAATGCCCCACTCAAGATCTGAAAACATTAATGGAAGGGTGCCCGAGTGAATTTAGGGCACTGATGGCAAATGGCTCTCTGATATCCAAAGTCGCAGCAAAGGTTGGCATGAGTGACTATGAAGACACCTTGCGAGGCTATTTGGGTGATGTGATGGTTTACTCAGCACCTACCGATAAAATCCCCCAGGCTAAACGTCTCGCTCGCTGCGCTCAAAACGATGATCTCTCACTGGATGATATGATGTATGGCCGGACGTATACCAAGAATGCTGCGGGCGTTTGTACCCAATCAAGCGGGCAAGCAATATTCACTCGAGTTACGTTAAAGCTAACATCCATCAGAAATAAAATTAAGGCCAAACAAGTCTTAACCACTGATGAAGAAAAACTTCATAAATGCAACTGGCATGCCGGTATATCAGATGATCAAAGCCTCGATCATGCGCGGCACAGATGAAGAAATGCTTTCTGAATTAGGAGACTTAACTGGGATTGGATACAGCTACATGATTATGCGTGATCTGTATAGAAACACGGATGCAGCTTTCCAAATGGCCAACGCTCAGCTTGATGCAACGAACAGTGATCCGACAAAAGGTGGAAAGCAGTGCCGAGCGGATGTGATGTTGCCCGCAATAACCAAGTTCCGAGATCTGAGTGATATGGCAAGAGAAAACAGAGACAAATTATCTGTTCAATATCAAGCCAAAGTTTCTGAATACCAACTCTATCGTTCATTCACCAATGGAGCGAAAGAGGACGAGGCAGACTTTAGAAGACAGCGAGCTGCGGAGATATGTAATGGAATTTTTGATGGGCCTGGGCTAATCGCAGCCCAGGCTTTGTTTTCGCTGCCGGCATGTCAGATATGGATTATGTCGTAGCAGGAGGGTTCTCTACCTATGTCAATGCATTTACGCGACTGAAATATATATTTTCAGACAATCAGTTTGCGGGAATGGTAGTTAGCATTGTCCTGGTCAGCATACCTATTGGCATGATGGCCATGGTCGGTCGTGCAACAGTACAGGGTTTTAGCACAGGCAAGCCCTCGCTGAACTTCGGTTGGCTTGGAATGTGGCTTCTCGGGAGTGTGGTTTTTCGTGGGGTGATGCTACCGACAAGCACGATTCATATTTATGACCAAGACCGTAACCTGTATCAGCCGGTATCTGGAGTGCCTAGCGTAATGGTTATGGCTGCGGGGTTTACGAACAAATTCACGCAACTTTTTCATGATGTGATCATCAGAAACAGCGCATCAACAACAAGATCATTTGGGGAAGGGGCCCCAATAAAAATGCTCAGCGCCCTGGTCACCGGAGAGGGCGCGCCATTTGATCCATACCTCAAGCGCAATATCACCGAGTTTTGGCATTCATGCGCAGATGTGGCCAGTCAAACTAATTCAACAACATTTGACCGAGCCAAAGTGCTGACTGGCAGTAACCGTCTGCTGGCTGATTTGGCACCACTGGCTAATCCTGCGGTTTATACCGAATGGTATTCCAAGTCCTCTCCTTACAATTCAACCGTGTCCTGTACTGATGCCTATACCAAGATCAAAACGGCAATGAGCGTTACTGGTGCGGCAGGCACAGGGCCATTTGGTGAACGTATCAAAAGTGTATGTGAGAAGACCGGATTCAGCAGCACCAATGCAGGCCAACTAGCCGACTGTGCAACTCGCATGGAGCAGGCCGTGCAAGATATTTTTGGGGACAGTGGCCTTACTCTGACCATTGCGACTCAAAATATCATGCTGGCCCAGGCCATAAATGACAGCCTCTTACAAGAGAATCCAAATGCGGCGATCAAGCAGCTAGTTAATCGGTCAATGGTTAATGCCGGTATAGCTGATGCGACAGGGAGCCCTGAATGGATTAGCGAGATCAAGGCCGGAGTCGTAGCTGTGGTATTAGCCATGATGCCTATTCTAGCTATGCTGGCAGCCACACCACTCCTGAGCAAAGTCGCCCCGCTGATTCTGGGGTTGTGGATTTTCATTGCAGCCTGGGACATTGCCGACCTTATGTTGTTGCAAGCGGCAAATGACCAAATTTATACCGTGCTCGATGAACTGCGCCGCAGCAATATGGGCCTGGATATGCTGACGCTCGCACCTACTGCAAGTATGAAAGCGCTTAGTGTACTGGCAGCCTCGCGTGAACACGCGATGAGTATTGCGGTATTCATTGCCGGACTTTTTGGGGTTAGTGCCTATTCCATGCAATCTCTCGGCAGCCGCGTAACTGCGAATCTGGATAAGGCGAACGACAAAGCAGCCGATCAGGCGCTGACGACTGAAGGGCGCGGGGCTTTGTTGTCGGGGATGACACAGGGCGTAGCGGCGGAAACTGCGCACGGCGCGGTGCAAAACATCAGCTCGATGGCCAACCCTCAAGCACTCGGTCAGATCACCGAAGCGTCAAGAACGGCGGCAGTGACCAGTGCCTATGGTGGTGTAGCTCCTGCAGGCAAACAGATTGGGCAAATGACTGGTGCTACAGAGGTTGGCCAACACATGGGGACAGGCACATCAGCGGCGGCTCTTGCCACTTCAACTACAAGTGCTGAGCGTCAAGTTGGTGAAGCCAGTGGCGTTACCCAGGCTGCATCTGCAAATGGGCAAACAGTCTCAAAAATGGCGCAATCAAACTCTGCAGTGGCGACCAGCGCCGAGGTTGGCAGAAACGAAGCATTGCTTGAAAGTGGTCAAAACCTTGCTGGTATCAGCGGCCAATCCAGAGAAATCACAAGCGATCAGACTGTTACTTCGTTGGGGAGCTCTCGAGGTCGTACTGCTGCTGCAGCTGACTTAGGTATTGATAAACAAGAGCTGGCAAAAAGAACCACTCATTCATCAGCCGCCTATCAAGGGGCCGATGCTCAACGTCAGCAAGAATCCGCTGCAAACTCTGGTGGTTGGGACAATCTTGTAAACATAGATAGTGCCGCTCAAGAGGCATCTAGAGATAAGTTCAAGGATAACCCCAATGGCGCTCAAGCATATCAACGGCAACTGTTGGATGAAGGCGTTGCCAAAAGTGAAGGCCGCCAGGACGTTTATTCACAAACAGGCGGCCTAGACTCTGTTAACCATGCTCAAGGCGTTGCTGATGCTGCACATGGGGCTGGTGTTGCTGAAACGCTTGCTACCACACCTCAAGCGACTCAAGGGCTAATTGCAGATAGCGCGAACAAAACGGCTCAACAGGTTGGTTCTGGGAATACTCTGGGTACACAGGCGGTTACGCAAGGTACTAGATCTGGCCAGATCCGCGCCAATGAAGAGATGGCTGCCAATCATGTGTACGACATGTTCAAAGCAGCTGGTTTGTCTGATCGCGCAATTGCCCAGTCGAAAGCGAACAACCACGTTCCGCTATCAGTTAACCCTGAACAGGCAAGGGCCCTTAATAAGAGCGGTCTTATTTCTGATAAACAGTTGGATGCAATTCAGCAGAATGGTTCTGGCTCGGTGCTGTTCGATTTAGCACAAGATCAGAAAGGGCACATATTGGCGAATACTCATGTATCCGCAGGCAACAGTACCGCGATTGATAACAGCTGGAAGTCGGACGCCAGCACAACACAGGATAATAGCCGTACAGTAAGAAATGACGATATTGAAAGCTCAACGGTCGAACGTAACACGGCAGCATTTACAGGTAATCCTGATTCAGATCGCCGTTACCTCTCAGACAAAAACAGCCTGCTGGCGCTCATCGAGAGTAAGGGATTGCAAGAGGCTGGGGCAGATTATGCCCAAGCCAGCAGCAGTGTGCTAGCGGGGGTAATGCGTGAAGAGGTCATTCGGAGCAACACGGCAAACGCTGGGGTTTCGGGATGGTTCGGCAGTGGCGGTAAAACTGGTGGAGCTAGTGTAGATGCGGGAATGAAAGCTGAAACTGCCGATCAAAGTATCGTCAACACTCAGCGAGTTAAAATGCAGGCTGCATTTGACAATATCGTTGAGGAAGGGCGAGGAAAACACAAACTGGAAGGGAATGACCTTAATGTGTTTGTTGCCAGCAAAGCAGCTAATGTGTTCGAGCGGGCTTACGATAACAGCGCCGGCTACGCTGATAAGCATCAGGGAACCAACTCTCCCCTTGAGCCATTGGCAGCAGTTCCGCAACCAGAAAAGAAAGAAGATATCGCCCCAGGTATGTCATCGCATTATGGGCCAGGAGCTACGTTCGATCAGATGAAAAAACCGAACCTTGATCCGGCATATAAAGCAGCAACAGATTCAGCTCTTCATGATGTCAAAACAATGCGCAACTCTGTGCAAGCCACCGATGATCAACAATCACAGTTAAAACCATCAGTTGTTGCAGAGCTCCCTGAGTCGCTGGCCAATCCTGGTGAGCAGTCGCAGCAGCTCGAACAGCGTGGCAACCTGCCCGAGGCACTGGCCAGCACAGATCGTCCTGGTGAGCAGCCGCAGGAGATCGAACAGCGTGGCAACCTGCAGCCCGAAGCACTGGCCAGCACAGGTCGTCCTGGTGAGCAGTCGCAGCAGCTCGAACAGCGTGGCAACCTGCAGCCCGAGGCACTGGCCAGCACAGATCGTCCTGGTGAGCAGCCGCAGGAGATCGAACAGCGTGGCAACCTGCAGCCCGAAGCACTGGCCAGCACAGGTCGTCCTGGTGAGCAGTCGCAGCAGCTCGAACAGCGTGGCAACCTGCAGCCCGAGGCACTGGCCAGCACAGGTCGTCCTGGTGAGCAGTCGCAGCAGCTCGAACAGCGTGGCAACCTGCAGCCCGAGGCACTGGCCAGCACAGATCGTCCTGGTGAGCAGCCGCAGGAGATCGAACAGCGTGGCAACCTGCAGCCCGAAGCACTGGCCAGCACAGGTCGTCCTGGTGAGCAGTCGCAGCAACCCGATACGCTGGCTAACAAAAAAATGAAGACGCTGATAATTCTGCGACAAATTCCAACGCAAAAGTTGATCATGTGAGCTCATTGATCGGCTCTGGAAAGTTTAATGAGGACACTCGGCCAGCTCTTGAGGAAAATCTTGCGCATGCGCAAAACTCACTAGAGCAAGTAGCGCAAGAACGAGGGTTAGACAATCATTGGGTTAATGCCAACCTTCGTCGCTATACAGAGGCCGTGCAAACCGCGCCTAGAGGTAATGAAAATCAAGCCGCCATAGATGAGCTCAGCAGCGCGGGGGTAACCACCAACAACGGCAGCATGCCTCCTATCCCCCAAGGTAAAAACAATCCGCAAGGAGGGGTTATGCCTCCTGTTGAGTATCAGAAGTATAAAGATGGAGTAGATGGTTTTTGATTTAAACCGGTGTATTTATATACACCGGTTGCTATACTTAAATCAGTTTAAGAGCTGTATGACGGAGTGATAAACCCATGACATACTCTGTGGTCATAGATGAAAAAGTGGCATTTATTGTTGAGGCTGAACGAGGAAGATACCTCTCGTCAACTGATGCAATAATGGCCGTAATGTCTGCAGCAAAGGACATTGACATAACTTCAATAAACATCAATGGAACGATTTATAGCACTATGGATCGTTTCACAGGCGGCCTGTTAAATGTCAGTCAAGTTGTCGAGAGCATTACAGGGAAAAGGTTTGTAGACGAGAGCATTTTCCATCGCCTAAAACGCTCATTCCTTTCTACCTTATCGACATATTTTGCTAGCTTAAGGTTTGATTGCGACAACACTCAATCAGATTCTAACCATAGGTTTTCTGCGCCACACAGGAAGGAAGACCCTGGCTTTGCAAGCCCTCTGAATTATCGGGTTTTCAGGTCTCGTAGGTAGAGATTTAAATGAACGACACAGTGACTACAATCCCGCACGATTACAGGATAAAGAAGTTAATCCAAAGGGCGAACCCGATGGAAAACTTAGAGCTACATGACGGGGCTTATCGCTGGGTTTTTGATGGAACGCCACACCAAGAAAAAGAGCTTTCACAAATACTCAAAGGTAACAACTCAACACCTCGAGAAAGGGCGTTAGCAGACAAAGGAATCCTTGTTTTACAGCAAATTGAACGTTATCTAGGCTGGTTGAATGAGGATGCATTTGATCACTTTATGATGACAGATCAGTTGCTACACCTGCAGATCCCTGACTGGTTGCTATGGCATGAGTTTGAACGGCTGAGCAGCAATTGTGGGCTGACTGAAGTGGACTTGTTCACAAAGAGGCTCATTAACCGCCTGTTTGAAAGCATACAGGCGTTTCCTACTTGCAGTGAAGGGTGGTTGCTTCACACAGGAAACGACAGAGAGATTTGTTGTAACGTTTGGTCTTAAGCCAGAGAGAATAGGAAGAGGGGAAAACATTGTTAGCTATGACCTATTTCGCCGTAACGCTGGCAACTCAAAGCGGGCTCAATGAGGGGAAAGTTCAGTTCATACAGGATGCAGGGCGAAGAGACCCTAGCATTTCAGGGCTGTTAATGCAGGCTGATCTCGCGTTTCAGCTTAGATGTGGGCGAGCCTTGACTCTACCTGAACTTAGCAGTGTCCATGGCTCCCCCCAATTTGAACGATTGACAAGAGAGAAGACTATTGGGATAACCAAACTACAAACAGTTTTAAAGGCCGAGTTCTCGACCTTTCCTTGCAATAAAAAAGGCGCATCATAATGCGCCTTTTTTTTATTCTTTTACGATGAACTGATCCAAGCCGGCCCTGCCGTGAATCTCGTATAGATCTCTCAAAGCCTTTGGCACTTGGCCCCTGCGAGACCAGAAAACAATTTTGCCATTATCAGGGCGTTTAAAGGCTGTCTGCTTGATCTTGCTAGTGGTTGCGCTGGGCTTATTGCCTGATAACGCTTCAAACACCTCTTCAGGTGTTACTCCAAGCTGCATGAGCTCTCGGGTGGCATCATCAATAGCCTTTTTCTTTTTTTCTTCCTGCTCCATCCTGGCCAATTCTTCTTCTTCTTTAGCATCAATGATCACTTGAGTGTCAGCAACCAGTTGACGGAGTGAATCGAGATTGCAATGACGCAGAAAGGCTCGGCGGCGCTGATGATTCGCCAAGTATTCAGATATTGCTTCGTTAGATAGTACGGTTTCCATTTAAAAAACCTCGGCATTAATTGGTTGGTTATTATAATTTCTCAAACCTGTCTCCTAACTTAACGAAAAATTCGAGACAGGCTGCTTCGTATGAACCATCATCATCTGTGAAAGACCACAGACCATTGAGGTCAATATGAACCTCTTTAGGTTGTTCGATGGATCCTCTCTCTTTAGCAAAAAGCAAGTTAAAGCCTAATGCAGGTATGATATCTAGGACTTTTTTTTTGATGATATCGTAGTGACTACTGGCTCTGTAAACAGTATTCCTATGAGGCAAGCCATGCAGTTCAGCTGCTTTTATACCTGACAACCCATTAAGCCTATAATCAATGAGTGCCTGTATCGTTGCCGGATCACTGTAACTTGTCAAAGGCATCAACGTCTCAATAAGATACCGCTCACCAGTTGAACTCATCTTGTATTATACTCCGAACATTGTAAGCAAAACCGGCTTGATAAGGGGGGCAAGTGCAAAAAAAACACTTTAAAATCGCTTTAACAATCATGGCTATAGCCCTATCTAACCCAGCACACCCCTATTCTTTAAACGACTATCACAAGCATAACGCAGGACAGGTAAGCAACATCAAAAGGATTGATTCAACCTATCCAATAAAGAATGAACATACTGTATCAGAGTTTGGCTTCATGCGTTGCTTTCAAGACATGAGCCATCGCTACAATGTGAAAAAAAACCTTCTCATTGCCCATGCGATTAAAGAAAGCCACCTGAATCCAGATGCAGTTAATCGACAAAAAGAGGGTGAAGCTGTAGGTCTGATGCAAATCCATTCTCAATGGTTCCCTCGCTTGCAAAAAGACTATCATATAACAAGAGATATGTTACTGAGAGATCCATGCCTGAACATCAGCGTTGGCGCGTGGATTATAGCGAACAATTTTTCAGCCAAGGGCGTGTCCTGGGACGCCGTTGGCGCCTACTACGGGGGATACTCAGACAGCAAAGCAGATGATCGTTATTGGTACTATGGGGGGAAAGGCGGTATTCGAGAGATATACCGAAGGCTAGAACAGGGTGAGGATCCAATCCTGATTGCTAAGGAGTAATGATTTATGGTTGCTCATTTCTTGGGCGTAATGACATTTCTGGCGTTTGGAGCCTTGTGTCTGATGCTAATTTTGAATAGGCCCAGGGTTGAAAGCGCAGATGAAAAGCCTATTCCACATAAGCTGACCGAGCGCGAGCAGGAGAAGGTCATTCATGTTGACCAAGCCATATCGGCAATACCAGCCTCACTCGTTGTCGATGATGTTGGGCAGCGAGGCCGTATCGAGCCAGAGTTTTCATCTGTGAGCGGTAGTGATGATGTCGATCGCGTTGATTCCTGGCCTAGCTAGGAAGCGAGAAAACCGGCATAGCCGGTTTTTTTTGGTGCCAACATTTACCATAATAAAGTCAGTTGCGCAGTCGCACACGCACCGCAGATAAACACGCGCGCGGCACACATCAAAGGGGCTGAATCGTTAGCCTAACCACAAGACACAAAATATTATTTGTGAGCAAATCACTTTAATTCATATAGGTCACATGGGGCCCTACTCCAAGTAAATGGCGGTGCCGGCCAGCTGCCGGTGATCGGTCGGGGAGTACCAGGGCAGGGCCCCTGCAGCTGTTCCTGGTCACCGGCGCAGCCGGTGGCCATCGATCCGGTGGGCGGGCCAGCTGCCGGTGATCGGTCGGGGAGTACCAGGGCGGGGCCCCTGCAGTCGTTCCTGGTCACAGGCGAACCGGTGGCCATCGAGGCGGTGGGCGGGCCAGCAGCGGGGAAACGGTCGGTGATCGGCGGGGAGTACCAGGGCGGGGCCCCTGCAGTCGTTCCAGGTCGCCGGCGCAGCCGGTGGCCATCGATCCGGTGGGCGGGCCAGCTGCCGGTGATCGGTCGGGGAGTACCAGGGCGGGGCCCCTGCAGCCGTTCCTGGTCGCCGGCGCAGCCGGTGGCCATCGAGCAGGTGGTGCCGGCCAGCAGCTGGTGATCGGTAGGTGAGTACCAGGGCAGGGCCCCTGCAGTCGTTCCTGGTCACCGGCGCAGCCGGTGGCCATCGAGCAGGTGGTGCCGGCCAGCAGCTGGTGATCGGTCAGGGGAATACCAGGGCAGGGCCCCTGCAGCTGTTCCTGGTCACCGGCGAACCGGTGGCCATCGAGGCGGTGGGCGGGCCAGCAGTGGGGAAACGGTCGGTGATCGGCGGGGAGTACCAGGGCGGGGCCCCTGCAGCCGTTCCTGGTCACCGGCGCAACCGGTGGCCATCGAGCAGGTGGTGCTGGCCAGCAGCTGTTCCTGGTCACCGGCGCAACCGGTGGCCATCGATCCGGTGGTGCCGGCCAGCAGCTGGTGATCGGTAGGTGAGTACCAGGGCGGGGCCCCTGCAGTCGTTCCTGGTCGCCGGCGCAGCCTGTGGCCATCAATCCGGTGGTGCCGGCCAGCAGCTGGTGATCGGTAGGTGAGTACCAGGGCGGGGCCCCTGCAGTCGTTCCTGGTCGCCGGCGCAGCCGGTGGCCATCGATCCGGTGGTGCCGGCCAGCAGCTGGTGATCGGTCAGGTGAATACCAGGGCAGGGCCCCTGCAGCTGTTCCTGGTCGCCGGCGCAACCGGTGGCCATCGAGGCGGTGGGCGGGCCAGCAGCGGGGGAACGGTCGGTGATCGGCGGGGAGTACCAGGGCGGGGCCCCTGCAGTCGTTCCTGGTCGCCGGCGCAGCCGGTGGCCATCGATCCGGTGGTGCCGGCCAGCAGCTGGTGATCGGCGGGGAGTACCAGGGCGGGCCCCTGCAGTCGTTCCAGGTCGCCGGCGCAGCCGGTGGCCATCGATCCGGTGGTGCCGGCCAGCAGCTGGTGAACGGTCGGGGAGTACCAGGGCAGGGCCCCTGCAGTCGTTCCTGGTCGCCGGCGCAACCGGTGGCCATCGATCCGGTGGGCGGGCCAGCTGCCGGTGATCGGTCGGGGAGTACCAGGGCAGGGCCCCTGCAGCGCAACCGAACTGGCTTTATAGGCTCCTTTCTCTTTGTAGACCAATGTTGTAGGTCTTTTTAATGTTCTCGATTTTTTCGATTACCTTTTCTCTTAATTTCATGCCATACCTTGAAGATCCCCCCATCATCATCCCTAAGTCTCGAGAAAAATCAGCAGCCCGATCTTTTGAGGTGACAACAACTTGCCGATTGGCTAAAGCAGATTGTTGGAAACCTGGATTTTCGCTCAATGCTGAGATTGCTCTTTTCTTATCATCAGTAATAATCCTCACAGAGCCTTTTACATTGCTAAGAACACCATGAATCTGTTCATGTGTGAGCGAATGTGTTTTGTTCGACTCTAACAAAACAAGTGCGTGCTCTTTAGCTTCCCCGCTTTTCAGTGAAAAAGAATTGCTCACATAATTATGTGATAAGTGCGGAAATTCATGGGGGTTTACACCAATAACCCTCCCGTTTGACAACAAGATGGTCAGGCTATTTGATTCATCATCATATCCAATAACCTTTCCTTCTGATTTACTCCTTACTCCCCGAAGATTTTCTTTTGTTTTCAGGTTTGATTCGCTCACCTTAATTAAATCCCGAGGTAGTGACTTAGTAAAGACCAGCTTGTCACCCTTTGCAAAATCAACTTTCGTTTGTTGAGTTACTGTTGCTCCCTTCAAATCTCGGCCAGAGATTTTAAATCGCTGGCCTTTATCATCTAGCAACACAACAAAGTTATGCTCTTTATCAACGGACTCAACCCGCATTGGAGCGTTATTCGGAAGCCTTACAATAAGCCCCTCTTTGTAACCTCTAGCATCAGAACGTTCAACTTCTGTCATAAATACCGATTTTTCAGATGAAATGGTTACCAGGCTTTCACTTATTGTTCCCTCCTTTCTCAATCCATCTCTTATTTTATCAGTAACCAAATTGATAGAGCGCGAGTCTGGTATTATTACCGCAACTTGATCCCTTTCATCTTTAGGCATGCCGAGGTAACTTTGTGCGATTACCTCATGACGAATAGAACTATCTATCCCTGGCTCTTTGTGGTTTACCTCATGCATAAGATTATCAATGCTATCTAGGGCGTCTTTAATTCTTCCACTCCTGAATGCAAGCGTAGCCTTGCTTACATTTTCATCCTGAGATAAAGCTTTTGTCTGTGATTCAATAACGGGAAGATTCTGGCTTCTCAGTAATTCAAGAGTGTTACCCCATGACAGTGAGTTTTCCAGCTCATTACCCAAGAAAATGACTCTAGCTCCAGTGTATCTAGCAAACCTAGATACATCTAAAATTGTTTTTGCATCCAATAATGCGCTGTCCTCTACTAGCCAAACGTCCTTTGAGTTGTTCGTTTTCTGACCATTTGAAGAGCGAGATTCAAGTTGAGAGATCCAGTTTTTTATATTCCCACCTCTCAATTGAGCCTTTGCAATCTCATCGCATGTTTTACCGGTTAAGCCAAAGGCTCTAACTTTGTAACCCGCCTCTTGCAACATTGAAGCGCCAACGGTTCTAAATGCCTCGGCGGTTCCATCCCTCGCGTAGGTAGCTACGAAACTGGTTTCATTCCGAGAGGTTAGCGCTTTCTCTAGTGTTTCACGTTGGTTGGGCTGTATGGCAAGCATTCCTCGATCAGTCGCAACAGCGTTATGCGACGCAACGAACTGATCAAACTTACTGGCGCCCATAATTTTAGAGCGGCGGCCAACACCATCTGCAATATGCTTGACCAAGGCGGCCTCGTTCCGCATTGTGCTGGCCAATGCAAAAGTGTGATTTCCATTATCACCAGGAGAAACTAATGATAATGTCTTTAGTGCTCTGGCCTTTTCAATTCCATGATCAATATCTAATGGAGTGTAACGACCCAAGCTCCATTTCAACGTTTCCTTCTTTATATCATCGTGTGTGAAAACACCTTTTTTTTCAGCGAGGTTTGCTAAGGCAACATTTAAGTCATCCTCAACAAGTCGCGTAACGTCAGGTTCTTTACTTTTTGTATGAGAAGCATATTTTCTCATGCTTTCAGCAGATACATGCCTAGTTGCAATTGTCTTCCCTTCACTATTATCCCTCATGACCTTTATCAACTTTTTGGTGTCATCTACAAAGATGTGCGCCTTCTCAGTTGCGCGGCTAATGTTTACAAGAAGAGCCCTAAAGGTTGAAAGGTATTTGTTTGTTGAACTAAGCAGAGAGTATGATTCTTTCTTTGTTAACCCTTGAGATACTTGGGACGTGACAGCATATGAATAGTCAAGGTCATGGTATTCACTTTGATCCAGCGTTACAGTTGAGCCATCCTTTTCTTTTTTGAAATGCAACTTACCAGCGGTTTTATCAAAACCAACAAGCTTAAGCTGGTCACCATTCATTAACCCCATATCTTTTCTAGTCTTCTTCCAGGTCACCACCTCATTCTCAGAAAGCTGCACACTATCTAAGCGATAGGCATCAAACATCATCTTCGCTTTATCGCCAGTTACACCAAATAGATCCAGTATGCGAACCTCGCCGGTTTTAAAATTTTCGAGGTGGAGTTGATTTTTAACAACATCCGATTTCCCCAGATTCAACATGTATCGTTCACCAGCAAAAATCCCTTGCTCGGGGATGTTTTGATGAAACTCGATGGCCTCTACCTTGTAAGTTTGAAAGAATCGAACATCTTTCATTTCTTCATAGTTAAGCCCAGCTCTAGAGAATACTTTAGTCTTGATATCCTCTTGGCCGATCAAGCCTTCTTTCTTGAGTATTTCATGTGCGGCGATATTAAACTCACGCCGTTGTGAGTTTGTAGGGATGATGAAAATAGATTCATCACGATGAGCTGGTGTTTTTTCCTCAAAGGCAGAAATCATTGCAGATAAGGGGGACTTAGATTCATGAATGTTGTCCTGCAACATTTCAAAAGTCTTGGTTATATCACCTGCATAATAGGCTTTTATGGCAGCCAATAACTGTGGGCTATTGCGCTGCCGAGTAATGTCATCCATCAGAGCGGTTTTCATTCCGTGGGCTTGTAACAGGTAGAAAATCTTACCCCACTCAATAGACTCATGTTGTTCTGTATCACCAGTGAAAACGATCCTAGCTCCTGAGCGGCGAGCCTCTGTGATCAGGTCGGCAAAGTGACCCGCATTCGCTAGGGATGCTTCATCAATCAACCAAATTTCTTTACCAGCGTATCTTGGCCCATAGGCTTCCCTGTTCTGCTGGGTTCTGAAAATGAAGCTATCAAGTGTGTGTGATTCTATGCCAGTCTCATTGAATAAGGTTTCTGTGGCTGATCCACTTTGAGCTAGGCCAACGAGCTTAAAGTCTTGCGCATGCGCAATATATTAACCACATTAACCATTGTCGTTTTACCTGTACCAGCCAGACCTTGGACACCACAATGGCATCCTTGGTCGTCACGATTAGCTCGGCAGCTTTGACTTGGCCACTGGTTAACTTTGCAGGCACCCCCAGCTTTTTGGATAACTCAGCTTCAAAATTAGAGATATGGTGCTGGACATCATCTTTAGTTGCGACCGGTGCATAAACCCCTTTCAGGTTCAGCATGCTCGATACGATATAGGATTCTTTTCTTATTGCTTCAGGTGTTGTCAGTCCGTGGGGCCTGACCAGGAGTTCTTTATGCTCGATAATGGCCTCTAGTGCCGTGTCGATATCACTTTTACTGAACGAGTTAGAGCCCAATCCAAAACCAAGTTTCAAGGCTCCTTTCAGCACATCATCTTGATCAAAGACGGCCTCGTTAGCGGCTAGTGCCCTCGCGGCCAGACGAGTAGCCCGAAGAGCTTCAGGATGAACCCCAGGTATTTGTTCATCAGCATTCTCGACGCCGCTATTCGGATCATCCATATGCAATGATGGGCTGTGATTTTTTTGCTCTTCTTGGACTCGTTGAGTTGCCCTATCAGTGGCTTCCTCAACAATTTTCCCAACATCAACACCCAGAGAGGCGGCGGTAGAATCCCAGATCTCCCAAAGTTGTTCTGGGGTCATCTTACCTTTGGATGCGCGGCTCATCACTGCTGCAGCTTCCAGCCCTTTCTGGGATGTGATATCTCGCTCAGCCGCACTCTTTTCAACTTCTCGCCGGCGTTTTGAAGTTTCAAACTTGAGTTCGTCACTGATCTCCTTGATATCCCAGAAACCTTTTTGTCTATCTGTTACTTCAACCGTATAGCCCAGTTTATGAGCAAGCACAGCCAATTCGGATCGATAGATCAGACCAGCCATCATCTTAAACTGGTACATTTCTTTACTTTCAAGGCTATACCATGCGGCATCAATCAGCGTTGCATTTGGAATTACATTGTGAGTATGAAGCTGTGGATCGTTTGCCCTGGATACTGTGTGAGTGAACGATGCATACATGAAGTTACCAGTATTGACTCGCTCGCCATCCTTCCTAGCGAGGACTCTTTTTTCTAACTCCGACATTGCAACTTTTACGGCGGCGTGGTGAGCATCTATCAGGCGTTCATCCCCCCCCATTAGGGCAGCAATCGAGATCCCTTTTGGAGCTGAAAAAGTAAAATCGTGACCAGGGGCGTGAACAATTTTCCCTTGGCCATCAGGTTTGCCAAGATGAGTAACCGAATCGATTTTCCCCTCAAGAAGTTCAGTGAATCTATCAAGATCAACTGTCAATCCGCTTAACCCAAGTGCCTCTGCCCCTTGCCCTCCCCACTCAGACGCTAGAGCAACGCCATCCTTAGTGTAATAGCCTGCCTCGCCGTAATATCCGGCCTCACCTGCATTGCTTAGTCTTTTAATACTCAACATGATTTAGATGCTCCCCATATCAAAATTGGTAGAGAGTTCTTTAGGAAGTGGTTGGTTTTGATCAGCAATATCCTTTGCTGTTGTATCAGGTTCCTGAAGTTCTCTATTGGCTTTAGATTGGGCAACCATATGGTTAATGAGGCCGTCAACATCGCCTCCACGAGAATCATAGAGAACTGCTGTATCGACAGGTTTATAGTCATCTAAGTCGCATGTCATATCGAATGCATCAGCCACATCTGGCAGTACAACAGGCGGAATTTTCAGTCGAACAAGAGGAAGGCCACGCCCCAATCGTAAGTAGCTTTCGAGGTCTGGTAATTGCTGAATTTCCCCTGACATTACCACCTCTTGTTCTTTTCTTACTTTGTTGACATTTACCGCATCACGAATCGAGTTTGCACCATATGAAGCATTCTCTGTGGTTTGTTGACTCTCCTGTTTCCCTAGCTGTTTAGCCGCCCAAGATGCCCCTTCAGATCCATTTGTCCTGAATGCCATGACTGTACCTATAGAGTCGGTGAAAGCCTCAAACTTTTCCTTTCCATAGAGGTCAACACCCTGGCTGTTAGACTGTATTCCAAACACAGGGAACCCGCCGAATTTGCGGCCAGTCGATACAAATTCAACGAGTGATGGGACAGGGTTTAACGTGCCGAGCTCATCAACAAATGCCGCAACTCTTCGATATGGCTTACCTGCAGCCTCATTGGTTTCGGCTGACAGAATTGCACTCAAAGCCATTTCCACAAAGACAGTGATCAAAGGAGATAGCGTTGCCTTGAGGTCATCCCTAACTGTCACAAAAACCCATCTATCGCTATCTTCATGTGCCCATTCCTTGAAGCTGAACCTCTCACCACTTCCGTGAAGATATTTAAAAGAACGAAGGTTTGTTGAGATGATCGCGCGTATTGAACCAGCCAGTTTTTTCAACATTCATGTTCAGGACTGATGCTGCATCCGTCCCTGCTACGATGTTTGCCATGTACTCATCTGGAAGGTGGAGGATGATATGCATCAGGTCATGCATTGATGGTTCAGTGCAGGATTTTGCAACCTTATCCATTAAGGATGAAAGCACCAATTGAGGTGCGATCGTCCAGAATGGATCGCCTGATTTTTTATCCTCTCTGATAGATGCCTGGGCGATTCTGTTGTACGCAATCTCATGCTTTCCCTCAGACCACACATCCCAGCTAGCGGAGCGTTTATCGAAAGGGTTAAGAATGATGTCCTTGCCTGGCCGATAGAACTTCCTGACAAACTCACCGGATATGTCATAGATAAATGCTTTGCATTCCGCCGCTCTTAGCTGAAGCATTAAATCTCGATATGTTGTTGACTTCCCTACCCCAGGTGAGCCTGTCAGCAAGATGCCAGAGCACTCCTGAAATGGAGGGAGTGGAACACCGGATATGCTGAATAAAGAGCGTTGACCGCTCTTCTTTTCAATCTTTGCAACTATTCTTTTTATGTCCGAAACGCTCCTAAGCTGAGCCCTCTTACATGCTCATCTTCTGCAATCCTCTCCCCCTTTCTCCTCATCCACTTAGCAAGGATGATGGCTGCAATAATCGTTGGGAGCATCGAAATGAAAGCTGATATATAGACCTTGAAGCTCAGCTTGTCGGCATAAGATTGCATTAGAGTGTTTGAGTAAATCTGCTTCCAACTAACTCTTCTTACACTTCCATCAAGCAAGTCCAACCGTAAGCTATTGTCAGCATTACCCAAGTGATTCACCTCTACGGAAGATACTAGCCAATACCATCCATAGTGCTTTTCAGCAGGAGTCAGAAGGTTGAACGAAAGCAATGCAAATACAACCACCCAGAACCCAACCAGCATGAAAAATACTGTCTAACAACTTGGAAAAGCATCACCACGAAGTTGTTAAAAATCTGACCCCCTCGGGTGATCGAGGTTAGCGAATGTCTCTCTTTTGCGCTCATAGGTTAATCCCCAACTTAGCCAGAATCTCAGCTGCATCATTTCTTGACTGGAATAGAATGCTGTCCCCATTTTCGGGGCTAATCTCCTTCACCAATCGGCGTAGTGTCGTAAGCACTATGGTATTTGTCTTTACCATTGCATCAGCAATTTCGCTCCGAGAGTCGCTGGCCAAGTGGCCTGCGATTGCCATCTGCCGGCCATATTCATGGATTGATATACCCCTTCTCTTTGCTTCGTGTTTGAACTGCTGAAGAAGGGCTTCGTCAGTTAGCTTGAAACTGACTTGGTTCTGTCTCGTCATATGCACTCCATGTTTAGCTAGTTTTTTCGGATTCTATCAGAGGGGGTGTAGAAATCCATTCAAAGCCTTTTGGGATATGGCTTTAGCTTGGTTTGTGAAACCTCGATTTTTAGTATCGCGTTTTCCACTCAATGGCACGTATATCAAGGGTTGCAGCCATGCAGCGAAAGCTGCGTTGGGTGTGACGCTTTTTTTCTTGTGGCGGGGATATTCTGCATGTTTTCGCGCTTTTTCTTAGCCTCTAATGTTCGCGGATTACTAGCGGGATTAACCTATTACAGATGAAAGCCCTTGCGGCGAGTGAGCAACCATAAGAATGCGATACTAGATAGACAACAGATGTGCGAGCGCAGCGCCATCCCACAGCGGCAGGTCGCTTGGAGGTGGAATCTCGGGCCCCGACCGTAGGGCGGGTGGGATTTCACCGAGAGGCGAGCATCGAGGCCCCTGGCCTGCGCGGCATCACTGGCAAGAGATCTGGGGCTGCTGCTGGCGAGGTTCGCCGCCAGCACCGGCAGCCCGAAGGCGAGCCATGGTGCGCGGTGGGCCGAGCTCCGTGGCCACCGGTTACCAGGAACAGCTGGTGATCGAGATCTGGGTTGCTGCTGGCGAGGCTCGCCGCCAGCACCGGCAGCCCGAAGGCGAGCCATGGTGCGCGGTGGGCCGAGCTCGCGCGGCCA
>NZ_CP077312.1 GCF_019048265.1 Aeromonas sp. FDAARGOS 1405 | reverse complement strand
GTGCTGGCCATGCTGCCGGATCTGCAACGGCGGTTTTTGGTGGCGACCTTGTGGAACAGTGGGGCCCGTATCAACGAGGCGTTGGCGCTGACCCCAGCAGACTTCGAGCTTGATGGGGGGAGACCTTTGTGGTGCTGCGCACCCTCAAGCAGCGCCGGCGCGGCAAGGGCCGGCCTCGAGCGGGGGACGGTCAAACGCTTGGTGCCGCTGCTGGATCCGGCTTATGCCCAGCTGGCCCGCGAGTACCTGAGCACGTTTAAGCTGGCCAAGTCGGCCCCGATCTGGACAGTGACGGATCAGACGGTGCGCAACTGGTTGAAAGAAGCGGAGGGAGCACTGAGGGGGAGGGGGATCACATTGGTGGTGGCGCTGAGCCCCATGTGTTTCGGCACAGCTACGCCATGCACCACCTGCTCGCCGGCAACACCCATATCAAGCGCCTGCAGGCGTACCTGGGCCACGGTCGATCCGCTCAACGGAAGTCTATACCCAGGTGCTGGCGCTCGATGCGGCGGCCAGCGAGATAGGGTTGAGTTTTTCGGTGGCGAAACGGGGGAATCCGCTGCTGCTGGGAGGCTGATGGTTGCATAAGGAGGGTTGCATCCGGTAGGCTGCAGGCTGCCGCTTGGTGAGCCCGATCATTTACTGTTTATCTAGTCACAGGGTTTTAACAGCAAGCACCAAGCGGCATTTGTTTACTGATTTTTTTATCTGGCTGAGAGAGAATAAAGGCTGTTGCTGATACAGCAGCACCGTGCTCTTTGCCGCTATTATTAGCGGCTTTTTTATGCGCGGCTTTGAGTTTGTATTGCCCTGATCAACTCTAACGCTTCGCTCGACTGAGGCGTATTAATGCCTTCCAATGCCCGAACCGCTATGGATAGGCAGTCAATGCTTCGATAGTAATGAGCACCTACAACCTCACCGCCAAGAAGCTTCGTCCCAATGACGTTATCATCCGAAGGTAACTTCTGGTTTCGGCCATAACGAACAGTAATTGTCAGTGTTTCGTCATCCTTTATCAGGATGTGCTCTTCGTTACCTTTGAACACTAGCCATCATCATTATCGATCACGGTTATCACTCCCGTTTCAGGGTCATATCCAGATATGATGCCCTCCCCGCCATTGACTTCATCAGTGAAATATTCGACTAATGCTCCAACCCTCATAATGGCTCCTTAAACTACAGCTGCCCACGCCCATCTAGGCACACACCAGGATCGAAATACCGTTTATTTGCAATCTCAGCCCGCCTATGGTCTGCGGCTGAGATTATGAATCGTAGCTCTTCGTCCGTTTTGGCTTCACGCTGAAGCCGATCAGAAACCCTTTCCAAACTGTCTATTTTGTCAAACTTCCTGAAGAATCTAACCGCTTCATCAAAACCATTCATAGCACACTCCCAAACAGAATAACACGACACGCAACCATTCAAAAACACCCCTTTTGTTTCAAGGTAATGACTATATAATAAACGCAAATAATGACGCGGAATGAAACATGAAAAAACATCCAAAAACCATGCTTTGCGCATGTCTTTTATCATGCAGCATGCATGTTGGCGCAGCTGTTATCGGCCAGACTTATGATGTTAAAGAGCCTGATGCACTGACAGAAATCGAGCAAAAAGCGGCCTCCGTTGACTGGAATAAAGCCCTTAACAAACCTGTTGACCAATGGACAGCTCTTCAAGGCATCAAGTTACCATTCGCTACAGAAGACCGTAGTAGAAGTGTTATCCCATTTTACACAACTGAGTTTGACATCAAGGATAAAAGCGGCAGGGTGACCTACCCCAAAGGTTTTACATTCAATCCGCTTGAGTTTGTAACCCTTCCTCAAAGGATTGTGATCATAGACCCTTTGCAAGAGCAATGGCTGCAGGATCATGCCAGGGTAACAGATCAGATAATTTTCACTCATGGCAACGTATTCAAGGCCAAGGAGAGATTAAGTGTCCCTATTTTCATTTTGGATGACAAGACACGCAGCCGCTTGGATATAAAAGTCGTCCCAACCATTGTCGAACAAAAGGGAAAAATGCTGGTATTACATGAGTTTGAATTTAAGGAACAAAAAAAATGAAACGAATGATCTTCTTGCTCTCTCTTCTTATGTTTAGTGGAAACCGCTGCGGCTGAATGTAAGAGCCGATTCCTTAACCCCATCACAGATATCTCATGGAAATGTATATTTCCAATGCGAATAGCTGGAGTCCAAATAGTCGGTGGGGAGGAAGACCCATCTAGCCATCAAAGCGCAGTATGCGTATGTAAAGGCGGGAAAATCCCCATGATTGGACTAAAAACCAGTTTTTGGGAACCCAAGCGGATCATTGATACCGTCTCAGATCCATATTGCATGATGCCATTGGGAATCGAAATGTCTCAGCCAGGAAGCAAAGGCACCTTGGGAGGTAATCTCTCACAACATACAACAGGTCAAGGTGGAAGTGCCTTCTTCCAGGCTCATTATTATATTTTCCCGCCTGGAAGATCCTCAATATGTTCTATGACATCCCATGTCTTTCAGATGAGGGATATGACGTAGCGATGATGACTGAAATCCTCCCCACATGGAATAACGAGATTTTGTCAATGATCGTGAACCCTGAAAGTATTTTGTTTGCCAACCCTGTCGCAGCCCTTACTTGTTCTGCTGATGCTGCAATCTCTCATCAATGCCTAGTAACACCCTATTTTGGTGTATGGGCTCCTGGGGCTCTACATACCCTTTGGCAGGTTCTATTACTTCGACCGACTACGTTGAGGCTGCGGCAGGAGTGGCAGCACGGACGATTTTTTTGATGGGACGAACCGGCTTGCTATGGAATACGTCTGAAGACGGTTGTTATAAGGAGCTCGCACCTATCTGGCGTAAAAATCGTTATAAGTTGCAAATGGTTAGACCGACCAGAGATCACGGCTGCCTCCCGATTGGCCGTGAAGGTTTGCTGTGGACAGGTGGCAAGCACAGCCCACAGAAAGACAACTTTTCATGGATGATGTTTGAGAAAAATGATTGCTGTGTAAGGGCTATGAAATGATGAAAGCACCAACACTATTGCTTATGGGCATGTCCATATTTGCGCATGCGCAAACTGCACTACCTAGCTTCGAGCAGGCGGAGCTATCCAAAGCACAACTGCAGCATGTTCAACAGGCAGTGTCAGCAGCTCGCTCCACAGCTAAAGATACGCTGAAGTCGGATGCGTGGAAGAACATAGAAAAAGAACTGTCATCTGAACAATGGGCGAAAAAGCAAGAATCCTATAGAACCCAGTTTGAATCCATGTTTCAGAGCCCCCCTGGCCCAGGCAAAGACAAACCAGCAACAGAGGATGGCCCCAAACTGGTGGGTAATCAGCTAGTGCTGTTTGTCTCAAGTTCAATGCCACTCCCGACACTAAGGGCGTATGCAAGAGACCTTGCCAAAGTTGGTGGAGTAATGGCGATCAGGGGAGGGGTTGGAGGCTTAAAAGAGATCCAGCCAACATTGAGCTTAATTCAGTCAATCCTTTCGGTAAAAGCTGGGTGCCAAGGAGTTTGCAAAATGTGGGGGACGGAAATAGTTATCGACCCCATGCTTTTCCGACTGTACGGGGTTAACAAAGTTCCCGCTTTGATTTATCAACCTGATATGAAGATAGCAGCATACTGCGATGGCCTAGAACAGGTTCAAAAGGCAAGTGGCATTGTTTATGGTGATGCATCATTAATGGCAATGCTCGATGAGCTATACAAAGAAAAACCTGATGAAACGGTGAAGAAATTACGCGACGCCTTATGGAAAAAACAATGAAGAACTCAAAAGCCATGCTGATGCTAGTTACCATATCAGCAGCAGCATTAATGACAGTTATAAATGATCACCTTGTCATGCCAATTTCAGATAGCGTTAGACCAACGTTTCTCTTAAAGGTTAGTTACATAAAGCCTAAAAAGGGTGACTACGTAACGTTTGAGCTTAGAAATGAAAAGCTAAAAGGGGGGGCTGCATATCTCACAAAACGTATCGGATGCGTTGAGGGCGATAGGCTTGAAAATAGGAGCGGCGCTTTCTTTTGCAATAATAACCTTATGGCAACAGCGCTTGACAAGGATGGTTATGGCCGTCCGTTGTCTCAGTTTAAGTTTGACGGTATCATCCCTAAAAACAGGGTTTTCATGGTAGGTGATGACCCGAGAAGTTATGATAGTAGGTTGGGGGCTAACCACTTTAGATGGAGCCATCTACACTTCCTTTATTTTGAATGGTGTCAATATGAATCGTATCGCGTTGGTTTTGATGGCTGTGCTTTCTGGCGGGTGTGCAACTGTAGTAGATGGCACAACGCAGAAGGTGCTTTTTACCTCATCGCCCGTTGGGGCGAGTGTTTACAAAGTGAATGGTGATCTTCTTGGGGTCACCCCCTTTACAGCAGAGTTGGCTCGTGGGGGTGACAAACAATTCGTGGCCCGCAAGGAAGGCTATGCCCCGCAAGTGGTCAAGGTGCCATATGGAAAAAACCGGACAACACACGGCAACGCCGCCTCTCCAATAACATTTTTCATCGGTGATGCCGTTGATAACGTTTCGGGAGCTCAGCTAGAACTGGCAAGTCAAGTCAGTTTCACAATGGAACAGAAGGGGGAGTGATAAAATGCGGGGCTCAATCATGTTGACGCTGGCATTGATACCAGCAATGGCTGTTACGGCAGCAGAGCAAAAACACGGTCTGTTTTGGTATGAAACCCCGCCTAAGCAGGAAAAAAACTCAAGAGGATGAATATCCTAAGCCAGTGGTTCCTGATGCCGAAACCCTCTTTAAAATGCATCCACAACAGATCAAAAACTTCTTAATCAAACTCTTGAGTACGCTGTCTATGCTCTCACGCCAGAGGCAACCCTTGACTATTACAAAGTACAAGATGCGATGAGGCGAAAATCTGCTGCATTCACGAACTTAGCTGGCTATGTGATGCTGCAGAACCCCAACATGAATGGGGCTATGGACTATCCAGTAACGAAACCAGGAAACGCAGTCAGGGCCAAGCAGTTTGATCAAGCAATCACGAAGAAGATCCGTGAAGGTCGTGACGATTATGCACTGCTCTATTTCACACAACCGAACTGCGCATATTGCCTGCAGCAATCCCAGATCCTGGATAACTTCAAACGTGAAACAGGATGGATAATTAAAGAGGTTGATATTTTGCGTCAACCGGAAGCTGCGGCAAAGTTCAATGTGGATAGAACACCGGTAACAGTGCTGATAAAGAAAGGGGCTGGCGCAAACGAATGGATGCCAGTTTCTGTTGGGATCGATTCACTTTCAAACATGAAGGGAAATCTATACCGTCTGATTCGCCAGCTCAATGGGGAGGCCGCACCGCAGCAATTCTATATGGATGAATCGCAAACGAATGGCTTCTTTGACCCGTTGGCCGATAAAAAAATCTAGGAGCAACAATGAAATTTAAACTCACCAAGTTTGCTCTAATGATGGGATTAAGCCTTTGCGCAAGCGAGGCTTTTTCTTCGTCTTCCTGGCAGATAAATGGTTTGATAACGCAGTGTATGACCGGCCTTCCAGTTTTCAATCTCAAAAGAGAGGTTATTACTCAGCCGGAGGGTTTGGAGCTCGAGTAAATACAACGACTGAATACCCCGTAACTATCACACCACCGAAGCTATCAGTTGGTTGTGGTGGTATTGATGGTTTCATGGGTGGCTTTTCATTCATGGATGCAGATTATCTCGTTCAAAAAATGCAAAGAACACTGCAGGCAGCGCCGTATGTTGCATTAGACATGGCCGTAAAGACCATGTGCAAGGAATGCGCGGATACGATGGCCAAGGCAGAACAAATAGCGAACTTTCTCAATGGCATTCAGCTTAACGAGTGTGCATTGGCCAAGCCCATCGCAACGGCTGCTGTAGAGCAAAACCCAGAGGCTTTGAAGGGGTTGTGGACTGAGGCTACGGGAACCAAGTCACTCAACGAAGCATCAGATCGCCTATGGAACGAAACCACAACAAAATAACTGCAAATGACAATGCCCCACTCAAGATCTGAAAACATTAATGGAAGGGTGCCCGAGTGAATTTAGGGCACTGATGGCAAATGGCTCTCTGATATCCAAAGTCGCAGCAAAGGTTGGCATGAGTGACTATGAAGACACCTTGCGAGGCTATTTGGGTGATGTGATGGTTTACTCAGCACCTACCGATAAAATCCCCCAGGCTAAACGTCTCGCTCGCTGCGCTCAAAACGATGATCTCTCACTGGATGATATGATGTATGGCCGGACGTATACCAAGAATGCTG
This sequence comes from Aeromonas sp. FDAARGOS 1405, assembly GCF_019048265.1. Classification (NCBI taxonomy): domain Bacteria; kingdom Pseudomonadati; phylum Pseudomonadota; class Gammaproteobacteria; order Aeromonadales; family Aeromonadaceae; genus Aeromonas; species Aeromonas sp. FDAARGOS 1405. The sequence goes on along the minus strand of NZ_CP077312.1, from coordinate 63,163 downwards.
CGGGCGTTTGTACCCAATCAAGCGGGCAAGCAATATTCACTCGAGTTACGTTAAAGCTAACATCCATCAGAAATAAAATTAAGGCCAAACAAGTCTTAACCACTGATGAAGAAAACTTCATAAATGCAACTGGCATGCCGGTATATCAGATGATCAAAGCCTCGATCATGCGCGGCACAGATGAAGAAATGCTTTCTGAATTAGGAGACTTAACTGGGATTGGATACAGCTACATGATTATGCGTGATCTGTATAGAAACACGGATGCAGCTTTCCAAATGGCCAACGCTCAGCTTGATGCAACGAACAGTGATCCGACAAAAGGTGGAAAGCAGTGCCGAGCGGATGTGATGTTGCCCGCAATAACCAAGTTCCGAGATCTGAGTGATATGGCAAGAGAAAACAGAGACAAATTATCTGTTCAATATCAAGCCAAAGTTTCTGAATACCAACTCTATCGTTCATTCACCAATGGAGCGAAAGAGGACGAGGCAGACTTTAGAAGACAGCGAGCTGCAGGAGATATGTAATGTGGAAATTTTTGATGGGCCTGGGGCTAATCGCAGCCCCAGGCTTTGTTTTCGCTGCCGGCATGTCAGATATGGATTATGTCGTAGCAGGAGGGTTCTCTACCTATGTCAATGCATTTACGCGACTGAAATATATATTTTCAGACAATCAGTTTGCGGGAATGGTAGTTAGCATTGTCCTGGTCAGCATACCTATTGGCATGATGGCCATGGTCGGTCGTGCAACAGTACAGGGTTTTAGCACAGGCAAGCCCTCGCTGAACTTCGGTTGGCTTGGAATGTGGCTTCTCGGGAGTGTGGTTTTTCGTGGGGTGATGCTACCGACAAGCACGATTCATATTTATGACCAAGACCGTAACCTGTATCAGCCGGTATCTGGAGTGCCTAGCGTAATGGTTATGGCTGCGGGGTTTACGAACAAATTCACGCAACTTTTTCATGATGTGATCATCAGAAACAGCGCATCAACAACAAGATCATTTGGGGAAGGGGCCCCAATAAAAATGCTCAGCGCCCTGGTCACCGGAGAGGGCGCGCCATTTGATCCATACCTCAAGCGCAATATCACCGAGTTTTGGCATTCATGCGCAGATGTGGCCAGTCAAACTAATTCAACAACATTTGACCGAGCCAAAGTGCTGACTGGCAGTAACCGTCTGCTGGCTGATTTGGCACCACTGGCTAATCCTGCGGTTTATACCGAATGGTATTCCAAGTCCTCTCCTTACAATTCAACCGTGTCCTGTACTGATGCCTATACCAAGATCAAAACGGCAATGAGCGTTACTGGTGCGGCAGGCACAGGGCCATTTGGTGAACGTATCAAAAGTGTATGTGAGAAGACCGGATCCCTAGCAGCCAATGCAGGCCAAGCTAGCCGACTGTGCAACTCGCATGGAGCAGGCCCGTGCAAGATATTTTGGGGGACAGTGGCCTAACTCTGACCATTGCGACTCAAAATATCATGCTGGCCCAGGCCATAAATGACAGCCTCTTACAAGAGAATCCAAATGCGGCGATCAAGCAGCTAGTTAATCGGTCAATGGTTAATGCCGTATAGCTGATGCGACAGGGAGCCCTGAATGGATTAGCGAGATCAAGGCCGGAGTCGTAGCTGTGGTATTAGCCATGATGCCTATTCTAGCTATGCTGGCAGCCACACCACTCCTGAGCAAAGTCGCCCCCTGATTCTGGGGTGTGGATTTCATTGCAGCCTGGGACATTGCCGACCTTATGTTGTTTGCAAGCGGCAAATGACCAAATTTATAACGTGCTCGATGAACTGCGCCGCAGCAATATGGGCCTGGATATGCTGACGCTCGCTCCTACTGCAAGTATGAAAGGCCTTAGTGTACAGGCAGCCTCGCGTGAAACACGCGATGAGTAATTGCGGTATTCATTGCCCGGACTTTTTGGGGTTAGTGCCTATTCCATGCAATCTCTCGGCAGCCGCGTAACTGCGAATCTGGATAAGGCGAACGACAAAGCAGCCGATCAGGCGCTGACGCACTGAAGGGCGCGGGCTTTGTTGTCGGGGGATGACACAGGGCGTAGCGGGCGGAAACTGCGCACCGGCGCGGTTGCAAAACATCAGCTCGATGGCCAACCCTCAAGCACTCGGTCAGATCACCGAAGCGTCAAGAAACGGCGGGCAGTGACCAGTGCCTATGGTGGTGTAGCTCCTGCAGGCAAACAGATTGGGCAAATGACTGGTGCTACAGAGGTTGGCCAACACATGGGGACCAGGGCACATCAGCGGCGGCTGCTTGCCACTTCAACTACAAGTGCTGAGCGTCAAGGTTGGTGAAAGCCAGTGGCGTTACCCAGGCTGAATCTGCAAATGGCAAACAGTCTCAAAAATGGCGCAATCAAACTCTGCAGTGGCGACCAGCGCCGAGGTTGGCAGAAACGAAGCATTGCTTGAAAGTGGTCAATACCTTTGCTGGTATCAGCGGCCAATCCAGAGAATTCACAAGCGATCAGACTGTTACTTCGTTGGGGAGTCTCGCGAGGTCGTACATGCTGCTGCAGCTGACTTAGGTATTGATAAACAAGAGCTGGCAAAAAGAACCACTCATTCATCAGGCGCCTATCAAGGGGCCGAATGGCTCAACGGTCAGCAAGAATCCGCTGCAAACTCTGGTGGTTGGGACAATCTTGTAAACATAGATAGTGCCGCCAAGAGGCATCTAAGAGATAAGTTCAAGGATAACCCCAATGGCGCTCAAGCATATCAACGGCAACTGTGGATGAAGGCGTTGCCAAAAGTGAAGGCCGCCAGGACGTTTTTCACAAACAGGCGGCTAGACTCTGTTAACCATGCTCAAGGCGTTGCTGATGCTGCACATGGGGCTGGTGTTGCTGAAACGCATTGCTACCACACCTCAAGCGACTCAAGGGCTAATTGCAGATAGCGCGAACAAAACGGCTCAACAGGTTGGTTCTGGGAATACTCTGGGTACACAGGCGGTTACGCAAGGTACTAGATCTGGCCAGATCCGCGCCAATGAAGAGATGGCTGCCAATCATGTGTACGACATGTTCAAAGCAGCTGGTTTGTCTGATCGCGCAATTGCCCAGTCGAAAGCGAACAACCACGTTCCGCTATCAGTTTAACCCTGAACAGGCAAGGGCCCTTAATAAGAGCGGTCTTATTCTGATAAAACAGTTGGATGCAATTCAGCAGAATGGTTCTGGCTCGGTGCTGTTTCGATTTAGCACAAGATCAGAAAGGGCACATATTGGCGAATACTCATGTATCCGCAGGCAACAGTACCCGCGATTGATAACAGCTGAAGTCGGACGCCAGCACAACACAGGATAATAGCCGTACAGTAAGAAATGACGATATTGAAAGCTCAACGGTCGAACGTAACACGGCAGCATTTACATGTAATCCTGATTCAGATCGCCGTTTACCTCTCAGACAAAAACAGCCCTGCTGGCGCTCATCGAGAGTAAGGGATTGCAAGAGGCTGGGGCAGATTATGCCCAAGCCAGCAGCAGTGTGCTAGCGGGGGTAATGCGTGAAGAGGTCATTCGGAGCAACACGGCAAACGCTGGGGTTTCGGGATGGTTCGGCAGTGGCGGTAAAACTGTGAGAGCTAGTGTAGATGCGGGAATGAAAGCTGAAACTGCCGATCAAAGTATCGTCAACACTCAGCGAGTTAAAATGCAGGCTGCATTTGACAATATCGTTGAGGAAGGGCGAGGAAAACACAAACTGGAAGGGAATGACCTTAATGTGTTTGTTGCCAGCAAAGCAGCTAATGTGTTCGAGCGGGCTTACGATAACAGCGCCGGCTACGCTGATAAGCATCAGGGAACCAACTCTCCCCTTGAGCCATTGGCAGCAGTTCCGCAACCAGAAAAGAAAGAAGATATCGCCCCAGGTATGTCATCGCATTATGGGCCAGGAGCTACGTTCGATCAGATGAAAAAACCGAACCTTGATCCGGCATATAAAGCAGCAACAGATTCAGCTCTTCATGATGTCAAAACAATGCGCAACTCTGTGCAAGCCACCGATGATCAACAATCACAGTTAAAACCATCAGTTGTTGCAGAGCTCCCTGAGTCGCTGGCCAATCCTGGTGAGCAGTCGCAGCAGCTCGAACAGCGTGGCAACCTGCAGCCCGAGGCACTGGCCAGCACAGATCGTCCTGGTGAGCAGCCGCAGGAGATCGAACAGCGTGGCAACCTGCAGCCCGAAGCACTGGCCAGCACAGGTCGTCCTGGTGAGCAGTCGCAGCAGCTCGAACAGCGTGGCAACCTGCAGCCCGAGGCACTGGCCAGCACAGATCGTCCTGGTGAGCAGCCGCAGGAGATCGAACAGCGTGGCAACCTGCAGCCCGAAGCACTGGCCAGCACAGGTCGTCCTGGTGAGCAGTCGCAGCAGCTCGAACAGCGTGGCAACCTGCAGCCCGAGGCACTGGCCAGCACAGGTCGTCCTGGTGAGCAGTCGCAGCAGCTCGAACAGCGTGGCAACCTGCAGCCCGAGGCACTGGCCAGCACAGATCGTCCTGGTGAGCAGCCGCAGGAGATCGAACAGCGTGGCAACCTGCAGCCCGAAGCACTGGCCAGCACAGGTCGTCCTGGTGAGCAGTCGCAGCAACCCGATACGCTGGCTAACAAAAAAAATGAAGACGCTGATAATTCTGCGACAAATTCCAACGCAAAAGTTGATCATGTGAGCTCATTGATCGGCTCTGGAAAGTTTAATGAGGACACTCGGCCAGCTCTTGAGGAAAATCTTGCGCATGCGCAAAACTCACTAGAGCAAGTAGCGCAAGAACGAGGGTTAGACAATCATTGGGTTAATGCCAACCTTCGTCGCTATACAGAGGCCGTGCAAACCGCGCCTAGAGGTAATGAAAATCAAGCCGCCATAGATGAGCTCAGCAGCGCGGGGGTAACCACCAACAACGGCAGCATGCCTCCTATCCCCCAAGGTAAAAACAATCCGCAAGGAGGGGTTATGCCTCCTGTTGAGTATCAGAAGTATAAAGATGGAGTAGATGGTTTTTGATTTAAACCGGTGTATTTATATACACCGGTTGCTATACTTAAATCAGTTTAAGAGCTGTATGACGGAGTGATAAACCCATGACATACTCTGTGGTCATAGATGAAAAAGTGGCATTTATTGTTGAGGCTGAACGAGGAAGATACCTCTCGTCAACTGATGCAATAATGGCCGTAATGTCTGCAGCAAAGGACATTGACATAACTTCAATAAACATCAATGGAACGATTTATAGCACTATGGATCGTTTCACAGGCGGCCTGTTAAATGTCAGTCAAGTTGTCGAGAGCATTACAGGGAAAAGGTTTGTAGACGAGAGCATTTTCCATCGCCTAAAACGCTCATTCCTTTCTACCTTATCGACATATTTTGCTAGCTTAAGGTTTGATTGCGACAACACTCAATCAGATTCTAACCATAGGTTTTCTGCGCCACACAGGAAGGAAGACCCTGGCTTTGCAAGCCCTCTGAATTATCGGGTTTTCAGGTCTCGTAGGTAGAGATTTAAATGAACGACACAGTGACTACAATCCCGCACGATTACAGGATAAAGAAGTTAATCCAAAGGGCGAACCCGATGGAAAACTTAGAGCTACATGACGGGGCTTATCGCTGGGTTTTTGATGGAACGCCACACCAAGAAAAAGAGCTTTCACAAATACTCAAAGGTAACAACTCAACACCTCGAGAAAGGGCGTTAGCAGACAAAGGAATCCTTGTTTTACAGCAAATTGAACGTTATCTAGGCTGGTTGAATGAGGATGCATTTGATCACTTTATGATGACAGATCAGTTGCTACACCTGCAGATCCCTGACTGGTTGCTATGGCATGAGTTTGAACGGCTGAGCAGCAATTGTGGGCTGACTGAAGTGGACTTGTTCACAAAGAGGCTCATTAACCGCCTGTTTGAAAGCATACAGGCGTTTCCTACTTGCAGTGAAGGGTGGTTGCTTCACACAGGAACGACAGAGAGATTTGTTGTAACGTTTGGTCTTAAGCCAGAGAGAATAGGAAGAGGGGAAAACATTGTTAGCTATGACCTATTTCGCCGTAACGCTGGCAACTCAAAGCGGGCTCAATGAGGGGAAAGTTCAGTTCATACAGGATGCAGGGCGAAGAGACCCTAGCATTTCAGGGCTGTTAATGCAGGCTGATCTCGCGTTTCAGCTTAGATGTGGGCGAGCCTTGACTCTACCTGAACTTAGCAGTGTCCATGGCTCCCCCCAATTTGAACGATTGACAAGAGAGAAGACTATTGGGATAACCAAACTACAAACAGTTTTAAAGGCCGAGTTCTCGACCTTTCCTTGCAATAAAAAAGGCGCATCATAATGCGCCTTTTTTTTATTCTTTTACGATGAACTGATCCAAGCCGGCCCTGCCGTGAATCTCGTATAGATCTCTCAAAGCCTTTGGCACTTGGCCCCTGCGAGACCAGAAAACAATTTTGCCATTATCAGGGCGTTTAAAGGCTGTCTGCTTGATCTTGCTAGTGGTTGCGCTGGGCTTATTGCCTGATAACGCTTCAAACACCTCTTCAGGTGTTACTCCAAGCTGCATGAGCTCTCGGGTGGCATCATCAATAGCCTTTTTCTTTTTTTCTTCCTGCTCCATCCTGGCCAATTCTTCTTCTTCTTTAGCATCAATGATCACTTGAGTGTCAGCAACCAGTTGACGGAGTGAATCGAGATTGCAATGACGCAGAAAGGCTCGGCGGCGCTGATGATTCGCCAAGTATTCAGATATTGCTTCGTTAGATAGTACGGTTTCCATTTAAAAAACCTCGGCATTAATTGGTTGGTTATTATAATTTCTCAAACCTGTCTCCTAACTTAACGAAAAATTCGAGACAGGCTGCTTCGTATGAACCATCATCATCTGTGAAAGACCACAGACCATTGAGGTCAATATGAACCTCTTTAGGTTGTTCGATGGATCCTCTCTCTTTAGCAAAAAGCAAGTTAAAGCCTAATGCAGGTATGATATCTAGGACTTTTTTTTTGATGATATCGTAGTGACTACTGGCTCTGTAAACAGTATTCCTATGAGGCAAGCCATGCAGTTCAGCTGCTTTTATACCTGACAACCCATTAAGCCTATAATCAATGAGTGCCTGTATCGTTGCCGGATCACTGTAACTTGTCAAAGGCATCAACGTCTCAATAAGATACCGCTCACCAGTTGAACTCATCTTGTATTATACTCCGAACATTGTAAGCAAAACCGGCTTGATAAGGGGGGGCAAGTGCAAAAAAAACACTTTAAAATCGCTTTAACAATCATGGCTATAGCCCTATCTAACCCAGCACACCCCTATTCTTTAAACGACTATCACAAGCATAACGCAGGACAGGTAAGCAACATCAAAAGGATTGATTCAACCTATCCAATAAAGAATGAACATACTGTATCAGAGTTTGGCTTCATGCGTTGCTTTCAAGACATGAGCCATCGCTACAATGTGAAAAAAAACCTTCTCATTGCCCATGCGATTAAAGAAAGCCACCTGAATCCAGATGCAGTTAATCGACAAAAAGAGGGTGAAGCTGTAGGTCTGATGCAAATCCATTCTCAATGGTTCCCTCGCTTGCAAAAAGACTATCATATAACAAGAGATATGTTACTGAGAGATCCATGCCTGAACATCAGCGTTGGCGCGTGGATTATAGCGAACAATTTTTCAGCCAAGGGCGTGTCCTGGGACGCCGTTGGCGCCTACTACGGGGGATACTCAGACAGCAAAGCAGATGATCGTTATTGGTACTATGGGGGGAAAGGCGGTATTCGAGAGATATACCGAAGGCTAGAACAGGGTGAGGATCCAATCCTGATTGCTAAGGAGTAATGATTTATGGTTGCTCATTTCTTGGGCGTAATGACATTTCTGGCGTTTGGAGCCTTGTGTCTGATGCTAATTTTGAATAGGCCCAGGGTTGAAAGCGCAGATGAAAAGCCTATTCCACATAAGCTGACCGAGCGCGAGCAGGAGAAGGTCATTCATGTTGACCAAGCCATATCGGCAATACCAGCCTCACTCGTTGTCGATGATGTTGGGCAGCGAGGCCGTATCGAGCCAGAGTTTTCATCTGTGAGCGGTAGTGATGATGTCGATCGCGTTGATTCCTGGCCTAGCTAGGAAGCGAGAAAACCGGCATAGCCGGTTTTTTTTGGTGCCAACATTTACCATAATAAAGTCAGTTGCGCAGTCGCACACGCACCGCAGATAAACACGCGCGCGGCACACATCAAAGGGGCTGAATCGTTAGCCTAACCACAAGACACAAAATATTATTTGTGAGCAAATCACTTTAATTCATATAGGTCACATGGGGCCCTACTCCAAGTAAATGGCGGTGCCGGCCAGCTGCCGGTGATCGGTCGGGGAGTACCAGGGCAGGGCCCCTGCAGCTGTTCCTGGTCACCGGCGCAGCCGGTGGCCATCGATCCGGTGGGCGGGCCAGCTGCCGGTGATCGGTCGGGGAGTACCAGGGCGGGGCCCCTGCAGTCGTTCCTGGTCACAGGCGAACCGGTGGCCATCGAGGCGGTGGGCGGGCCAGCAGCGGGGAAACGGTCGGTGATCGGCGGGGAGTACCAGGGCGGGGCCCCTGCAGTCGTTCCAGGTCGCCGGCGCAGCCGGTGGCCATCGATCCGGTGGGCGGGCCAGCTGCCGGTGATCGGTCGGGGAGTACCAGGGCGGGGCCCCTGCAGCCGTTCCTGGTCGCCGGCGCAGCCGGTGGCCATCGAGCAGGTGGTGCCGGCCAGCAGCTGGTGATCGGTAGGTGAGTACCAGGGCAGGGCCCCTGCAGTCGTTCCTGGTCACCGGCGCAGCCGGTGGCCATCGAGCAGGTGGTGCCGGCCAGCAGCTGGTGATCGGTCAGGGGAATACCAGGGCAGGGCCCCTGCAGCTGTTCCTGGTCACCGGCGAACCGGTGGCCATCGAGGCGGTGGGCGGGCCAGCAGTGGGGAAACGGTCGGTGATCGGCGGGGAGTACCAGGGCGGGGCCCCTGCAGCCGTTCCTGGTCACCGGCGCAACCGGTGGCCATCGAGCAGGTGGTGCTGGCCAGCAGCTGTTCCTGGTCACCGGCGCAACCGGTGGCCATCGATCCGGTGGTGCCGGCCAGCAGCTGGTGATCGGTAGGTGAGTACCAGGGCGGGGCCCCTGCAGTCGTTCCTGGTCGCCGGCGCAGCCTGTGGCCATCAATCCGGTGGTGCCGGCCAGCAGCTGGTGATCGGTAGGTGAGTACCAGGGCGGGGCCCCTGCAGTCGTTCCTGGTCGCCGGCGCAGCCGGTGGCCATCGATCCGGTGGTGCCGGCCAGCAGCTGGTGATCGGTCAGGTGAATACCAGGGCAGGGCCCCTGCAGCTGTTCCTGGTCGCCGGCGCAACCGGTGGCCATCGAGGCGGTGGGCGGGCCAGCAGCGGGGGAACGGTCGGTGATCGGCGGGGAGTACCAGGGCGGGGCCCCTGCAGTCGTTCCTGGTCGCCGGCGCAGCCGGTGGCCATCGATCCGGTGGTGCCGGCCAGCAGCTGGTGATCGGCGGGGAGTACCAGGGCGGGCCCCTGCAGTCGTTCCAGGTCGCCGGCGCAGCCGGTGGCCATCGATCCGGTGGTGCCGGCCAGCAGCTGGTGAAACGGTCGGGGAGTACCAGGGCAGGGCCCCTGCAGTCGTTCCTGGTCGCCGGCGCAACCGGTGGCCATCGATCCGGTGGGCGGGCCAGCTGCCGGTGATCGGTCGGGGAGTACCAGGGCAGGGCCCCTGCAGCGCAACCGAACTGGCTTTATAGGCTCCTTTCTCTTTGTAGACCAATGTTGTAGGTCTTTTTAATGTTCTCGATTTTTTCGATTACCTTTTCTCTTAATTTCATGCCATACCTTGAAGATCCCCCCATCATCATCCCTAAGTCTCGAGAAAAATCAGCAGCCCGATCTTTTGAGGTGACAACAACTTGCCGATTGGCTAAAGCAGATTGTTGGAAACCTGGATTTTCGCTCAATGCTGAGATTGCTCTTTTCTTATCATCAGTAATAATCCTCACAGAGCCTTTTACATTGCTAAGAACACCATGAATCTGTTCATGTGTGAGCGAATGTGTTTTGTTCGACTCTAACAAAACAAGTGCGTGCTCTTTAGCTTCCCCGCTTTTCAGTGAAAAAGAATTGCTCACATAATTATGTGATAAGTGCGGAAATTCATGGGGGTTTACACCAATAACCCTCCCGTTTGACAACAAGATGGTCAGGCTATTTGATTCATCATCATATCCAATAACCTTTCCTTCTGATTTACTCCTTACTCCCCGAAGATTTTCTTTTGTTTTCAGGTTTGATTCGCTCACCTTAATTAAATCCCGAGGTAGTGACTTAGTAAAGACCAGCTTGTCACCCTTTGCAAAATCAACTTTCGTTTGTTGAGTTACTGTTGCTCCCTTCAAATCTCGGCCAGAGATTTTAAATCGCTGGCCTTTATCATCTAGCAACACAACAAAGTTATGCTCTTTATCAACGGACTCAACCCGCATTGGAGCGTTATTCGGAAGCCTTACAATAAGCCCCTCTTTGTAACCTCTAGCATCAGAACGTTCAACTTCTGTCATAAATACCGATTTTTCAGATGAAATGGTTACCAGGCTTTCACTTATTGTTCCCTCCTTTCTCAATCCATCTCTTATTTTATCAGTAACCAAATTGATAGAGCGCGAGTCTGGTATTATTACCGCAACTTGATCCCTTTCATCTTTAGGCATGCCGAGGTAACTTTGTGCGATTACCTCATGACGAATAGAACTATCTATCCCTGGCTCTTTGTGGTTTACCTCATGCATAAGATTATCAATGCTATCTAGGGCGTCTTTAATTCTTCCACTCCTGAATGCAAGCGTAGCCTTGCTTACATTTTCATCCTGAGATAAAGCTTTTGTCTGTGATTCAATAACGGGAAGATTCTGGCTTCTCAGTAATTCAAGAGTGTTACCCCATGACAGTGAGTTTTCCAGCTCATTACCCAAGAAAATGACTCTAGCTCCAGTGTATCTAGCAAACCTAGATACATCTAAAATTGTTTTTGCATCCAATAATGCGCTGTCCTCTACTAGCCAAACGTCCTTTGAGTTGTTCGTTTTCTGACCATTTGAAGAGCGAGATTCAAGTTGAGAGATCCAGTTTTTTATATTCCCACCTCTCAATTGAGCCTTTGCAATCTCATCGCATGTTTTACCGGTTAAGCCAAAGGCTCTAACTTTGTAACCCGCCTCTTGCAACATTGAAGCGCCAACGGTTCTAAATGCCTCGGCGGTTCCATCCCTCGCGTAGGTAGCTACGAAACTGGTTTCATTCCGAGAGGTTAGCGCTTTCTCTAGTGTTTCACGTTGGTTGGGCTGTATGGCAAGCATTCCTCGATCAGTCGCAACAGCGTTATGCGACGCAACGAAACTGATCAAACTTACTGGCGCCCATAATTTTAGAGCGGCGGCCAACACCATCTGCAATATGCTTGACCAAGGCGGCCTCGTTCCGCATTGTGCTGGCCAATGCAAAAGTGTGATTTCCATTATCACCAGGAGAAACTAATGATAATGTCTTTAGTGCTCTGGCCTTTTCAATTCCATGATCAATATCTAATGGAGTGTAACGACCCAAGCTCCATTTCAACGTTTCCTTCTTTATATCATCGTGTGTGAAAACACCTTTTTTTTCAGCGAGGTTTGCTAAGGCAACATTTAAGTCATCCTCAACAAGTCGCGTAACGTCAGGTTCTTTACTTTTTGTATGAGAAGCATATTTTCTCATGCTTTCAGCAGATACATGCCTAGTTGCAATTGTCTTCCCTTCACTATTATCCCTCATGACCTTTATCAACTTTTTGGTGTCATCTACAAAGATGTGCGCCTTCTCAGTTGCGCGGCTAATGTTTACAAGAAGAGCCCTAAAGGTTGAAAGGTATTTGTTTGTTGAACTAAGCAGAGAGTATGATTCTTTCTTTGTTAACCCTTGAGATACTTGGGACGTGACAGCATATGAATAGTCAAGGTCATGGTATTCACTTTGATCCAGCGTTACAGTTGAGCCATCCTTTTCTTTTTTGAAATGCAACTTACCAGCGGTTTTATCAAAACCAACAAGCTTAAGCTGGTCACCATTCATTAACCCCATATCTTTTCTAGTCTTCTTCCAGGTCACCACCTCATTCTCAGAAAGCTGCACACTATCTAAGCGATAGGCATCAAACATCATCTTCGCTTTATCGCCAGTTACACCAAATAGATCCAGTATGCGAACCTCGCCGGTTTTAAAATTTTCGAGGTGGAGTTGATTTTTAACAACATCCGATTTCCCCAGATTCAACATGTATCGTTCACCAGCAAAAATCCCTTGCTCGGGGATGTTTTGATGAAACTCGATGGCCTCTACCTTGTAAGTTTGAAAGAATCGAACATCTTTCATTTCTTCATAGTTAAGCCCAGCTCTAGAGAATACTTTAGTCTTGATATCCTCTTGGCCGATCAAGCCTTCTTTCTTGAGTATTTCATGTGCGGCGATATTAAACTCACGCCGTTGTGAGTTTGTAGGGATGATGAAAATAGATTCATCACGATGAGCTGGTGTTTTTTCCTCAAAGGCAGAAATCATTGCAGATAAGGGGGACTTAGATTCATGAATGTTGTCCTGCAACATTTCAAAAGTCTTGGTTATATCACCTGCATAATAGGCTTTTATGGCAGCCAATAACTGTGGGCTATTGCGCTGCCGAGTAATGTCATCCATCAGAGCGGTTTTCATTCCGTGGGCTTGTAACAGGTAGAAAATCTTACCCCACTCAATAGACTCATGTTGTTCTGTATCACCAGTGAAAACGATCCTAGCTCCTGAGCGGCGAGCCTCTGTGATCAGGTCGGCAAAGTGACCCGCATTCGCTAGGGATGCTTCATCAATCAACCAAATTTCTTTACCAGCGTATCTTGGCCCATAGGCTTCCCTGTTCTGCTGGGTTCTGAAAATGAAGCTATCAAGTGTGTGTGATTCTATGCCAGTCTCATTGAATAAGGTTTCTGTGGCTGATCCACTTTGAGCTAGGCCAACGAGCTTAAAGTCTTGCGCATGCGCAATACTATTAACCACATTAACCATTGTCGTTTTACCTGTACCAGCCAGACCTTGGACACCCACAATGGCATCCTTGGTCGTCACGATTAGCTCGGCAGCTTTGACTTGGCCACTGGTTAACTTTGCAGGCACCCCCAGCTTTTTGGATAACTCAGCTTCAAAATTAGAGATATGGTGCTGGACATCATCTTTAGTTGCGACCGGTGCATAAACCCCTTTCAGGTTCAGCATGCTCGATACGATATAGGATTCTTTTCTTATTGCTTCAGGTGTTGTCAGTCCGTGGGGCCTGACCAGGAGTTCTTTATGCTCGATAATGGCCTCTAGTGCCGTGTCGATATCACTTTTACTGAACGAGTTAGAGCCCAATCCAAAACCAAGTTTCAAGGCTCCTTTCAGCACATCATCTTGATCAAAGACGGCCTCGTTAGCGGCTAGTGCCCTCGCGGCCAGACGAGTAGCCCGAAGAGCTTCAGGATGAACCCCAGGTATTTGTTCATCAGCATTCTCGACGCCGCTATTCGGATCATCCATATGCAATGATGGGCTGTGATTTTTTTGCTCTTCTTGGACTCGTTGAGTTGCCCTATCAGTGGCTTCCTCAACAATTTTCCCAACATCAACACCCAGAGAGGCGGCGGTAGAATCCCAGATCTCCCAAAGTTGTTCTGGGGTCATCTTACCTTTGGATGCGCGGCTCATCACTGCTGCAGCTTCCAGCCCTTTCTGGGATGTGATATCTCGCTCAGCCGCACTCTTTTCAACTTCTCGCCGGCGTTTTGAAGTTTCAAACTTGAGTTCGTCACTGATCTCCTTGATATCCCAGAAACCTTTTTGTCTATCTGTTACTTCAACCGTATAGCCCAGTTTATGAGCAAGCACAGCCAATTCGGATCGATAGATCAGACCAGCCATCATCTTAAACTGGTACATTTCTTTACTTTCAAGGCTATACCATGCGGCATCAATCAGCGTTGCATTTGGAATTACATTGTGAGTATGAAGCTGTGGATCGTTTGCCCTGGATACTGTGTGAGTGAACGATGCATACATGAAGTTACCAGTATTGACTCGCTCGCCATCCTTCCTAGCGAGGACTCTTTTTTCTAACTCCGACATTGCAACTTTTACGGCGGCGTGGTGAGCATCTATCAGGCGTTCATCCCCCCCCATTAGGGCAGCAATCGAGATCCCTTTTGGAGCTGAAAAAGTAAAATCGTGACCAGGGGCGTGAACAATTTTCCCTTGGCCATCAGGTTTGCCAAGATGAGTAACCGAATCGATTTTCCCCTCAAGAAGTTCAGTGAATCTATCAAGATCAACTGTCAATCCGCTTAACCCAAGTGCCTCTGCCCCTTGCCCTCCCCACTCAGACGCTAGAGCAACGCCATCCTTAGTGTAATAGCCTGCCTCGCCGTAATATCCGCCGGCCTCACCTGCATTGCTTAGTCTTTTAATACTCAACATGATTTAGATGCTCCCCATATCAAAATTGGTAGAGAGTTCTTTAGGAAGTGGTTGGTTTTGATCAGCAATATCCTTTGCTGTTGTATCAGGTTCCTGAAGTTCTCTATTGGCTTTAGATTGGGCAACCATATGGTTAATGAGGCCGTCAACATCGCCTCCACGAGAATCATAGAGAACTGCTGTATCGACAGGTTTATAGTCATCTAAGTCGCATGTCATATCGAATGCATCAGCCACATCTGGCAGTACAACAGGCGGAATTTTCAGTCGAACAAGAGGAAGGCCACGCCCCAATCGTAAGTAGCTTTCGAGGTCTGGTAATTGCTGAATTTCCCCTGACATTACCACCTCTTGTTCTTTTCTTACTTTGTTGACATTTACCGCATCACGAATCGAGTTTGCACCATATGAAGCATTCTCTGTGGTTTGTTGACTCTCCTGTTTCCCTAGCTGTTTAGCCGCCCAAGATGCCCCTTCAGATCCATTTGTCCTGAATGCCATGACTGTACCTATAGAGTCGGTGAAAGCCTCAAACTTTTCCTTTCCATAGAGGTCAACACCCTGGCTGTTAGACTGTATTCCAAACACAGGGAACCCGCCGAATTTGCGGCCAGTCGATACAAATTCAACGAGTGATGGGACAGGGTTTAACGTGCCGAGCTCATCAACAAATGCCGCAACTCTTCGATATGGCTTACCTGCAGCCTCATTGGTTTCGGCTGACAGAATTGCACTCAAAGCCATTTCCACAAAGACAGTGATCAAAGGAGATAGCGTTGCCTTGAGGTCATCCCTAACTGTCACAAAAACCCATCTATCGCTATCTTCATGTGCCCATTCCTTGAAGCTGAACCTCTCACCACTTCCGTGAAGATATTTAAAAGAACGAAGGTTTGTTGAGATGATCGCGCGTATTGAACCAGCCAGTTTTTCAACATTCATGTTCAGGACTGATGCTGCATCCGTCCCTGCTACGATGTTTGCCATGTACTCATCTGGAAGGTGGAGGATGATATGCATCAGGTCATGCATTGATGGTTCAGTGCAGGATTTTGCAACCTTATCCATTAAGGATGAAAGCACCAATTGAGGTGCGATCGTCCAGAATGGATCGCCTGATTTTTTATCCTCTCTGATAGATGCCTGGGCGATTCTGTTGTACGCAATCTCATGCTTTCCCTCAGACCACACATCCCAGCTAGCGGAGCGTTTATCGAAAGGGTTAAGAATGATGTCCTTGCCTGGCCGATAGAACTTCCTGACAAACTCACCGGATATGTCATAGATAAATGCTTTGCATTCCGCCGCTCTTAGCTGAAGCATTAAATCTCGATATGTTGTTGACTTCCCTACCCCAGGTGAGCCTGTCAGCAAGATGCCAGAGCACTCCTGAAATGGAGGGAGTGGAACACCGGATATGCTGAATAAAGAGCGTTGACCGCTCTTCTTTTCAATCTTTGCAACTATTCTTTTTATGTCCGAAACGCTCCCTAAGCTGAGCCCTCTTACATGCTCATCTTCTGCAATCCTCTCCCCCTTTCTCCTCATCCACTTAGCAAGGATGATGGCTGCAATAATCGTTGGGAGCATCGAAATGAAAGCTGATATATAGACCTTGAAGCTCAGCTTGTCGGCATAAGATTGCATTAGAGTGTTTGAGTAAATCTGCTTCCAACTAACTCTTCTTACACTTCCATCAAGCAAGTCCAACCGTAAGCTATTGTCAGCATTACCCAAGTGATTCACCTCTACGGAAGATACTAGCCAATACCATCCATAGTGCTTTTCAGCAGGAGTCAGAAGGTTGAACGAAAGCAATGCAAATACAACCACCCAGAACCCAACCAGCATGAAAAAATACTGTCTAACAACTTGGAAAAGCATCACCACGAAGTTGTTAAAAATCTGACCCCCTCGGGTGATCGAGGTTAGCGAATGTCTCTCTTTTGCGCTCATAGGTTAATCCCCAACTTAGCCAGAATCTCAGCTGCATCATTTCTTGACTGGAATAGAATGCTGTCCCCATTTTCGGGGCTAATCTCCTTCACCAATCGGCGTAGTGTCGTAAGCACTATGGTATTTGTCTTTACCATTGCATCAGCAATTTCGCTCCGAGAGTCGCTGGCCAAGTGGCCTGCGATTGCCATCTGCCGGCCATATTCATGGATTGATATACCCCTTCTCTTTGCTTCGTGTTTGAACTGCTGAAGAAGGGCTTCGTCAGTTAGCTTGAAACTGACTTGGTTCTGTCTCGTCATATGCACTCCATGTTTAGCTAGTTTTTTCGGATTCTATCAGAGGGGGTGTAGAAATCCATTCAAAGCCTTTTGGGATATGGCTTTAGCTTGGTTTGTGAAACCTCGATTTTTAGTATCGCGTTTTCCACTCAATGGCACGTATATCAAGGGTTGCAGCCATGCAGCGAAAGCTGCGTTGGGTGTGACGCTTTTTTTCTTGTGGCGGGGATATTCTGCATGTTTTCGCGCTTTTTCTTAGCCTCTAATGTTCGCGGATTACTAGCGGGATTAACCTATTACAGATGAAAGCCCTTGCGGCGAGTGAGCAACCATAAGAATGCGATACTAGATAGACAACAGATGTGCGAGCGCAGCGCCATCCCACAGCGGCAGGTCGCTTGGAGGTGGAATCTCGGGCCCCGACCGTAGGGCGGGTGGGATTTCACCGAGAGGCGAGCACATCGAGGCCCCTTGGCCTGCGCGGCATCACTGGCAAGAGATCTGGGGCTGCTGCTGGCGAGGTTCGCCGCCAGCACCGGCAGCCCGAAGGGCGAGCCATGGTGCGCGGTGGGCCGAGCTCCGTGGCCACCGGTTACCAGGAACAGCTGGTGATCGAGATCTGGGTTGCTGCTGGCGAGGCTCGCCGCCAGCACCGGCAGCCCGAAGGGCGAGCCATGGTGCGCGGTGGGCCGAGCTCGCGCGGCCATCCCACAGCGGCAGGTCGCTTGGAGGTGGAATCTCGGGCCCCGACCGTAGGGCGGGTGGGATTTCACCGAGAGGCGAGCACATCGAGGCCCCTTGGCCTGCGCGGCATCACTGGCAAGAGATCTGGGGTTGCTGCTGGCGAGGCTCGCCGCCAGCACCGGCAGCCCGAAGGGCGAGCCATGGTGCGCGGCGGGCCGAGCTCGCGCGGCCATCCCACAGCGGCAGGTCGCTTGGAGGTGGAATCTCGGGCCCCGACCGTAGGGCGGGTGGGATTTCACCGAGAGGCGAGCACATCGAGGCCCCTTGGCCTGCGCGGCATTACTGGCAAGCGATCTGGGGCCGATACTGGCGAGGCTCGCCGCCAGCACCGGCAGCCCGAAGGGCGAGCCATGGTGCGCGGTGGGCCGAGCTCGCGCGGCCATCCCACAGCGGCAGGTCGCTTGGAGGTGGAATCTCGGGCCCCGACCGTAGGGCGGGTGGGATTTCACCGAGAGGCGAGCACATCGAGGCCCCTTGGCCTGCGCGGCATCACTGGCAAGAGATCTGGGGTTGCTGCTGGCGAGGCTCGCCGCCAGCACCGGCAGCCCGAAGGGCGAGCCATGGTGCGCGGCGGGCCGAGCTCGCGCGGCCATCCCACAGCGGCAGGTCGCTTGGAGGTGGAATCTCGGGCCCCGACCGTAGGGCGGGTGGGATTTCACCGAGAGGCGAGCACATCGAGGCCCCTTGGCCTGCGCGGCATTACTGGCAAGCGATCTGGGGCCGATACTGGCGAGGCTCGCCGCCAGCACCGGCAGCCCGAAGGGCGAGCCATGGTGCGCGGTGGGCCGAGCTCGCGCGGCCATCCCACAGCGGCAGGTCGCTTGGAGGTGGAATCTCGGGCCCCGACCGTAGGGCGGGTGGGATTTCACCGAGAGGCGAGCACATCGAGGCCCCTTGGCCTGCGCGGCATCACTGGCAAGAGATCTGGGGTTGCTGCTGGCGAGGCTCGCCGCCAGCACCGGCAGCCCGAAGGGCGAGCCATGGTGCGCGGCGGGCCGAGCTCGCGCGGCCATCCCACAGCGGCAGGTCGCTTGGAGGTGGAATCTCGGGCCCCGACCGTAGGGCGGGTGGGATTTCACCGAGAGGCGAGCACATCGAGGCCCCTTGGCCTGCGCGGCATTACTGGCAAGCGATCTGGGGCCGATACTGGCGAGGCTCGCCGCCAGCACCGGCAGCCCGAAGGGCGAGCCATGGTGCGCGGTGGGCCGAGCTCGCGCGGCCATCCCACAGCGGCAGGTCGCTTGGAGGTGGAATCTCGGGCCCCGACCGTAGGGCGGGTGGGATTTCACCGAGAGGCGAGCACATCGAGGCCCCTTGGCCTGCGCGGCATCACTGGCAAGAGATCTGGGGTTGCTGCTGGCGAGGCTCGCCGCCAGCACCGGCAGCCCGAAGGGCGAGCCATGGTGCGCGGTGGGCCGAGCTCGCGCGGCCATCCCACAGCGGCAGGTCGCTTGGAGGTGGAATCTCGGGCCCCGACCGTAGGGCGGGTGGGATTTCACCGAGAGGCGAGCACATCGAGGCCCCTTGGCCTGCGCGGCATCACTGGCAAGAGATCTGGGGCTGCTGCTGGCGAGGTTCGCCGCCAGCACCGGCAGCCCGAAGGGCGAGCCATGGTGCGCGGTGGGCCGAGCTCCGTGGCCACCGGTTACCAGGAACAGCTGGTGATCGAGATCTGGGTTGCTGCTGGCGAGGCTCGCCGCCAGCACCGGCAGCCCGAAGGGCGAGCCATGGTGCGCGGCGGGCCGAGCTCGCGCGGCCATCCCACAGCGGCAGGTCGCTTGGAGGTGGAATCTCGGGCCCCGACCGTAGGGCGGGTGGGATTTCACCGAGAGGCGAGCACATCGAGGCCCCTTGGCCTGCGCGGCATTACTGGCAAGCGATCTGGGGCCGATACTGGCGAGGCTCGCCGCCAGCACCGGCAGCCCGAAGGGCGAGCCATGGTGCGCGGTGGGCCGAGCTCGCGCGGCCATCCCACAGCGGCAGGTCGCTTGGAGGTGGAATCTCGGGCCCCGACCGTAGGGCGGGTGGGATTTCACCGAGAGGCGAGCACATCGAGGCCCCTTGGCCTGCGCGGCATCACTGGCAAGAGATCTGGGGTTGCTGCTGGCGAGGCTCGCCGCCAGCACCGGCAGCCCGAAGGGCGAGCCATGGTGCGCGGTGGGCCGAGCTCGCGCGGCCATCCCACAGCGGCAGGTCGCTTGGAGGTGGAATCTCGGGCCCCGACCGTAGGGCGGGTGGGATTTCACCGAGAGGCGAGCACATCGAGGCCCCTTGGCCTGCGCGGCATCACTGGCAAGAGATCTGGGGCTGCTGCTGGCGAGGTTCGCCGCCAGCACCGGCAGCCCGAAGGGCGAGCCATGGTGCGCGGTGGGCCGAGCTCCGTGGCCACCGGTTACCAGGAACAGCTGGTGATCGAGATCTGGGTTGCTGCTGGCGAGGCTCGCCGCCAGCACCGGCAGCCCGAAGGGCGAGCCATGGTGCGCGGTGGGCCGAGCTCCGTGGCCACCGGTTACCAGGAACAGCTGGTGATCGAGATCTGGGTTGCTGCTGGCGAGGCTCGCCGCCAGCACCGGCAGCCCGAAGGGCGAGCCATGGTGCGCGGCGGGCCGAGCTCCGTGGCCACCGGTTACCAGGAACAGCTGGTGATCGAGATCTGGGTTGCTGCTGGCGAGGTTCGCCGCCAGCACCGGCAGCCCGAAGGGCGAGCCATGGTGCGCGGTGGGCCGAGCTCCGTGGCCACCGGTTACCAGGAACAGCTGGTGATCGAGATCTGGGTTGCTGCTGGCGAGGCTCGCCGCCAGCACCGGCAGCCCGAAGGGCGAGCCATGGTGCGCGGCGGGCCGAGCTCGCGCGGCCATCCCACAGCGGCAGGTCGCTTGGAGGTGGAATCTCGGGCCCCGACCGTAGGGCGGGTGGGATTTCACCGAGAGGCGAGCACATCGAGGCCCCTTGGCCTGCGCGGCATCACTGGCAAGAGATCTGGGGCTGCTGCTGGCGAGGTTCGCCGCCAGCACCGGCAGCCCGAAGGGCGAGCCATGGTGCGCGGTGGGCCGAGCTCCGTGGCCACCGGTTACCAGGAACAGCTGGTGATCGAGATCTGGGGTTGCTGCTGGCGAGGCTCGCCGCCAGCACCGGCAGCCCGAAGGGCGAGCCATGGTGCGCGGCGGGCCGAGCTCGCGCGGCCATCCCACAGCGGCAGGTCGCTTGGAGGTGGAATCTCGGGCCCCGACCGTAGGGCGGGTGGGATTTCACCGAGAGGCGAGCACATCGAGGCCCCTTGGCCTGCGCGGCATTACTGGCAAGCGATCTGGGGCCGATACTGGCGAGGCTCGCCGCCAGCACCGGCAGCCCGAAGGGCGAGCCATGGTGCGCGGTGGGCCGAGCTCGCGCGGCCATCCCACAGCGGCAGGTCGCTTGGAGGTGGAATCTCGGGCCCCGACCGTAGGGCGGGTGGGATTTCACCGAGAGGCGAGCACATCGAGGCCCCTTGGCCTGCGCGGCATCACTGGCAAGAGATCTGGGGTTGCTGCTGGCGAGGCTCGCCGCCAGCACCGGCAGCCCGAAGGGCGAGCCATGGTGCGCGGTGGGCCGAGCTCGCGCGGCCATCCCACAGCGGCAGGTCGCTTGGAGGTGGAATCTCGGGCCCCGACCGTAGGGCGGGTGGGATTTCACCGAGAGGCGAGCACATCGAGGCCCCTTGGCCTGCGCGGCATCACTGGCAAGAGATCTGGGGCTGCTGCTGGCGAGGTTCGCCGCCAGCACCGGCAGCCCGAAGGGCGAGCCATGGTGCGCGGTGGGCCGAGCTCCGTGGCCACCGGTTACCAGGAACAGCTGGTGATCGAGATCTGGGTTGCTGCTGGCGAGGCTCGCCGCCAGCACCGGCAGCCCGAAGGGCGAGCCATGGTGCGCGGCGGGCCGAGCTCCGTGGCCACCGGTTACCAGGAACAGCTGGTGATCGAGATCTGGGTTGCTGCTGGCGAGGTTCGCCGCCAGCACCGGCAGCCCGAAGGGCGAGCCATGGTGCGCGGTGGGCCGAGCTCCGTGGCCACCGGTTACCAGGAACAGCTGGTGATCGAGATCTGGGTTGCTGCTGGCGAGGCTCGCCGCCAGCACCGGCAGCCCGAAGGGCGAGCCATGGTGCGCGGCGGGCCGAGCTCGCGCGGCCATCCCACAGCGGCAGGTCGCTTGGAGGTGGAATCTCGGGCCCCGACCGTAGGGCGGGTGGGATTTCACCGAGAGGCGAGCACATCGAGGCCCCTTGGCCTGCGCGGCATCACTGGCAAGAGATCTGGGGCTGCTGCTGGCGAGGTTCGCCGCCAGCACCGGCAGCCCGAAGGGCGAGCCATGGTGCGCGGCGGGCCGAGCTCGCGCGGCCATCCCACAGCGGCAGGTCGCTTGGAGGTGGAATCTCGGGCCCCGACCGTAGGGCGGGTGGGATTTCACCGAGAGGCGAGCACATCGAGGCCCCTTGGCCTGCGCGGCATCACTGGCAAGAGATCTGGGGCTGCTGCTGGCGAGGTTCGCCGCCAGCACCGGCAGCCCGAAGGGCGGGCCGAGCTCGCGCGGCCATCCCACAGCGGCAGGTCGCTTGGAGGTGGAATCTCGGGCCCCGACCGTAGGGCGGGTGGGATTTCACCGAGAGGCGAGCACATCGAGGCCCCTTGGCCTGCGCGGCATCACTGGCAAGAGATCTGGGGTTGCTGCTGGCGAGGCTCGCCGCCAGCACCGGCAGCCCGAAGGGCGAGCCATGGTGCGCGGCGGGCCGAGCTCGCGCGGCCATCCCACAGCGGCAGGTCGCTTGGAGGTGGAATCTCGGGCCCCGACCGTAGGGCGGGTGGGATTTCACCGAGAGGCGAGCACATCGAGGCCCCTTGGCCTGCGCGGCATCACTGGCAAGAGATCTGGGGTTGCTGCTGGCGAGGTTCGCCGCCAGCACCGGCAGCCCGAAGGGCGAGCCATGGTGCGCGGCGGGCCGAGCTCGCGCGGCCATCCCACAGCGGCAGGTCGCTTGGAGGTGGAATCTCGGGCCCCGACCGTAGGGCGGGTGGGATTTCACCGAGAGGCGAGCACATCGAGGCCCCTTGGCCTGCGCGGCATCACTGGCAAGAGATCTGGGGTTGCTGCTGGCGAGGCTCGCCGCCAGCACCGGCAGCCCGAAGGGCGAGCCATGGTGCGCGGCGGGCCGAGCTCGCGCGGCCATCCCACAGCGGCAGGTCGCTTGGAGGTGGAATCTCGGGCCCCGACCGTAGGGCGGGTGGGATTTCACCGAGAGGCGAGCACATCGAGGCCCCTTGGCCTGCGCGGCATCACTGGCAAGAGATCTGGGGCTGCTGCTGGCGAGGCCCGCCCCAGCCCGCAAACAAAAAGGCCGTCTAAACAAGACGGCCATATCTATTACTGAACTAATGGCAACCCATAAATTTCACTGGCAAACCCTGCAAATTCATTTGCAAGCTCTTCGCTATCAATGTCTGCGAAACAGAACGTCAGGCAGCTTTTTCTCTCTGTTGCATACAGAGACCACATTTCAGGCGTTTCACCTTCCGCAGCCTCTTCAGTATATTCATCCCCTTCATAGATGACAGTAACAACGGGGCGAATGGAAAGGTTTGAATATTGTTCTTTTGTCGGTTCAAACGAAAATGACAACCACTGATTGGCTCTGTTAGCCGCTATTTTGTAATTTTCAACTGCTGTTTCTTTCTTGGATGTAACGCCCTTGAAATTGAAAATTTTCAGGGCCATCGAGCAATCAACACCGTGAGCCTTGCACCAATTATTGAATTGCTCTGCATGCAATTTCTCGTAGGCTTGAACGTCTTTGAACGGCACACCGAGATTGATATCCTTGATTTGAAGCTCAGCCCAGTCAGCCAGAATTTTGATTGCAGATTTCATTTTCTTTTCCCCTTTTTCTTTGGAACTAGGCCGGTAAATTTATTTATTTCTGCCAAAAGCAAGCTGAAGTTATTTATTGGCATGATTGGTATATTAATTTGATGTCCATTGGCAAAGGCTTTAACAACGTCTGCGCCGGTCATATCGCAGCCTCCACTTGATAGAATGACTCTGGCAAACTCTGGCGCTGAAACTCTCCAAATTGGTCAAGGCAAAGTGTTAACTCCGACTTATGAATAAGAGTGGGTTTGTTATCAACCAGAATGAAACCAGTTTTAGGATCCTCCCCTGTAATGGTTCCAATAACCTTGTAGCAGGGGGTTACGACGATCATATTCTCCATGTCGAGTCTCCTTGTTATGGGGTCATTGCCCCGAGTTCCTGATTATTATAATCCCCATTGGGGATTATTCGCAAGCGATATTTTCCCAGTGAGTGAAAAAAAAGCCCAGAGAACTGAGCTTTTAAAATATAAGTGAGCGACTCACATTTATTTAAGCGGCAACTTTTTCAGGCTGTTCCGCAGCTACAGTCACAAGGCCATTGATGTAGTCGTATGCTTTCTGAGCTTGGGAGGCAGCACTAAAGATTGCCTTTTTGTCTGACTTCAAAACTCGCAACCATGATTGAATGTAGCTCGCATGGTGCGGCACACCCCGATAGAAAAATCCGGCATCAGAGCTTAAGAAACAAGCGCCGAGCTCGGCAACCAGCTCCTCAAATGCATAGGCTTCATCACCAAATCGGCCAGATAGGTCTCGGTCAAGGCGAGATTTATGCGCCGTCCAGTGCGTCAGCTCATGGAACCCTACAGAGTAAAATCGCTCTAGCTCAAAAAATTGTTGGCGGGTCGGGAGGTAAATTTCATCACGATGCGGCATGTAACATGCCTTGTCGCCTTCTTCATGGATCACCGCGCCGCTCAAAGTGAAAATCCGTTCGCAGGCTTCGATCATGCCGGTTGTACCAGGATTGGCCACAGCGGGAGCGGTGATCCCTTCGATCTGATCAAGATTAAATACATGGAATGGCTTAACCATTGGATACTTTTCAATTTCGCCCTGATCGTTTTTCCGTTCCGCTATTTGATATCGGATACAGGTAACCGACTTCTGACCTTTGACGTTACCCCCCAACGCAACGAGCTGTTTGAACGTCAGCCAATATGGGGAGGTGTAACCGTGCTCATAAGCTGCCGCCCAAAGGAGCAGAACATTGATCCCCTTATAGGGCACACCGGTTGAAAAGTTTGTGGGCATGCTGCTGCATTGATTAACCCAGAGCGGGCCAGACTCTTCTAGGCCAGCTTCCATTTGCTTGATGATGGTGTCAGTCACAACTGCATAAAGGTCGGTCATAATCATTGCTCCTGGTGATGGGGTCATTGCCCCGAGTTCCTGATTATTATAATCCCCAATGGGGATTGCTGTCAAGCCGTTTATTTTCGGGCCCTCCCCTGCCCTCGCGCCCTGCAACCTACCTCATAGCTGCGGGGGGTGCGGGGGGAACGCCCGCATTATCTTTTAAATAGCGGCGGCGCAGCCGCCTTCATCCAGCCTCCCTTCTGACCGGCATTCTTTCACTTCCTCTGGCCACCCCGTCGCTGCATAGTCCGGCCACGCCGAACATGGCAGCGGCGCAAGGTGGAGTCCCGAAGGGAAGCACCTTGCGCCGATGACAGGGGCGGCGTAGGACTCTGCAAGCAGCGGCGAGGTGACCAGGGGGAGTGAGCCGGTCGGAAAGGGGGGCTGCCTGGAATTGCGCATGCGCAATTCCTTCTTGTCTTTGTCTCTGTCTTTGGCGACCGAAGGGAGTTCATACCCCTTGGCGTTACCCGAAGGGCCGAGACACCGCTTGCGGGGCTCGGTGAGCCCCGCTCGCGGGGCGAGTAGACAATGGTTGACCGGCCTTGGCCGGTCGGTTCAAAGCCTTTTTGTGCTTTAAATTATCCAGCACCTACACCTTTGAAAATACAAGACACCACTGATCGAGGTGTGACGGCCACCATCCATATAACATGGGCAGCCTGAGTGAATGAGTCCCTGGTTGCCTAATCACTGGGGACAGCAACCGACCATTACACAGAGCGAACCTTATGGGCTTCTCCATACTTGGCAGCCCATCCTCTCTCGAGGCGACCAGGAACAGAGACCTCCCCTACCTGTCCAGGTTCTTATACAGCCAAGGGCACAATGAAAAAGGGCAGGGGCGCAAGCCCCTGCCCTTCTCTTTTCGCGGCGCTGCCGGCACCACTGCTTTTTCAGTCTAATACTCGCTCAATGATGGCTGATTCAACGTGAGTAGTAGCGTAATTTTTCAGCTGGTCTAACTTCACGCGGATCGCTCCCTTAGCCTGCTCTGGCACCACTTCAGATAGGCCCGTTAGTGTGAAGATTGTAGCGATGATCCCTGCTGCCTGATGGCTTACCATTTCATCAACGTAATTTCCGACCCATAGAACGCGAGCAAGCCCAGGACGATCAGCAGCTAAAAATATAGCTCCATTGTCGGCCTCGAATACATCAAGCGGCCCAGGCATATAGGCATCATCCCCAGATAGAAATCTGAGCGTCATCGCTACATTCTCGGATAATTTCAGATTATACCCAGGCACAATGAACCCATGCGGTTCGATTTGAGGGAGTTTTTTTATCCGCTTACGACAATCAATCACACTGACTCCCCATAAATTAAAACTTCCCCTCCCCAAGAAAAACCAAACAGATAGCTAATGGCTTGGATTGCCAATCCATTAATAGACACAAACCCGAGTAACCATACCCATGAGCCATACAAGGGAGCAAAATAAAATACAAGGAGAGAGACCGCGCACATTGCAATAAACAATGCCATCGCCATGCCGTAATCAACCTTTCTTAAATCCCTATTTGAAACGAGTACCCGCCACCACGCAGCAAGTGATAGAGCCGTCAGCGCAAAGAATGAAAAGACTAATACCATATACACCCCCTAAAGCCTGGGGGCGAGCCCCCAGGCTTTTATTAATTCTGACTGTGAAAACCAACTTTCAGACAGCCATTCTCAAAACTGATATGACGGACGCACTCAAAGCCTAAAGCAAACTCCATATCTGCGCGTGACAGTCTACAATGCAAAGCTTGGTTGTAATCCTGAACTATCATGCTTGCGAGGTGGCCATGTACTGTTTCAAATATGAAGCATTTGGAATCACTCAAGCCAAAGCGAGATTTAAATTGCTCGAGCATGTTGATATCCGTTTTGGTGATTTCTGACACATGAGGGTCTGCGTATTTAATTTCCATGTTCACTCCAGATAATGGGGTCATTGCCCCGACAACACAAACAGTATAATCCCCAAAGGGGATTACTGTCAATCGAATATCAATGTTTCTTTAAAATTATCTGGTAGTCGATAAGTGGTTACTTTGTATGTGCCGCGCGAGTCAAACCCATATTCTGAAAGCGCCGTCCTTAGCGCTTGCTCTTGGGGGCCTTGGCTCCACACGATATGAATACGCCCTAGCCGCTTGTTTTCATGGATATGGCACTTAAGATCTGGATATAGCTCAGTGATGATGCTTTTGACATGTTCTATTGGGCTGCTGCTCATTCTCTCACCACTCGAAGATGATTAGCCCATCAATCCGATCAGCATCTTGATCGAAGATAACGCCTTGGGCCCCTGCTGCGGCCAGGTTCTTTAGATTACTTATCGCCCCTTCAGATATGCCCTTTTCAGCTAACCGGCCTGGCCAAGAATCAACACTGAATTTAATGATCCATCCGTAGTTCCCCCCAAATAAAAAGCCCAGGCAATCATGCTTATCACCATGGCATAGCTCATGCGCTGACAGCTCATTGAGTAAAACACTGTCTTGCTCACTAACATGGGCGGTGGATACGGTAACCAACACACTGATTTCCAATTCGCTCAGATGTGGAATGCTAACAACATTATTCATTATCTCACTCTCTTTAAAAAATGGGGCGCTAACGCCCCATTAGAATTATGCCGCTACGGGCAGGTTTTTAGTTTGAGACAGCGCGGGCACCCAAGGGGTTAAACCACAAGCAGCCTGCGATTCAATCAAAGCGGCATGTACTTTTTCATGCTCGATATATTTTTGCTCTTCCTCACCATTATGGAACTTCCACCAGTCAATTTTACCTAGCTGGATCTTGCCGGTGACCTTTTCGGCTTTTTCATATTGTTGCCAGAACTCAGCGGATACCGAGCTTTCATCATGCGGCAGCCAATTTCTATGTTTCCCGATTGTACGATTAAGCCGGTCTATCAGGTCGGCACGGCGAGGGAACAAATGGAACGTGCCAGCATTCGGATAAAAACGCACATCAAAATAATCAGAGCTCAATCGCGCCCCCTGACATAGCTGTTTAAATGATTCAACGTTTCCAAACAGCTTGCTTAAACCGCTAACTGCATCAGCATGTTTCCCTTCCAACATTGCAAACACGCGATCTATATCATTAAAAAGGTTGGTATCCTCATAACTTAACTGGTTGCGCCACGTATACCCATGCCTGTCATGCGCTGGAATAACCATCCGGCTCATTTTTATTTTGTATGCACAAGTTTTATGCTTGCTGTTACTTTTCCACCCTTGATAATAACAGCGGTTGTCATGGTGATATCTGGTGAACAGGTCAAATACATCACACATCATATCAGTTTGAATCTGCCCCTGTTGAGATACCAACCCCTGAATAAATCCGATTATATTGAGGAGGTCAAATTCAAGCTGGCTGACTTCTTCAAACTGTGAGTTGAGGCTATTTCTGGCTTTGACCGAGAGTTTATCAGTTACTTGGGTACTTTTCAGAACTCCCGACCAAGCCCTTTTTTTCAATTCGCAATAAGCTTTGTTAATTCGCTCGTTGCGACCGTCCATGATTGATTTTGGCACTTCTCCGGCCTCGATGGGCTTATCTTGGGTTTCTGATATCAGCTCTTCCAGGCGGCCAGACAAGATCAAATAACGGGCCTTTGCGTCTTCAGACTGGATCATGGCTTCAACAGCACAACGAAAGTCCAAAACTCTGTTTTCAAGCTCATTGCTTGGCAACATCAATTGATTTTTAAGGTTCTCAACACCTTGGGGGGCCCCCCACTTGCGAGTAACATCACGGCGGAGATCAGTTATAAAACTCATGTCTGAGTTTGATTTTTTAACCAAATGAATGATTGCAATTTCAACAGCGGTTGTACGGTCAGTGTCAGGGCTTAAAAAAGCCTCCTTTAAATATTCGACCTCGGACGCGCTATGATCTTCAATCAAGTTGGCCAGCAACTGCCGTTCTTTTGAAAACGGATTTTTTACCGTCTCAGCATTAACGATTGCAACCAGCTCACCATTATAAAGCAGCTCCCAGGCATGCAAAACATGCTTTGCCCCAACCAAGAAAGGGGGATTCATTAGGATATGACTATAAATTGTTGCTGGCCAGAAATTCAGAAAGTCACTGCCGACCACTGGAATTTTTTTATCTCGTAAAACGGCTTGATTATTAAGATCCATTTCAACGCAATCAACTAGCGTTTCCCCCTTCGTCCAACGCCCCAGGCTTTCAAAAAAGCCAAGCAACAGATCACCACGACCAGCACTAGGTTCAAGCAGTCGGGTAACTCTCTTGTTGAGGAACTTGTTAAACGCCTTGCGGGCCAGGATTGCGCCAGTTGGATAAAATTGAAGGTCTTGCATTTTTCACTCTCCAGATAATGGGGTCATTGCCCCGATGACAAATAGATTATAATCCCCAAAGGGGATTATAATCAACTGTTTTATTTGGATTTAATTTAGAATGCCACGACCAGCAAAAGAATAAGTTTCTCCACCTCCTACAATAACATGATCGAGGAGGCGAACATCTATAGTAGCAAGCGCAGCCTTAATCTGGTCAGTGATATCAATATCGGCTCGGCTTGGGGAGATATGCCCTGATGGGTGGTTATGAGCGCAGATCACGGCTGCTGCATTTACATCCAACACTTTTTTTATAATGTCTCTTGGATGAACATAGGCCGCAGCGATAGATCCTTTGAACAAGGCGACATCATCAATTAAGCGGTGTTTGCTATCCAACAATAACACCCTGAAAACCTCTTGCTCTTCTACGGCTAACTTTGTAGTTAGATATTCCGCCACCAAATCAGGTGAAGTAAGAGACATGCCGCGCTTGAACTTTTCCAAAATGACAGCGTTGGCAGCGGCAATAAGCTCTAACTCTTCTACGGTAAACACACTCATTTCAACCTCCTGATAATGGGGTCACTTTGCCCCTAAAATGCCATGTTCTGAAAATGAATAGGTTTTATCTCCGGCCAGGATAACATGATCAACCACTCGAACACCGACCAAACCTAGCGCAGCTGTTATTTGAGTTGTTATTTCCTTGTCTGCATTGCTCGGATATACAAATCCCTGCGGGTGGCTATGCACCATCAGAATTGCCGATGCATTATGCTCTATCACAATTTTCATTGCGGCTTTGGCATACTTCTGCAAAATCTCTCCCATTACCTCCCTTGCATACACACTTGAAATATCAATGGAACCTAGCGTTAATGGAACATCATCTATCAAGCAAAAAGTCTCATTCAACAACAATATTCTAAATGTATTTTCTTCCATGACTAACTTTGAAGCCAAATAATTTCTAATTAGCTTCGGAGAGTTAAGGAGTGGATACTTTTTAAATCGACTCAAAATGATGTTGTTAGCGGTGGAAATTATTTCCTGCTCTTTGGCGGTGAAGTCTTTCATTTTATACTCCTGATGATGGGGTCATTGCCCCGAGTTCCTGATTATTATAATCCCCAATGGGGATTGCTGTCAAGCCGTTTATTTTCGGGCCCTCCCCTGCCCTCGCGCCCTGCAACCTACCTCATAGCTGCGGGGGGTGCGGGGGGAACGCCCGCATTATCTTTTAAATAGCGGCGGCGCAGCCGCCTTCATCCAGCCTCCCTTCTGACCGGCATTCTTTCACTTCCTCTGGCCACCCCGTCGCTGCATAGTCCGGCCACGCCGAACATGGCAGCGGCGCAAGGTGGAGTCCCGAAGGGAAGCACCTTGCGCCGATGACAGGGGCGGCGTAGGACTCTGCAAGCAGCGGCGAGGTGACCAGGGGGAGTGAGCCGGTCGGAAAGGGGGGCTGCCTGGAATTGCGCATGCGCAATTCCTTCTTGTCTTTGTCTCTGTCTTTGGCGACCGAAGGGAGTTCATACCCCTTGGCGTTACCCGAAGGGCCGAGACACCGCTTGCGGGGCTCGGTGAGCCCCGCTCGCGGGGCGAGTAGACAATGGTTGACCGGCCTTGGCCGGTCGGTTCAAAAGCAGTTCTTTGTCTTTAAACCTGAACGGGTGATACCAATAGCAAGCGTGTAGGCAAGCAAAAAAAGGGGGCTTATCGCCCCCGAAACACCGATAGCAACAGGCTTAAGCCACTGATACCGATGGTGAAGATCAGCATCTTCCGCTTCAATCTTGCGGTAGCGATCTCCTCGCGCAGCTTCAGGATCTCCAGCTCCTGCTTTCTGAGCTCCAGCGCCGCTTTGCGGTGCTGGATGTACTCCAGAGTGTTGCGCATCGTTTTCTCCTGGTTGCGTGGTCAATTTGCCACAGCGCCCCTTAACCGTGGCGTCAAAGTGAGTCAAGCCAGCTTTATCGGCTTTACTCACTGCAGGCGACACGGTAAAGGTTCTAGGCGCGGGGCAAATGACTATGCAATCAGGAGGATGCGCAACACGGAGTCTTC
This sequence comes from Aeromonas sp. FDAARGOS 1405, assembly GCF_019048265.1. NCBI lineage: Bacteria > Pseudomonadati > Pseudomonadota > Gammaproteobacteria > Aeromonadales > Aeromonadaceae > Aeromonas > Aeromonas sp. FDAARGOS 1405. The sequence goes on along the minus strand of NZ_CP077312.1, from coordinate 31,906 downwards.
AAGCGCCGCTGGCGCAGGAGGGTGATCAGGAGCTGAAGGCCCAAGCTAAGCTGGAGAACGCCTCCAGCGAAGCGGGAGGGCGCTCTCCGAGCGTGTGCGGGCACGGTCGCTGGCGACCGTGGGCGTTAAGCAAGCGGAGCGCGCAGAGCCCCCTTGGCGTTACCCGAAGGGCCGAGACACCGCTTGCGGGGCTCGGTGAGCCCCGCTCGCGGGGCGAATAGACAAGGTTGGCCGGCCTTGGCCGGCTGGGCCCAACATCATATTTCAGCCATATCAACATCACTCTCCGTCTCGATGTTGACCCTCCTTCAGCAGCTGGATCTCCGCAACATGCTTATTCGCTTTCTGGGACAACATAACTCCGACTGATGACAATACCTTATCGGGAAGTGCAGCTATACGTGACCCTAAGAAATCTGATCCTAGCCATGCTTTTAAATCCTCATTACTCATAGAGGTGGCACGTATCAAAATTGCTGCCTGTAGATCCATTGCCATAGAATCCCATTCATCTTGGGTGTGATATTTCATTTCCATTAACTGCTCCTTTGTGAACGAGTGGCCTAAATAAATATCCTGGGCGATTCCTCACCCAGGATATCAAATCAACCCTCTAGAGAAATATTATTGAACGAGTCTGAAACAATCTTATCCGACTTCAGCATTTCTGGGCTCAAGGTAATACCCATCATGCCCCTTAATACTGATGCTGTGGACACAACGCCAAATGCTGTTTTATTCATTGTTCCATTTACATTCACTGCGCGGAATTTCCATTGAGAAGATGTTTTTTGAGGAACAATATTGGCCAAACCGGATAATGGAGTTAAATCACAGTTAGCCCAGTCAGGCTGGCCCTGGTCATTCAACAACAACGCCCGACAAGCGACCCCTAGCGCCTCTAGGAATACAGCGTGACCTATCAGCATATCTTCCCTTACCTCTGCAGCTGGAATGCTGCCATTCATCATCTGAGCCCATTTGGGAATATGTTGTGCTGCAGCCTCAAAGAAGCGCGTGAAAAATGCCACAGAGGCTTTGCGCTGTTCATCGCCCAGGTAGAACTCGGCATTACTATCATTGATACCTGAAATTGCGGTCAGGAACTTTTTCAGACTGATCACACTCCACAACCTGGACGATTTCGCCCCGACCGAACCGGTTTCCTTTTCGATCCGGTTAGCCAGACCAGGAACGCCGTTCATAACCTCCTTCATCCAAATGTTGAGCAGATCTCGATGATCAAAAAGAGCGCTAATCGCGGTGCTCGGTTTAACCATTTTGCAGTTGATATCGCTAAAAATTTGTTGGCTACGTTTGAGCCCTTCATCAAAGAAGAAGGTGACCGTTACCATTTCACCTCTCAGCTCAGGCCGGCGGCGGATCGCTTTCTCAATCCCAGCCCTGCGATGCTGGCCATCATTGATCAGCATCACCGCATCCAAGGGGATATTGAGAAGTCCCAAGCGCTGGCCATGATTTCCAGGGAGTGCATCGAACCACATTCTGGCGCTAACCGAGCATGTTAATGCTGGCAGGACATAATCAGACGGGTTACCCACGATATAATCACTGATGGCCACCGCTCGCCGCTGGCTCAGTTCTCGCTGCATACGCAGCTCTGGTGGTAAAACCTCATCGTCAAAAACAAACATCTTTTCCAGCTGGATGAAGGGTACTTGCGCGGCGAAAAACTCTTTACCAGCCTGGATGCCACGAACGGCAGGGAAACTGATTGTGATGGAGTTGCGATCATCTGGACAAATATGCTGCTCCAGGGCCTTCATACGAGCCCGCCGAGACGCCACATCTAGCGCTTTGGCCTCTTCCTCGTTGAGTTCGTGTTCGGCCTGAGCCCCAAACAGTTCCATCGCCTCAAAGGGATCCATGCCATACAGCATGAAATCGTATCGTTCACCATTAAACCCCGCAGTTTCCTTTTCGGCCTTTTTCGCCATAATGCAGAATCTCAAACGAGAGTCAGTAACATGAGCTTCATATTGCTGTTCGGTCAGTTCAGGGTAACATTCCCCCTTCTTCAACCGGATATCAGTTGTTACAATAAACTCATCAGACCCCTGTTTTTTAATGGCAGCAGAACGATCATTATGTGAAGAGATAACCTTGCCATAGTTATCCCCTTTAACGATAGAAACGATATAATGCATGATGAATCTCCTGGTTATTGGGTTGCCACCCGATAACCAGCATTATAATCCCCACTGGGGATTATGCAACTTTTTTTGGAGCACATACATGGCTTTATCCTTTACCCCCATTGGCACAAGCAAAACTAAAGAAATTCGCTTTAAGATCCCTGCAGCACTATCTGAAGAGCTTGATGCAGGCAAAAAAGAGCTTCATGAACGAGGCATTGTTATCAATATAAATGAAGAGGTTATCAGAGTTTTGACAAAAGCCTCCGCCGAGATCCAGGCGTATCTAAGAGAGAACCCTTTGCCAGGGGAAGATACGGGATCCAGCCCCACAGACCGGACACTGCTGGACACCAATAAACCGGCATAAAGAAAGGGGGCATTCGGCCCCCTTTCTTTGCGCATGCGCAAGTCAGTCAGGGTTATTTCAATGGTGGGCGTTTAATCGGGGCAGGGGGGATGGGTTTAAATACATTTTGTGCAGGCAACACAAAATCTTGGCCGAACCAAGGCAATCCAGCAGCCTTTATCAATAGCGCAGCAATAAACTCTGAGTTTTCTCGCTGATTAAAGCCGGCCTGCCCTCTCAGTAGTTCGAGAAGTTCCATGGTGGACGGATCCATCCAGATAGACACTTTACGATCCCCGCTATCTATTCTTTTCTGCTGGTATCGCTTGGCTCTCTCATGAGGCAAGAGTGGGTTTTCAACTTTGGGGCGACCTCGAGATGATACAGTCTTCATATGAGTTACATCTTCTGATTCTTGGCAAATTCACGCAACCAACTGTTCGCATTGAACCGAGCCTTGCCAAGCCTGCGAATTTCGGGAAGAGAGCTGTCGTGCATGGTCATCAGGAATATCAGGGTGTACTTTGAAGCCACCTTGTCTCTCCATGCCACCGGCAATCTACGAGAGACCTCCTTGAACCTCTTAACGTCATCCTTGTAACACAAGACTGGAACAGGCAAATACTCAGCTGACGCATCCACATATTTTTTAAGTGGTGGTCTATAAGGTTTCTTTCCTGCGCTGCTTGGTGCCGTTGCCACGACTAATCCCCAATAATAGTCACCTTGCTGACGATTTCATTAATCCGGTTTTGTGAGAGGCCATCTTCTTTTAGTAGGTGCTCTAACACATCAGCAAGCATGTAGTTAATAACTTTAATAGCCGGTCTTTTGCGCTTACGTTTTAAACTATCAGCATCATCATTGCTTTGCTGGTATTCTTGAAGGCGGCTGTGAGAGATTGACATATCCACAGCTGAATTTAGCTCATTTAAAGCATCTTTAATAGATGGGTATTCTTTTGTTTTTAGCTCAACCCATACGGAAACCAAATTAGTATTTTCCATTAATCCCCTCGCTTATCATTCATGTCGTTCTGCGGCTCGATTAGCCCTTTTATCCTCTTCAACCTGCCATGACATAACCAGCCATGCCTCGGCATTCTCCTTGATATTACTTGGCCACTCAGCAGGGATATTGGCTTTTGCATCAGTCAATGTGCCGTGCAGTTTAATCTTGCTATAGGCCCACCATGCAAAATCGCTCGAGTCCGATTTTGCATGTTCTGAGTTGCCCTGGCCGCGATCTATGCCTGGATACCAGCCGTTCCTCTCCAGCCAGCTAAGGGCCGCCTGAATAGCCCAGGCGGGAGCTTTCCCGCCCGTCATCCAACTGTTCAACGTGTTGCCGTAGAGTGACTGGCGTTCGGTCAAGTTCAAGTCATGGGCGCTTGTCAGTAACAACTGAGCTGCCTCTGCAGTGCTGAGCCCCATAGAAAACGTCTCTCGGCGGAATGCCAGGAGCGGCCCATGCCGCTCCTGAATTTGAGTAAAGTGAGTGATTTTGTTCATAACTGGTGCCTTATGCCTTGGCAATGTGGCTGAGAGTAAAGTCCTCAGACGGGATGGTGTAGCGCTGTCCGTTCTTGTCTTGAACCATGACTTCATTCCCAGGCAACAGCACATCGAGACACAGCACAACCGGATCATCATCCACAAAACCATGAATGCTGACACAGCCTACCTCAACCGGAGTCTGCTTGTTGCCCTGGCTGTTGGCCTGTTCAACCGGAGTCTGCTTGTTGCCCTGGACATTGGCCTGTTCAACCGGTGGCAGCTTGTCGCCTTGGCCGCTGGTCTGTTCAACCGGTGGCAGCTTGTCGCCTTGGCCGCTGGTCTGTTCAACCGGTGGCAGCTTGTCGCCTTGGCCGCTGGTCTGTTCAACCGGTGGCAGCTTGTCGCCTTGGCCGCTGGTCTGTTCAACCGGTGGCAGCTTGTCGCCTTGGCCGCTGGTCTGTTCAACCGGTGGCAGCTTGTCGCCTTGGCCGCTGGTCTGTTCAACCGGTGGCTGGTCGTTGCCCTGGTTTTGACTACTAGAGAGCTGCCAATACGCCATAATGCTCTCGTAATCGGTTCGTTCCTCTGGTGTGCAGCAATCCTGCACTGTCTGCATAAAGCTGCGGATCACAGCCAATACCCGAACCTTTACATCGAAAAGGTGTTCAGAAACCAAGAGGGGATCAGTTAGCCAAGATGCTTTAACTTCGTGACCAGCCATCTTGATATGTACTACTGCAGCAAATTTCCCATCAACCAGACGGTCAACATCAACGCTGTAAGTTGCTGTCTGCAGACCTACAGGGCCTAAAAACAATGTCTCGGCCTGTTCTGCTTTTTTGGTAATACCAGGGATCTGATCACCAGCTTTCAGAGCTTTCAATGCTGTCCTGGTGGCCTTTCTGGTTGTCAGTCCCTCAGCAATCATGGCCTCACACGCAGCAGGAGAGAGTTCATAAATAGCTGTCAGGCAATTCAATGTTTCCGCATCATGTAAACCGCCATCATGTAGCTCCTCAACAATGGCAGGCATTTTCAGCAGCTTTCTCATGCGGGAAACCCAGCTGGCTGCGGTTGGCTCGCTCCACGCCTCGATGGCTGATTTGGCCATGGCGATCTCCCCTGGCTTCATCCCTTCAGCCAACATTTGCTCAACAGCCTGCGCTTCTTCTCGGGGCGTCAGATTCTCACGCTGAGTATTTTCAGTCAGCTGATACAAAATGACCTCTGCTGACGACAGTTCAGCCAGGAGCGGATCCACGATAACATCCAGATAGAGATCACCATGAACAGCCGCTCGCCAACGGCGCTCACCAATACAGATCCGATAGCCTTTATCGTCCTTCGGCCATACTTTGCAGGGCTGCAGTTGCTTTTTCTTCATGCTCTCAGAGAGGTTTTCGATTGCGCTAAATTGCACCCTCACCTGCTTGGTTGAGTAGCACTCACTATGATGAACCTTCAGCACTTCTTGGCCAGCCTGGATACCTTTTGCTGCGGTAGCCAACGCGCTCAATTTACCTAATTTAAGGCCGCCCTTTTTCTTCATCGCTTCAGCTGCGCTGCTCATGCCAAGATCTCCTTAACCATAGATACCAGTTGTTCTTTGATATTGGTTGCTGCAACTCGGGCGTTCCCGTCTCTCAGTTTCCAAACAGGGGTGGCCATATCTGCAGCATCAGCGATAGGTTGACGCTGAGCCAATGCCGGCAACGCTACAGATGGGTATTCATTAACCACTTCCTCCAAGTATCCAGCCGTTTTCGCCGCGCGGGTATTAATGCGGTTCGGCAGTAGGGTCAGCTTCGGAAGTGGAGTGTTAACAGTGTTACAAATTACCGTCAGGCGCTGGCACACAGAGGCGATACCATCAACGCTAAACTGCGTGAGCTCCATTGGAAGCAGTACGTTAGTAGCAGCCAGTACACCGGCCAATTGGCGGTTCCCTGCAACAGGCGGGGTATCAATAATAACCACATCAATGTTGTGCTTTTTGATAAGTTGTTCCAGGTGATGGCCTGGATACGTGACAACGCCAGACTCAAAGGGAATAGTCTCAATGTCGGCCAGCTCGGGATCGGCTGCCAGCAGGTAAAGTCCGTCCTGAGTTTTGAGCAGGGGGAGATCTGGCATTTCGTCACAGAACAGGTGACTGGAACAGAGATAGCCTTCAGTGTTGAGGGCTGTGTGGCCAGTCATTACGTCGGTGAAATTACGTTGAGGGTCAAAGTCAACGGCCATCACAGTCAACCCTGCATCCATCACGGCATGGCAAACATGTTGGCAGTAAGTGGTTTTACCTACGCCGCCTTTCTCGTTGGTGATGGCCAAGATCCGGCCTGACAGTTTCTTCATAAAGGTTTTCATGTTCTTCATCACTAACTCTCCTGGTTATGGAATCTCGTTCCGGTGGGTCACTCGGCAAGCTGAATGACCGAGAACGTAATTGCATGCTACAGCAATCTGTAGCATTCGCAAGTAAATTTTGCGCATGCGCAAAAAAAATGTGCCGGTAAAGGCGCACTCCCGTTCGAGTCTATTTTCATTAATTTCACTCAAGAGAGGATCTTGGCGAGGTGGGTAACCAACGAACCGAAGGCTGTCCATCAGACCGCTTGCGGGCTGTGGGCAGGTTGGTTATCCATGGAGCATATATTTTAAGTGAGCGCATCACATTAAACATAAAGAGGCTTGAAGTTAACCCGAGAGGCTGTTGGCTGGCCAGCTGCCGGTGATCGGTCAGATGAATACCAGGGCGGGGCCCCTGCAGTCGTTCCTGGTCATCGGTGCAGCCGTTGGCCATCGATCCGGTGGTGCCGGCCAGCAGCTGGTGATCGGTCGTGGAGTACCAGGGCAGGGCCCCTGCAGCGGTTCCTGGTCGCCGGTGCAGCCGGTGGCCATCGAGCAGGTGGTGCCGGCCAGCTGCCGGTGATCGGTCGGGGAGTACCAGGGCGGGGCCCCTGCAGTCGCTCCTGGTCACCGGCGCAGCCGGTGGCCATCGAGCAGGTGGTGCCGGCCAGCTGCCGGTGATCGGTCGGAGAGTACCAGGGCAGGCCCCCTGCAGTCGTTCCTGGTCATCGGTGCAGCCGTTGGCCATCGATCCGGTGGTGCCGGCCAGCAGCTGGTGATCGGTCGTGGAGTACCAGGGCAGGGCCCCTGCAGTCGTTCCTGGTCATCGGTGCAGCCGGTGGCCATCGATCCGGTGGTGCCGGCCAGCAGCTGGTGATCGGTCGTGGAGTACCAGGGCAGGGCCCCTGCAGCGGTTCCTGGTCGCCGGTGCAGCCGGTGGCCATCGAGCAGGTGGTGCCGGCCAGCAGCAGGTGATCGGTCGGGGAGTACCAGGGCGGGGCCCCTGCAGTCGCTCCTGGTCACCGGCGCAGCCGGTGGCCATCGAGCAGGTGGTGCCGGCCAGCTGCCGGTGATCGGTCGGAGAGTACCAGGGCAGGCCCCCTGCAGTCGTTCCTGGTCGCCGGCGCAGCCGGTGGCCATCGATCCGGTAGGCGGGCCAGCTGCCGGTGATCGGTCAGGGGAGTACCAGGGCAGGGCCCCTGCGGCGGTTCCTGGTCGCCGGCGCAGCCGGTGGCCATCGATCCGGTGAGCTGGCCAGCAGCCGGTGATCGGTCGGGGAGTAACAGGGCAGGGGCCCTGCAGCGGTTCCTGGTCGCCGGCGCAACCGGTGGCCATCGATCCGGTGAGCTGGCCAGCTGCCGGTGATCGGTCAGGGTAATACCAGGGCAGGGCCGCTGCAGTCGTTCCTGGTCGCCGGCGCAGCCGGTGGCCATCGAGGCGGCGGGCGGGCCAGCAGGCAAGCGTAGCGTGACAGGCGGTGCTGGCTTGCCTTACTTTTTGTTCTTTGTCTTCACCACGAATTTTTCCCTTAATTTGTCTGCTTAGAAATAGTGATGGACTTACCGGCCTGGGTCACTGTGTACCCAGCGGAGCGCACCTTTTCCATTTCCCATGCCGTTTCTTCATCAAATCCAGCCAAACGGTTAAGTGTAACGTCAAAGCCTTTCTTACGAAGTGAGACGATAGCATCCTGCACTTCAGCGTGAACGCGTTTGCGTTCACTGGCTTTCATGTACTCGCTGACCCCCCACCCGAGTAAACCGAAAATGCAGGCTAGAACGAAATAATCTGCGTTCATTTTTTTCCTCTATAAATCCAATGCCTCGACAATCGCCCGCTTTGCGTCAGTCCTCGTCAGGGCTTTAATCGTTCGCGGGGTGCCGTGCTGGCGGGGTGGCAGAGTGACGGGACAAAACGGAATGGAGCCAGCCAGATCACTGGTCACAACGTTGGCACCGTCAGTCCAATAGAAGCACTCTTCCCCTACCGCCCATGAATGCCGACCATCGAGTTTTCCCAGGTATTCCAGATCTGATTGCTTCATCCCGTATTTCCTTTATCTCAGTGCTTGATGCACTGGTTATCAATTCCGAAAGCACTTTCCAGAGCCGCCCTGATGGTGTGGCGCTGGGCGTCAAATTCGGGCATGGACGTTTCGAGAATCTTTTCGTAAGCGTCAGCCATGATCACCGCGATGATGCCATCATCAAGATCCAGCGTCCCACAGTAGGGAATGCGGGTATTAAAATCAGGCGACTTAACAAACAACTGGCCATTCACAGATACGATGCACATGTCAACGCGATAGTCTGGGATGGTCAGCGTTTTGATCACTTCGATATGGTCTGCCATGCCTTTTTTCCTCGAAATGGGCCGGTTGTCCGGCATCATCAATAATCCATAGCGGGGAAGATGGTGCTTTCGCCGCAGTCAATCAGTGCTTTGCCTTCACCTTCTTTCACTCCGCATTCGATGCGGGCACCGGCAGGAATAATCAGAGCGCCATTAGTAGTACCTGCGGTTGCTTTCAGAAGCTCGGTATACGCCTTGCCAGCTTGCCGTTTCCACGCAGCGGCATCACGTTCAGCCCTCACTTCTCTCTCCAGAGCTGCGTCCAAAACGGTTGCTAATCCGGCAACAATCAACCATCCAGCGACAGCAAAAATGATGGAAGCAACAAGCATTTTTCTTTCACGGGTCATCTGTTTTTCCGATATCAACTTGAATGCAAACTTAGTGCATGAACTTGGCGAGCGATTGCGCAAACATCCTCTTTATCTAAGGCATGCAAGTTATGAACTATTAGGCGGTGAGCGGCGACACTATCTTGGCAATGAGTGTTAGGAAATTCTTTAATCGCCTCTTCCTTTATGGTGTCTGGATCACCAAAAGTTAGCCAGTCCAGACTTTGACCACTCACCCCTGAAATATTCACGGCATCAATCAGCTTAGGCTCGGTCTTACCTGATGCGATTCTTACTAGGGTGCTTACACTGATGTTGGTCTTGAATGCCATCTGCTCATAGGTTCCCGCTGATAATATTGCTTGCTTGAATCGCTCAGCTCGTGACTTATTGGCCATTATTACCCTCTAACAGTTTGACCGAAGGGCCGACAACCTTTCTTTTGCCAGCTCTACCAGCGCAGCGGCAATAGCCTCATCCATAGGGTCATCGCCAACATGAGGCATGTCACTCGCCACGATAGCCTCTAGCTCTTCCTGTGAAGCGCCATGCAGGCGCTCACTGACGTAATCCATAATATTCATGCCGTTTCCCATCTGACTTATTGTGTGGCTGTTTGGCCCAGCACATGCTCAACGATGTAGCGTTTGCGTGGCGACACATCCAAGCGCCTGAGCGCCAGGCGGAGAGCCTGTTCGATGGCATGAGCGCTACCAGCGAGATAGCCGTCTGCATAGTCGTTGTCGCCGCACCGCCCGTAGCCCTCCAACTTGATGTTCGCTCTAGCCTCAAGTAACCCCTGAACTAAGCAGTCCGCAGGGGATGGTTCTCCCAGTGTCTCTTCTGGCATTCCATCCCAATATGCTTGCTCCTCTGGCGACATGATGCCGTCTTCTGTTTCCATGATTTTTTCCTCGACAAATGGAGCCATTCAACTTGGCTCTCGAACCCGAATGAATTTGAGCGCATCGCTATAGCTACGAACTGCCACATTCTGAAAGCCCGTCAGAACAAGCCTCCCAGCCTGGGCTCCGTGACCGCAACTATGGACAGGATCTTTCACAATCAGATGCCCGTTTTCATGGACGCTCACTTCATAGCCGTGTCGGGCAATATATCCCCGCGCTTCTTGGATCTCTTGATAGCTCGTTACAGGCATCACATTTACCCTCATCACCACGGCCCTCCGTCTCGATGAGTTAAATTTAGTCTCACGGTGAGACTATGGCAAGCCTTTTCTGTATCACCATGAGACTTTTTGAAGGCGGGAGAAGATCCATCAGCTCACACTGGTTTGCTATCGGGGCGGGGATGGCAGAACTCCCATTGGCATAGCGAAATGCGCTTGCCCTTGAGCAACCTAGCACAATACCAGCTTGCTCAGGGGTCAGCTTGTGCCGTTGGCACCACTCTACAAAATCATATTCAGTCACGCTGAAACACCATTATTAAAAAGTCTCACTGTGAGATTTTACACATTGCAGCATGATAGAGAAGGTTTTTTGAATTACGGCACGATCAACATCCAAATATGGCCACAATTGGCCAGCACCTTGGCCGCCAGCGTTCGGCGGCATGACTGGCGGCGGGCTTGGGGTGGTAGTACATGGGGGCTCTCTCTGAGGCCCTGAGCGGTGTTCACGGAAAGTTGCGCATGCGCAATTTTGGGCGAAGACATGGCTGGGCGTTGAGGTTCGGCATCTTTTCGTCGAACCGAACACGCCAGCAGGCAAGCGTAGCGCGGCAGAGCCCCTGCAGCGGTTTCTGGTCACCGGCGAACCGGTGGCCATCGAGGCGGCGGGCGGGCCAGCTGTCGGTGATCGGTCGGTGAGTACCAGGGCAGGGCCCCTGCAGTCGTTCCTGGTCGCCGGCGCAGCCGGTGGCCATCGATCCGGTGAGCTGGCTAGCTGCCGGTGATCGGTCGGTGAGTACCAGGGCAGGGCCCCTGCAGTCGTTCCTGGTCGCCGGCGCAGCCGGTGGCCATCGATCCGGTGGGCGGGCCAGCAGCTGGTGATCGGTCAGGGACTACCAGGGCAGGGCCCCTGCAGTCGTTCCTGGTCGCCGGCGCAGCCGGTGGCCATCGATCCGGTGAGCTGGCTAGCTGCCGGTGATCGGTCGGTGAGTACCAGGGCAGGGCCCCTGCAGTCGTTCCTGGTCGCCGGCGCAGCCGGTGGCCATCGATCCGGTGAGCTGGCTAGCTGCCGGTGATCGGTCGGGGAGTACCAGGGCGGGGCCCCTGCAGCCGTTCCTGGTCGCCGGCGCAGCCGGTGGCCATCGATCCGGTGGTGCCGGCCAGCAGCTGGTGATCGGTAGGTGAGTACCAGGGCAGGGCCCCTGCAGTCGTTCCTGGTCACCGGCGCAGCCGGTGGCCATCGAGCAGGTGGTGCCGGCCAGCAGCTGGTGATCGGTCAGGGGAATACCAGGGCAGGGCCCCTGCAGCTGTTCCTGGTCACCGGCGAACCGGTGGCCATCGAGGCGGTGGGCGGGCCAGCAGTGGGGAAACGGTCGGTGATCGGCGGGGAGTACCAGGGCGGGGCCCCTGCAGCCGTTCCTGGTCACCGGCGCAACCGGTGGCCATCGAGCAGGTGGTGCTGGCCAGCAGCTGGTGATCGGTCAGGTGAATGCCAGGACAGGGCCCTGCAGCCGTTCCTGGTCGCCGGCGCAGCCGGTGGCCATCGATCCGGTGGGCGGGCCAGCAGCTGGTGATCGGTCAGGGACTACCAGGGCAGGGCCCCTGCAGCGGTTCCTGGTCACCGGCGCAGCCGGTGGCCATCGATCCGGTGAGCTGGCTAGCTGCCGGTGATCGGTCGGTGAGTACCAGGGCAGGGCCCCTGCAGTCGTTCCTGGTCACCGGCGCAGCCGGTGGCCATCGATCCGGTGAGCTGGCTAGCTGCCGGTGATCGGTCGGTGAGTACCAGGGCAGGGCCCCTGCAGTCGTTCCTGGTCGCCGGCGCAGCCGGTGGCCATCGATCCGGTGGGCGGGCCAGCAACTGGTGATCGGTTTTGGCTCCTTTAAGGCTCTTGCAGAGCTTTCGTATTGAGGGCTATGGGCTATATCGAATTTCTCTTTGCTGCGCCCATATAGCAACTGGTGGTCTATAAGAGCGAGATTGAGGGCATGACGACCCCCCCTTCCTGCTGAGCGTCTTTGTCTTTAGGGCCACTAAAGCTTGACGTTCCCTTGATGTTTATCGGCCCCTTTATGGGGCATGTCAGTTTCAAGTTGTGGTTTTGGGCAAAGGGGTGTGGGGACTTGTCCCCACGTACTTCTTTTGTTCTGACCGGCGGCCAGCGTTTTTTTGCTGGCCTGCAAGGGAAGGCATTGTTAGGTGTTGTTTTTTTCTGGCGGCGGGCGCTTGCGCCCTGCACAGCCAGGCATTAAATCATCCAGAGCGAAGAGAGGGATGACAATACAGATTCTATAAACATTTTCTTTAAGCATATCTACAGTGAACAGTTAAAAAAAAATCTCATGACCTAAGATTGCCTTTAAATCACTTAAATTTTAGTGTCCCCTAAATCATCAACAGTAATCGTGGCAGTTAGGGGAATTTCAGGTCGATTTATACACCAGAGGATGAAAAATACGGTCAGTCTCGCCACATGCGGGGTCGGCAAGCTGCCATAGGGGCATATTACGCTATCAGCAGGCAGGGGCTATCACCAGCGTAGCCGGTTGAAGATAAAGCGCGGAGGTTGGGGGGATTAGCTATGCTTTGCGATCCAGTCGTCCAGGCTAGGGAACTGCAACCTGAGTTGGTCGCCGTACCAAGAGCTTGAACGTCCAGGGTACTGACCGTGGAGGTTTGTGGCAAACTCCAGTTGCGCCTTGCTGTATTGCCGCTGTAGCTCTTTACGCTGATCACGGTCACGCATTACCGGCGAGTTATTAGCCGTTTGAGAGGGGTTGGTTTTGATGCCCTTTTCTCGCTGTAGTTCCCTCAGCCGGCGATTTGCGATGGCGGGGTCATGTTCAGCTGGGTTCTGCTTCTTGTGCTCTTCCTGATCAAGTTTTAAAGCTTTAGAACAATAGGTTCTGAACCGCTTAAGCTGCTCATAAGAAACCTCTCCTAACGCTACAAGAAAGTGCATATTCACAGTCTTGATACCAGGGCGAGCCCTTATAGAGCCATCTTCCTTTTCTTCGTATTGCTGATGAACATCAATGGCCCCAGCGATCTTTAAGCGGCGAATGGCCCTCCAGAATCTCTGAGTTGGCCGTTCGCGTTTCGCATCGAACATACCTGCAACTTTGGCGATCTCCGCCATCGCCCGATGGATAAACCCCCCATTCGGCAGCGGCGTACCAACGCGCAGACTGGCGAAGTCGGTACGGGACAAGATCGCTTGCATGACCAAACTCTCAGCCTCTCGGGCCTCGCTTCGGTTTTGGCGTGGTTTACCTGTGAGCTTGTTGACTTTGCCGCTTAAGTTGGCCAGCGTGGGCAACTTGAGCGGCTGAGCGTAGTATTCACGCACTTTGTTGATCAGGTTCTGAATGAAATGGGGTAATGGCCGCTTCGTTTCCGGCTCATTGTACTGATGCCAAGCGGGGGCGTCAGGGCGATGACCGCAGCGATTGCCTGTTCCTAGCCAGTGACCAGGATGCTGATAATGGGTGCGCCCCCACATGAAAGGAGATAAGTGGGATCTTGCAGGATCCGACATATCAGCAATAGGAGTTGATGGGCTCTCTTTAGCTGCCCAATTTGATAAATCCATCATTTTTATCGTCGCGTAGCCGCGAATCCATGTTGAAATGCGCGGCTATCGGTTCTATATTAGAACCGAACCCGGCAAATGGTCTTGCTAACCGTTGGGTCATCTTGTCAGCGCCAACTGACAACCTGTTTGATGCTTAAAGAAACCCGAGTTTGCAGACTCGGGTTTTTTTATGTCTATGACATTAGCTGCACTCCAGGGAAATTACGTGCGACCAGCGTTTTTGCTGTAGGCTCGGAAAGCCTTCTTGCCGTATTGGTGTCAGTGCCTACGAGCATGCCTTTGTCGCCCCACTGGGTTTGAAACATGATCACGCCCGTACTGCCATCACCGCTACGAACGAACGATACGCTAGAGGTCAAAGCTCCTTCACGAAACATTTGCCGCGCCAAACGGAGTGGCCACGGATACGCTGATGATGACGTTTCCGGTGTCAACTGCTTGTGTTTCATGCAGAGCCCCCTTAATGTGTAGAAACAAACAGTAAGGTAGATCGGTTCACGTTTAAGATCAACGAGGATCCTTGGATGATCCAAAAAAATATCTATTTCCCCCCAGTAATCGGTGGGCACTTCGCCCTAGTTGCTCGGGCCAGGAGAATGCAGCTCAGCGAGCTGCACGATCAAATCGTCTCAACATGGCTGAATGCCTCACCAGCATTGGCCATTGAAGAGTGCGGAGAAACGCCAGAAAGGCTGTCTGTATATCTGTCCGAACACACATATGATCTGCTGTTGAAGCGCCTCGTTGATCTCCAGTTGGAGCAGCGACCAGGAACAAATAGACCGCGAATCACAGAGACAGATCTAATTAGATCAGCGTTAATTTGGTGGTTACGATCATTGGCTTTGGACACTCCTTTGCCCAACCATGGACTGGATGAATAACCCAGACTACAAACTATACCGAGTTCGATTAAGTAAAGCACATCGAGAGAAAGCTCTGAAGGAATACCCACATCAAAGGCTTTACGAAACATTTTCACAGCTTGTTGATAAGTTTCTGTTAAACCTCAATGAAAACACGCACTTACTTACTGAGACCCGCCACAATGAAAGGGTTTCTATTTGGATCGATGCGGGGGTATCAAACAGGGTTGTAACTCGAGCAATGGTGTTTAAGGTTACGCCAAGCAGGGTGGTTTACACTGCAATAGTTCTCGGATTAGAACAGCTTTAATAACCACTTTAATGAAGTGGCAACCAACATTAAAACGTCAGGATAAACATTGATATCCTAATAGTGAACCGCTAGAATCCCATCCTATTATAAATGCATGGGATGCACGTTATGAACTGGCGTTTAACCTTCCTCCTAATCCCCTTTTCTTGCGCTGTTAATGCGGCAGATGAAGGGGTTATTCAGAAACCTGAACTTCAATTCTACATTGTACCGAGCGCTACCATATCCAAAATGGAGCAGGAGAGTGCTAATGCATCCGAGTACGCAACCCCCCCTGGACAGTGGGTAATAACCCCATCAATTGGTGCCAAGTATCACTATGACCTTCCGGTAAAGAAGGAACCTGCTAATGCCATTCCATTCGTAACAAAACCAAAGAACGTAGCCCCTTGCGCTCCTGAAAAGGATGCAAAGGATGTAAAGCAACATGAACCAACATATATAAAGGTTTTTCTCAAATGAAAATAAAAACCCTTGCAGTCGCAGTAACGCTCCTTACAATGTCGGGTTTTGCGCATGCGCAAGTTGAGCGAGTAACCGTAACCGCAGAGCAAAAGAAGGCTGCTGAAAACAAGCTTAAGGCAACATTCAGTCAAATTCAGGTTACTGGGTTTGAACCCAGCCATGTTCCAGGTGTGTTTGAACTATCAACAGGAAGTAACACCTACTATTACTACCCAGGCAAAGATGGGCAAGACGGGGTGCTTATTTTTGGTGAAATGTATGACGCTCAGGGCAATAACCTTACTCAGGCTGCGAGAGAGAAGCGTTTAGACAAAGCCCTTGCCGCCCTCCCTATTAACACAGCTATCACTATTGGCGATGTTAAGTCAGATATTGAGTTTATTGAAATTACCGACCCTGAGTGCCCATTCTGTTATGACTATGACAATTGGCTCAAAGGTCAACCGTTCGCAGATAAAGTGAAGCGACAGGTTGTTTTTCTGATGAACTCAGGCCATCCAGGTGAGCGCAGAGAGGTTGAGCATATCATTTGCAGCGATGACAAGAAAAAAGCGCTCGATGATGCATTCAAAAACACACCGGACAATAACGTAATAACGGAATGGAAAACGTGTCCAGAGGCGGAAGGGATTATTGCTGAACACCAGAAAATTGTTAAAGGGGTTGGAGCACAAGGAACACCCGCATTTATTATCAATGGAAAAATGGTGACCGGATTTTCCGAGGCTCAAATCCTGGCCGCTATCAAATCAATAATGCCTCAACAATAAACGCAAGGAAAAAAAATGAAAATCAAAACCGCATTGTCCACCGTGAATAACGCAGTCTCTGACGTAGTGGACACCACCAAAAAAGCGATCACCGGCTCTCCTGCTGCGAAGGTTGTTGTAACCAGCATGGTTTGTGGTATCGCAACAGTAATATCCCCTGAAGTCGCCGCGTGGAGTGCGCCAGCTGCGGGCTCTTTCGCATATGACATTTACGATATTGGTGTGAACAAGCTGCTGAAAGGCCCAATCGGGTTTGTGTCCGGCGTAGCGATCATCGCCTACTCAGCCAGTAACTTCAGCCAAGGGCCATGGAAAGCAGTGACTGGCATTCTGATGGGTTCAGGTATGGCCAAGGCCGATACGATCACATCCTCCATGGGTGCAATGATCGATGGTGCTGAACACCTGAGTAAACTCGCAGATCTCGTGAAGTAATAAGAAGAGGGCAGCAAATGAATTACACAGGCCACCTATACAAATATGCACACCTCCCGTTGCAGGTTATATGGTTCTCAACTGAAGAGTGGATGATTATTTTCATCGCCTATATCGCCTCGTTAGGACTAGAAGGTATTGCATATGTTATTTGTCCGGCTCTTGCTTTTGCTGCCCTTTCTTACAAAAAAGGCAAGCCAAGAGGATTTTTCATCCACTTACAATATCAGATTGGGTTTAAGAGAATCCAAGGATACCCAACTGCTCAAGCTCGTTTCTTTTCAGAGTAAGGAATAATAATGCGGTCTCTTTTAAACAGACTCGGTGGGCAAAAGAAGCCTAGACGCGATGGGTTGCTCAATGATGAACAACGAATTCAGGCAGACCGAAAACTGATAAAGATCTGCGTCATTATCTCTGTTGCCATCGGAGCACTTAACTATCAATCCATTGAAGATTTAAAAGAAAATGGCAAGACAATACTAATACCGTTTGGCGTCAAACAGGGTGACATGTGGATTTCTGGAACGGATGCATCTAACACATATCTGAGGCGAGTAGCAGATCTTATTATTGCGAACTATAAAAATATAAGTGCTGCAAGTGTCGCCTATAAATATGCAGATCTTCTCGCCATGACAGATAGCTCAACATCAGGATTCTTAAGGGATAAACTGATGAAAAAGTCAGCCGAGCTGCAGCAGTACCCATCTGTTTCATATAGTGCTGAATTGCAATATGACAAGCCAATATCGGTCGAGCCTATCACTGATGTGAGCTCGCTACCTGAGCCATTAAGAAAGGTCAAAAACCCTTACAAGATGACTGTAAAGGCTTCAGCCTACAGCCATGTTGGTGATACTCGCCAACCAGGAAAGAGCATCACTATTAACGTATTTTACACCATCAGCAATGGTCAGTTTTCTCTATTGGATATCGAGGGGTAACATTCAATGAAGCTTATTTTAGCAGGCTTAGCCCTGGTTGCCTCCGGCGCTGCGTTGGCGGAAACCACTCAGGTATTGCCTGAGATACCATCAACAATCGAACTTTCAAATCGAGACGTAAACCGCATGGTTTGCGCAAACGGGGGGCCTTTGAGCAACCCCGTTTATTCGCAAGAAAAACCCCTGGTTGTGGAGTCTGGTGCTGATGGCCGCTCTTACTATGTAAAGTTCAAAGTGCTCCAAGATAACGCGACAATGGATCTGAAATACTATTCAGAACCAACCGAGTTATATCTGACCTGCGGTAAATCCGTTTTTGAACTCGTTATCAAGCCTGCGTATGTAGATAGAAAGACCATCATCCTTGGTAATGACACTGCTGACCGGATGCATCAGAACCAGGAGCTGATGGGCGCAATGTCGCTCGAAGAGTCTGCAGTAATGCTTGCAACCGCCATTATCAAAGACGCAAAAGATCAAGATCCCCTCCCGACTTCTTTTACCGAACGGCCAGCTAAAAACCGAGATTGGGTATCCGGCCTGACTGACCGCTCTGGGCATGCCGTTGCTGTCAGGATCAGAAAGATACGCGATGTATTAGTGGATGGAACGGGTTTACGGGCCAGCCATTACGCGATTGTTGCTGACACCAATGTGATCTTGAATGAGCTGATGTTTTTGAAGCCCACCTTTGGCAGCAATATTTTCACCGTCACCCTTGAAGCGCTGAATCTCAGTAAGGGCATGCAGACAACCTTAGTTATCGTGCAGCGTGAAGGAGCATAGTCATGACATTTGAAGAGCTCAAAGCCAAAGCCCAGCATTGGTGGTATCTCAAAGACTCAAAAACTCGAACTGCGTATATCAAGTATACCGCTCTGGCGTGTATCGGATGTGGCTTACTTTGGATGTATTACAGCTCAAAAGGGGATGCACAACAGGCCCCTCAAGTTGAGGTGTCCACAGACAACACCGTTGAACTTCCCCCCAAGGCCGCCTTGGAAGCTGACGTTCGTGAAAACGTCAAAACACAGCTGGATGAAACCAAAGCTGAAACCAAAAAAATGATTGCTGATGCACTTGCTGAAGCGATGGCTATTAAGGGCGCTAACAACGGGTTCCCTGGAACGCCGGAACCAACGCCACAAGATACAGCGAAAAAGCCGGATGCTACCGCCGAGGACGAAGAGCAAGGCTTGGGGACTACTGATGGGCAAGCTCAACCATTCAACTATCCAGAAAGCCCAACGACTACACAGGTGGAAGGCGGGCAAGCTCCCGAAGAAAGTGGCCCACGCTTCTCCTACGTTGGCGGGATATCAAATGCATCGTTACCGGAGGCCAATGATCGGCCCCTCGAGGGCAACCAGACAAAAAAGCCGAGCTCGCTGATCCAGTTGCCGGTTGGATTTATGCGAGCCCGTTTACTGGTGGGGGTTAATGCCCTGGTTGGCGAATTTGCCCAGGAGAATCCTCAAACCCTGATGTTTAGGGTACAGGCTCCGGCACAACTGCCCAACTCCATAAAAATGAACCTTCGCGGGTGTTTTAGCATTGCGAACGTTCACGGCAATCTCTCAGCTGAGCGCATTTTCGTTCTACCAGTCAGCATGCATTGCATGACGATGGATGGGCGCACCATCGTAGAAGGCCCAATTAAGGGTTTCGTCTCTGATCGGGACGGTAAGAGAGACATGGCTGCACACGTAGTTAGCCGCGCAGGTTCACTGCTGGCCAGTGCAGTGTTCGCAAAAACCGTTGAAGGTTTTGCGAATGTAGCCTCACAAAATGGCTACGAGACAAATACTAGCGCCCTGGGATCAGTAAAAACACTCAAGTCAGATGAAATGGCCAAGACAGCCGCAACCCAAGGTATGGCAGGGGGGGTGAGTGAGCTCGGTACATATCTGCTCGATTTGGCCAAACAGACCAGCCCAGTTCTGGAAACCGGCCCAGGCAAAGAAGTCACGCTTTTTGTTCAAGAAACAGCTGAATTGGAAATTAAAGAGGTGCGAATCAAATGATGATCAAATCCGTATTTATCGCTATGGCGGCTCTCTCCCTGGGAGCCTGTTCAGTCCTTCCTTACGACAACGATTTTGGATGTAAATTAAAAAATAACTACGGAAAATGTATTGATAGTTTCGATGCTTACGAAGAGGCAATTACAGGTGTAGATAAGGGCCGAGCCATGGGGGATGATGGCGTTACAGAGGGAAAGTCAACGGAGGCTACTGCAACTAGCGCAGCGGCCTCCACCGTTGGCCACAGCACTGAATATGAAAACTATCGGGCGAGAGTTTATAAGCAACTGTCAGCAATGATCGATCAGCCTGAAACTCCGATGGTTAAACCACCAAAAACCATTCGGACATTAATACTAAGCTATTCACCGACTTCTGATCGCCGCATCGCATATATGCCTAGATATGTTTATAGCATCGTGGAAGATACCGGCTTTGTTCTGACCGACTACAAGTTGAAACAACCGGATGACCAAATGCCGGCATTTTTGATGGGGCAGGGGGCTCAATAATATGTTGAAGCGAGCGCTAGTTCATGGAGTCAAAGAGGGCGACATCATTAACTTGTCTGCTCGAGATTCCTTCTCGGAGTATTTGCCTTGGTTCAAATACCAAGAGACTCATAAAGACGAAATCACCCAACAAGAAGTTGAGTGGAAGGCATTTCTGAATGTGGACAGCACAATTGGCTGGATGTGGGAGTGCATCCCGTTCAGCTTCGTTGGCAGCGATCATCTGGAAAAGTTACACAGCAGCCTGAAGCGTGGATTTCCAACTGGTACAGTCATGCAGTGGATCCTATTTCCAGACCATAATATGGAGGGTTTCATAGATGATTATGCCTCTGTGCGGAACACACACAATGCCATTTCACTCGAGACAATAGAGCAAACGGCAGCATTTATTCGGGATGGTGCAAAAAATGGGATCCGTAAAATGGGAGGGATCCCCATTCGTAATTTCAGGCTGTTCATCACTCTGAAATCAGAATCAACTATCAGTGATGCCAGCCTCTCTAACCTGGAACAGGTTCTTACCAGTGCGGGGCTTGCCCCCCGCCGCCTGTCAGCTAACGATCTGATGGGGTGGGCTGCAGAGTTCTTCAATGGTCATAAACCTGTTGGTAAATACGATCCAAATTACGAAATACGCAAACAGATTATCAAGGCCGAAACGGAAATTGACTTTCGGCATGTGCCAGCAAAAATTGGCGGGCGTTATGCGTCTTGCCTTACTCCAAAAACTGTTCCACAGGGAAGTAATAGCCCACTGAGAACAAATGAGTTATTTGGTGGTTTTATGGGCGCAGACAATGATGCGGAACAAATGTCTACACCTTTCTTATATTGTCTGACAATTGTTTATACGGACGACATTAAAGACTCTACCAACACAAAGGCTGAGTGGACAGCCAAACAAGGTTTCGTTGCTTCTGTTGCGCATTCTCTGAGAGTCAGAATGGAAGAGTTCAATTCCATTCAGTCCTCGATGGCCCAAGATGGCACAATGGCTTATTACGTCCCATCTTTGTGGGTCTTCGGTAATACACCGCAAGAGCTACAGACCGGCATAAGTAGAGCGAAAGGGCTATGGGAAAGTAAAGACTTTGATATGCAACAGGAGTCAACCATTGCCAGCACAATGTTTATTGCTTCGTTGCCATTCGGATTTTATAACGTAGGTCAAAACCTGCATTTGATGCAGCGACATTTCATTGCCGAGCTAAAAGATATCGCCAGATTCCTGCCAGTACAGGGTGATTTTCGCGGAGGGAGCAAGCCCGTTCTTTTTTATATTGGGAGAAAGGGGCAAGCTATAAGCTTGGATCTTTTCGACAAGAGGGCCAACGCGCATAACTTTTACGTTGTTGCAGAAACTGGGGGCGGTAAGTCTTTCACATTGAATGACATGCTGGGGTCATATGCAGATACAGGTGCCGCTGTTCGTGTTTTAGACTTGGGGCGCAGTTATGAGAAATTAACTCATATGCATCGTGGGCGATTCATGGATTTTTCGCTCTCTGACCGAGTATGCGTAAACCCACTGGATTTTGTTTCGTTGGATGACGAGGATTTCCAGCGTGGCCTAAGTACCGCTCAAACTATTTTTGGGAAAATGGCGTATGCAAAAACGGGTGGCAACGTTAATGAAATAGAGGCTCAACTGCTGAGCTTGGCCGCTCAAAAAGTTATCGAGGCAGGTAATCAAACTCAGGGCACTGATGGGATCATAGACTGGCTGAAGGCATATAAAAACTCCGTTCTACCTGATGTAGAAAACACAGCTCACAGACTTGCATTCCAGTTGTATAACTTTTCTAGCCTGGGAGCTTATGGCTCATTTTTCTGCGGCAAGAATGGTTTTCATATTTCTGATGACCCGTTTGTTTGCGTTGACTTGGAAAAACTGCGGTCAACACCAGACTTGTTCTTTGTCCTTGTGATGCAACTAACAAATGCCATTACCCAAGATCTTTACCTGGGCGACCGTTCAGTTCGCAAATTTATCCTGATCGAAGAGCTGGCGAGTATGGTCAAGAAGGTGGGAAATGCCGATATGACCGGTTTCGCTGATGTCTGCGATGAAGGCTATCGGCGGGCGCGTAAATACCGTGGCTCGTTCGGGGTAGTGTTGCAGTCGCCTCTGGATCTGGATGTTCTACCTGGACTTGGGAGCGTTATTAAAGCTAACGCCCAGTGGAAATTCTTCTTGGAATCAAAAATCTATGGGGAAGCAATCAGTAAAGGTGTACTGCCAGAAGATTATAAGGGATTTCCGCTTAAGCTACTCAGCTCGGTACGCAACGTGCGCCCACGATACGGCGAAGTGTTTATTGATTGCCCGTTGGGTCGAGGCGTGGCTCGTCTGTGCGTCGATCCATGGCGATATTGGGTAAACACCTCTGATGGTGATGAAGTCTCCGCTTATAACAACCTCGTTGCTCAAGGGTTAGAGCCTGTCGATGCACTGCGCCGGCTATCCGGTGTCGGACTAAGGAGCTAAGGTTATGACATTTTTGCGCATGCGCAATTCTCTGATTGTGGTGGCCATATCAATGGCCACCTTTTTTGTTCATGGTGCTGATATGAAACAGGACATGGGCAAAACCGCTGACGATATGTATAAAGGTGTCTCGGACAACTTTGGCAACACAAAGAAAATTACAGATAACATGGTCGCCCCGATATCTGGATCGAGCGATATGAAAACGCTTGATGGAAAAACAGCATTTAGCGGAAAAGCTGTCTGCAAGGGATCCAGTGAATATGCGAAGTACATAATACAGCCCCAAGGTAATGGGGATGTCGTGTTACTTAACTTATTCCAAGATGCAAATATGGATGGAAAAATAGACAAGACTATTTCAGCCGGTTGGAGAATGTCTGCAGTTTGTGGTAATGGATATATGTATTGCACCGATCCAGATAACGCCGCAACGTGCAATGGTTATAAGTGGACAGGCGACCCGCTAGGTAAAACTAGCGCCTCAATTACCGAGCTAGGCGGGTGCTACTGCATTAACAACAAATGTGGTCAAAGTCTGGTATGGCGTAACCTGCCCCAAGTTGTTAGAGATATTGGAACCGGCATTGCTGGGGCGTTATCAGCAGCAAATCCCTGGTATACGCTGTCAGATGTAAAGATCGATGGTATTCAAGGAACGCTAGTGGGTGGCGATACAGGTTCATGCGTAGTGGGAGACACCACAGGCATGATCAGCAATACAAATATTAAGACCAGCACCACGTATTTAGACAACCCCAAAAAAATGACCAATGATGCTGCAGCGCAAGTCAATGTCAATCAAACCTACAGCACGTTAAAAAACGGAAGTGTCAACGCAAAGGAAAGTGAAGAGATTCGTTCGTGCGAAGTGAGTCGCAACGTTGCAATAGATGAGCCGAAACTGTCAGAGATAGTTACGTTTGAGGGCGGTGAGGGACAAATTATCCAGTGTGGAAGTGACTGCCTGACTCTCGCTATTGGCCGGATAGGGGATAACTATTTGCGCGGAGGCAGCTGCACATACTATGACTATCTCAGTAAATTTTACGTCAAAGATGCGAGCCGCATAAAAACAGCAACGCTTGTTCAAACAAAATTTGATGACTGGCTGCAATTATGGGCAGGCAGCTCTGTCATTTATTCCGCACCTTATAATTGGGTGGGGGAGGGCCCTGTCCCTGGTGCATGTGAATTAAGCACTGAATGGCAGTTCTCCCCCAACCTGGATTTTAAAAAATTCGTGTCTAACAATGGCCCTCTTGTTTTCAGAACAAGGGTTGCAGTAGGGGGCGAGGGCGAAGCCTACGCTCTGCTAAAGATCACTGCAGACACATCATGCAGGCCAGGTAATGAATCCATTTTTAATGGATGCCGAGCTTACGAAGAGGATAACACATGCACATTAGTTGAAGAGTCTGTGGATGGGGTTAAAACATTCATAGAGGGTATAAAGACAGGGCTAACCCCATTACCGCAAACCACCTCGCTTCAAGGTAACTTTTGCTCGGTGCCAGTCACTAAACCCTGGTTCAAAAAGAAAAGAACATACAGATGTAATCGCAAAGCGCCAATAGACTTGAGCAAGGCTAAAGAACGGTCGAAATATATAAAAGAGAATGTTACCTTTAACCAGTTTAAGGATAAGCAGTTTCACAATAATGGTGCTGTGAAGTTTGACCAAGGGCCACTTTATTTTGATGGACTGCCTACCGTAGGAGAATGTACGTCTGTTTGCAAAACCAGAACAACTGTAAATGGAGCATCAATGTCTTTAGGTGGCTCTGTGTCAGGGAAGCAAACTGCCCCCTCCTATAATTTTTACTATCACCAATGCACAAAAGATAATGTGTGTCCGGTAGAACCAGGGGAAACAGTAGTAAAAGCCTGTCAATGTTTAGATGAATTTGCAGACGCAGCAGCAATCATGCAGATAATTCGGCAAGCAGGGCAAGACATGATCTGTTCATCTGGTGAAACGAAGGGCCCGAACTGGAGTAAGTGATGTGTTTAAATATTTAGCAGCATTGATATTTGGGTTTGTTTTTTGGTGCGCCACTCCAGCAGTGGCGCAAAATTACGTTTGTGGCCAAGACACTAACAATAACGGATATTTTGGCGATGAGGGTGAATATACTTCCTGCAAAGCCGCTACCATCAACAACTCAACCCCAGCTAACCAATACTGTCTCCAAGGCTTTACTATGATGCCCAATGGGGCATGTATGAAGTATGAGTACGCCCCCCTGTCATCGCAATGCCCTATGGGGGGATTCGTACAAAATGGCCGCTGCCTGACAATAGACCAAATAAAGCCAACGGCATATTGTCCGACAAACTTTGTTGTTTCTGGCGATTACTGTGTCAGGGTTCTCTGGACGCCACAAAATACTTCTTGTCCTCCAGGGAGTTTTATTCAGAATGGCCGATGCATAAGCCAATCCAGCATTCAACCAACGAAAGGCTGCCCTGGGTATACTCGTGATGATGGGCGTTTTAATGGCCCGTCATCTTGTGTTCTGGGTATGGGGGGGCCATGCTTTGAACGGTATGGTGGATTTCCCAAAGAAGGCTTAATAGCGATGCATGACACACAGAATTTTATGTTCTGCGTGGCTTTTTATGCTCCAATAACTATATGTTCAGCAGGGCAGCTTATTGGTGGAAGCTGTATTATTAACAACGATGCCGGCCCAGTTTATACAAGCTGCCCAACTGGCTACATTCCTGAAAATGGACAATGCAAAAAAATTGAGCAAACACACCAAAACTATTTGTGCCCAACCGGCACATTAAAGAATGGTTCTTGTGAAGTTGTCAAAGATATGGGGCCGGTACAAGCTGTTTGCCCACCAGGACATATTGTTGAAGCAGGGCAGTGTAAAAAATCAACTCAGAGTGATGTCCAGTATAGTTGCCCGAAGGGTTCTCTTTCTGGTAGTAACTGTGTTTGGAACACCACTGAACATTATTGCCCTATAGGTCTCAATACAAGCTGCTTGGCTAATAATGGGGGGGCAAACTGTTCACCAAACAAATGTATTGATATAGATGTAGAGAAACCCATTGATGATGGAAACATTACTGGTGATACGCTAGTTAATGATGGGAAAAGGAATGAGGAAGGGCTCTGCCTTGATCAGATGTTTATCTTTAATGGCCGAGCCCAAGATTGTAAGATGCCTGGGGTATCCAATGCATTCAAAGATTGCTGTAAAAGCGAAGGCAAGGCGTTAAGTGATGATGCGGGCTCTCTAATGAGCGCAGCCCAAACAATGAGCACTGTCAGTCACGTTTATAGCGCCGCAACGGAGGCATATACAGCATACAACGCTGCAATCCAGGCTGGCCAAACAGCAGCTGCAGCAATGAATAGCGGGATTGCGGCTGCCCAAAACTACATGATGGTGGCGTTTGATCCTACATCGCTGGCCATTTCAGTTGCTGTGTATGTGGTTATGAAATACTTGGCCACAGCATGCGATCAACTATCCATGGAAACAGCGCTAATGAATGACTCAGGCTACTGTCATCGTGTTGGGACGTATTGCAAGAAGCGCATAAAATTCCTTGGCTGCGTTCAAAAGGCGCAATCCCATTGCTGCTTTAACTCTAAGCTGGCAAGGATTATCCATGAACAGGGTCGCCCCCAATTGAAAACTGGGATTAACAACTGGGGATCACCAGAAGCGCCGTTGTGCCGAGGATTTACACCAGAAGAGTTCCAATCGGTAGATTTTGGCAAAATTGATTTGTCTGAATATATAGATGAAATTCAAAAAAATGCTACTGAGCAAATCCAAAAAAATATGAGCAACATCACAAGTGATTTTATAGAGCAGACACATTAAGAGGCTTTTCGGTGAAGAATAAGAAGTTAAGTTTAGTTATGGTGGTGTTTAAGTCTGTTAGAGCGCTCCCCTGGTGGGGGAGCGCCACACTTGCCTTGGTTGTATATGTGTTGCTTGGTTACTACACAAACAATTTCAACTGGTATATATCTCCAGCGTGGCCATTGTTTTTTCATCATCTTAACTACTATCTGTGGTGTGCTATCCATTATTCACCACATGTTATTTCCTGTGTAATATTAGCGATTTCACTTACATCATTCATTTCTAGCCGCAAGGGGCGAAACCTAATTAGTAGAGTAAAAAGTTCTAAGCACAAATCGCCATTGCTGAATATGTCATGGCAGGAGTTTGAAGTGTTGGTGGGGGCTTTTTTTGAACGGCTTGGATTTACTGTGAATCTAACTGGTGGTTCAGCTGATGGCGGCATTGATATTGTTCTTCATCGAGGTAATGAAGTGCATCTGGTGCAGTGTAAACAATGGCGTTCTAATAATGTTTCAGTCTCTGTAGTTAGAGAGCTGTATGGTTTGATTACTGCTCATGGCGCTGATGGTGGTTACGTTGTGACATCAGGAAGGTTTACAAAAGATGCTGTTGAATTTGCGAAAGGTCGTGATATTACCCTCATAGACGGGTCGCTATTGCTCCAGTATATAAAAGGTGATGATGCGTCTGCTCAATCTATCAAATGTCCCCAATGTGGTAGCAAGATGGTGAGAAGAATAAGCCGCCAAGGTGCCAACATCGGCAAATCTTTTTGGGGGTGCTCGGGATACCCATCTTGTCGCTGTATAATTGAATAAGAGACCCTACCAGTCAGAACAGCCCTCAGTTGAGGGCTTTTTTTTGCCCTAATAAAACTAGGCTCCATCCGAAAGTGCAGCCGGTGGCCATCGTTCCGGTGAGCTGGCCAGCAGCCGGTGATCGGTCGGGGAGTACCAGGGCAGGGCCCCTGCAGCCGTTCCTGGTCGCCGGCGCAGCCGGTGGCCATCGTTCCGGTGAGCTGGCCAGCAGCTGGTGATCGGTCGGGGAGTACCAGGGCAGGGCCCCTGCAGCTGTTCCTGGTCACCGGCGAACCGGTGGCCATCGAGGCGGTGGGCGGGCCAGCTGCCGGTGATCGGTCGGGGAGTACCAGGGCGGGGCCCCTGCAGCCGTTCCTGGTCACCGGCGCAGCCGGTGGCCATCGAGCAGGTGGTGCCGGCCAGCAGCTGGTGATCGGTCAGGGGAATACCAGGGCAGGGCCCCTGCAGCTGTTCCTGGTCACCGGCGAACCGGTGGCCATCGAGGCGGTGGGCGGGCCATCAGCGGGGAAACGGTCGGTGATCGGTCGGGGAGTACCAGGGCAGGGCCCCTGCAGTCGTTCCTGGTCACCGGCGCAGCCGGTGGCCATCGAGCAGGTGGTGCCGGCCAGCAGCTGGTGATCGGTCAGGGGAATACCAGGGCAGGGCCCCTGCAGCTGTTCCTGGTCACCGGCGAACCGGTGGCCATCGAGGCGGTGGGCGGGCCAGCAGCGGGGAAACGGTCGGTGATCGGCGGGGAGTACCAGGGCGGGGCCCCTGCAGTCGTTCCAGGTCGCCGGCGCAGCCGGTGGCCATCGATCCGGTGGGCGGGCCAGCTGCCGGTGATCGGTCGGGGAGTACCAGGGCGGGGCCCCTGCAGCCGTTCCTGGTCGCCGGCGCAGCCGGTGGCCATCGAGCAGGTGGTGCCGGCCAGCAGCTGGTGATCGGTAGGTGAGTACCAGGGCAGGGCCCCTGCAGTCGTTCCTGGTCACCGGCGCAGCCGGTGGCCATCGAGCAGGTGGTGCCGGCCAGCAGCTGGTGATCGGTCAGGGGAATACCAGGGCAGGGCCCCTGCAGCTGTTCCTGGTCACCGGCGAACCGGTGGCCATCGAGGCGGTGGGCGGGCCAGCAGTGGGGAAACGGTCGGTGATCGGCGGGGAGTACCAGGGCGGGGCCCCTGCAGCCGTTCCTGGTCACCGGCGCAACCGGTGGCCATCGAGCAGGTGGTGCTGGCCAGCAGCTGGTGATCGGTCAGGTGAATGCCAGGACAGGGCCCTGCAGCCGTTCCTGGTCGCCGGCGCTGCGCCCGCCCACTGTCGCCAGCTACAAAAAACCAGCCGCCCAACTCGCAGTATCTGCGTGATATAATGCCCCTTTCGTGTCCACTTGGTTTCACTATGACAAGCAAAGACCTCGGGGTATTAGGCTCCCCGAACCAAAACGTTACGCACCCTGATGGGCAGGCTTGTTATGGCATGATTCCAGAGATTGTGTCTAAAGGTGAGTTGATCCCTGCTGGTGAGATTTTCTTGAGAGTCGGTAGACATACAGGGCCAAACAGAGGCTTTGGTGTTCGCCACATCTGGGCCGAGCATGAGAAGGAATTGACCAAGATGGGCTACCGCACAATAAACGATGTGGCCCGTTATATCAGCGACATTATCCAGCCTGGAGCCAAGATATATTGTGAGTTCAGCAGCGCGGCGGGCCGCCACCGTCCTACCGTCCTAAAATCCCCGCTAGGACTTGTTGTGCTGGAACCAAGGGAGGCACCGGAAGCTCCGTCTGGCAACATATATACCGTTGTAACCGCCTATACAAAACGCACTGCGCATGGCGTTCTGGTGGGTAACGTACAATGAAAAAGGGCACACCGTAGTGTGCCCTTTATGAAAGGTTGGTAGCCGCAGCGTTTCCTTAGCTCATGGGTTCGGAAACCGACTCGTTTTGTCGAACTACCGTCAGATAACCAGCTATCTGACTGCCCAATGTAGAAGGCCAATTACTGGTTGATACCCCCTACAGATGCTCTTGCAGCAAACTCAGTGTATCAAATTTGACTAAGCCGTCAAAGATTATTATACCCTTCCCTCCAGAGCTGGGCGGTAAGGGATGGCATCTGTTCGCCATCACGCACCCGCCAGCCGGCAAGCGCAGCGCGGCAGCGTCCTTAAAACCTCACCCCGCAATGCGGGGTGAGGTGGTGACTCAGTGCAGGTTCCCAGGCTGATTGGCGGTAGGCTGGCCAGGGAGCGGGTGCGGGCTGGGCGGCGGCAGAGTCAGGCTGGTTTGCAGCTCATGGTACTTCGCCAGGGCAATCGCTACGCCTTCATCAACGATGGCGGGGATCCCCCCTTTGAGCTTGATGCGCCGTTCACGCGCTGACGCGCCCGAGATCTGGGAGCCATCCGGCATTTTCAGGGGGTTACACCAAGGATCCTTGGGCGGTTTGTTGTTGGCCATGTTTGGCTCCTTTACTAAACGTCTGATGATGGGAGCCCCCAGGGAGAGGGGGCGGTCTTGTTCGTGGTGACCGAACGCCCCTATTAAACACAGTTGAGAGGTATTGGACAAACTCGGCTGTGGCAAAGGCAGATCCTGGCGTCTCGATGGCCAGTTTTCCCCGCCGCGTTGGCCCAGAACGCCAACGCCCCGCAAGTGCGGGGCGTTGGTCGAGTCATCGCGCCAGGATCAGTTCAGGCCGTAATCATCCGTCCCCCGCTGCCACTGCACCTCCTGCTTGCTGGGATGCAGCACCCAATACCCGTCCCAGCACATGCTCAACACGGTATACACCAGGATGGCCAGCTGCAGCTTCGACCAAAACGGACTGCTGAAGACATCGCACCATTTTGCAAACTCGATCCCCCCGATCAACGCTCCCCCCAACCCCAATGTGGGTAACACCTCTTTCAGCACTGGCCACATATCCAACACCCACGCAAACCACTCTTTCGCTATTGTCCACATCTGCACACCCTCGTTTCAATGACACACCGCCACCCGTAGCGGCTTACACCATATTTCACCTTTAGCTGTATAAATATACAGCACCAAGCAGCATATCACGCCGCGCAGACGGGCGCACCACAGCACGGCCAGAAAAGCTGCGGTTCCCCCCTGGCTTTTTGGCCGCTGACCAAGAAAGCAAAAGCCCCGCTCGGGGCGGGGCAGGCAATCAGTTTGCTCTGATCCTCACGCTATGAGTGAGGTAGTTCGGCAAACCGCTTGTCATAAGCCTTGGCCAACCAGTGCAGCACCAGGGAGGCAACCAATCCCATCCCCATTTGCAGCACGGTGTATCGGGTATCCACGATCAGCACAACGACAAGGGCGATGGTAAAAACCAGCTCACCGATCGCTGCCAAGGTGGATAGCAGCGAGCCCACAACGGTCGGTTGAGTACCATGGATAACCTGCAGGTTATCGCGTAGTTTGCGAAACTCGGGCCTGCTTAATGCTTGCTTGTTGATCCTCATCGTTTCCTCACTCCGTCATTGCCGCAAGATCAGGTGCCGGTACAGGGCATCCTCGATGCTTTGGCGCTGGTGCAGCACCAGCAGGATATAGGCGGCATCGGGCTGCACACTGTAGAGCACCCGATAGCCCTTCTGATCTATGCGCTCGCGCACATCAAGCCCATAGTCTGCCGTGCTCGGGCACTGGCGATAGAGCAGGGCGTTGGCACTGATCGCCGCCACGGCCTCGGTCAGCAGCGTCTCCACCAGGGCGGCGGCATGCTCGGCCCCGCTATGCACCGCATCAAACGCCTCGATATCCTGCAGGCAGGTCAAGGCGGTGGCGGTCACTCGCACCGGCAGCGTCATGTACGGGCCGCCCGCAGCAGGGCCAGCGCTTCATCCTCGCTGTAACTCCGGCCTTTGTGGCCAATGTCCTGGGTGGCCAGGGCAACCAGCTTGACCAGCGCCTTATCTTCCCGCGCCTGGTGCAGATCGGCCAGCTCTTGGGCACGGTCGGCGGCGGTGGTGATAAAGAGCTCGGGGGTGCCGTTCTTGGTGACGTAAACCCCGCCGTTGAACTGTTCAGGGGTGCCCAGCGCTTCGCGGGCAGCGCGCTGGGACATGGCTTTGACGACTTCTCTCATGGCGTTATCTCTTTCTGCAGTAGATGACGGGATCAGTATACCCCCGCTCGGGGTTCGCCGGTACAATATTGATCACCAATTTAACCCACTCACACCAACCCGCCCTGGATAGCCGGTTTTCCCTGGCACTTTGGCCGTTGGCCCAGACTCCCAAATCCCCCCAGACTACCCCCGCACCCCAACATCTTGTGTCGCTGCAGCTGCGACCGGCCACTATATCTAGTGGATCCCGCGAGGATCTCCCCCGCCCGCTGCCCCTCCTGGGCCGCCCCTTGGTTTTGACTTTTCGCGCATAGCACCAAAACTCCAAAACCCGCGCCGCGCCAGCGCGGATTTATTGGCCCTGACAGCCGCCCCCTGGATCTGGCATCCTGCCGATCACCGACTCACCCCCACGACGAGGATCCCGATGCAGATCACCCCGCTTGGCCATGGCCACCCCCTGGCCACCCTGCACCAGGGCGGCGGCCCCCTGGTGCGCCCCGCTGGCCACCCCGAACAGTGGCGCGTGGCCACCGCGCTCAGAAACCTGGCCATCGCCCACACGGACGCGCCCCGTTATCTCCTGGCCCACGAAGTGGGCGCG
>NZ_CP077311.1:1820000-2050000 GCF_019048265.1 Aeromonas sp. FDAARGOS 1405 | reverse complement strand
CCTGTGTCTCAATACCTTCACACACCAGACTCTTGCCCAACATGGATCCCATCCGACAAATATTGGCGACCAGTTCGGATGCCTCCATTGAGGTGTCAATGCCCTGTATAAAGGAGCGGTCGATCTTCACTTTGCTGACCGGTAACTTTTGCAGATAACTCAAAGATGAATAACCAGTACCAAAATCGTCCAATGCTAACAGTACCCCCTGCTGATTGAGATCCTGCATCAGTTGCAGCGAGTTCTTTACTTCCCGCATGGTAGTATCTTCGGTGACTTCCAGTACCAGACTGCTGGCAGGCAAATGGTGCTCCATCAATGCTTTTGCTACCAGTTTGAGCAGATTGCGCTGATACATACCCGGCGAGATATTCACGCACATCTGCAGATCGACCATTCCAAGCTGATGCCACTGATAAAGTTGCTCACAAGCAGTGTTAAGCACCCAACTGCCAACTCTCTCAGCGAGCTGAAACTCCTCAGCCACCATGATGACTTCATTCGGAGGAATAAAACCAAGCTCTGGATGACGCCACCTTAGTAAGGCCTCAACAGCTTCACAGCGTCCACTTTCAAGGTTGACGATGGGCTGGTAATAGAGTTCCAGCGCATTATGCTCCAGCGCCATAATCATGTCCGAGGCAAGATGCTTGCGCCGAGCCGTCTCGTTAAGCAGGGAGTTATCGTAAATCACATAGGGGACGTGGGTCTTGCGACTATGAAACAGAGCTTGTTCAGCACGACTCAATAACTCCTGTGTTTTGTCGCTGTCCATCGGATAGAAGGCAATCCCGATCCCCACCTCGAGCCGGAAGGGATAGTTATCATAGACGATATCTTGCTTCAGAGCGTGCAGCAGTCGCGCTACCAACTCCCTGACCTGACGCAGATCACTGCTACCACGCTGAATAATGGCAAATTGATCGCCCCCCAAACGACCACTCCACTCCCCTTCCTCACACAGCAATCTGATCCGTCTGGCCAATTCACTGAGCAAAAAATCGCCCGCATCATAACCAAACTTGCTGTTGATATCTCTGAAGTCGTTGATATCGACCAGAACCAGTCCGAAAGGCACCTCCTGAGTGGCACAGAGCTCCATCCGTTCCAGCAATGCCACCCGATTGGAGAGGCCAGTCAACGGGTCGCGCCTTGCGGCCCTAAAATGACGTCGAGCTTCATATATAAGAAGCGAACTAAGTAGTAAAACCGAGATCACCAACCCCGACACCATCAACAGCAGAGCATTACGTAATTGGCCAAAGTGGCGATCATTCTCTGAGTAGATGTTGATGTTCTTCTGCATAACGGAAGCTAGTGCATATGATAAAGGCTCCTGCAAGGGGGCCAGACGCATCATTACTTGCTGGTAGACAGAGTCACCGCTCTGCAGTTTGGTAATAACAGGCTCTATATCACGAATGTTGTTTTCAATCAGTTGCACCAAGCGCAAGGTTTTCTGCTTGTCTTGCATGCTTTTACGCAACTGACCGCTCAACAGGATAGGGGTTCTGCTCCAGAGAATGTCATAACGCAGCATCAAGTCATTGTGCTCTATTCCACCATAATGGTAGACCTCTACAGCACTGAGGAAGCGCCCCAGTTCAAGCTGCAACTGCATCAGCGCCCAGGAGACATCATAGGTATATTTCTCCATTGCTCTGGTCGCATTCTGGATCTGAACCAGACAATAGAGGGTACTCCCGGTAAATGACAGGATGGATACATACAGAATGACGAGCAGTGGCCACGCCCTGGTCTTTCCTTTCACCCCGTGCTCCCGTGACTCTTTTATCAGTGTTGGATATCTATCAGATCCAGCTGCCAAATCATCATGTCGGTATATTCAGAGCGCTTCAGCTCCGGATATTGATCAAGTGGCAACATAAACCAGAGCGGCCCCTTGTCACGAATCTTCATGGTTACCCCGTCATCTTCCCAAGCAAGGATAGGGTTATACTTGGCAACTTTGTCCCAGTTGATGCGGATCTGAAAACTGTTCAATGCTGTCAGGGTTATGCTCTTGCCATCAGCCCCCACAGCTGCCAGCACGTCTGCCACCTTGGGCCCTCTGTACTTATGAGGTTTATCAACCCAAGGGTTGCTGGTGACTATCTCATATTGCGGCAATGCCTGCAGCGTGGCCAAGTCAAAAAGCACTTTGCCATCGACCTCATCTGCGGCTCTGATATTGCCGCTTACTTTCAAGATCACTGGTCCCTTGAGGGCCTCGGCAGCCAACAGCGGCATGGTAATCAATGCAAACAGCAGAGTTATCCATCTGAGCACCTTCATCTTTCCTCCATACACTTTTCTGCTATCAACAGACTCAGTTTAGTCAGATATAAAAAAACGGCCCGCCAAGGCGAGCCGTTTCTCAAACAGAGCCGGGATGATGATTACATCATGCCCATGCCGCCCATGCCACCCATATCAGGCATGGCCGGAGCATCTTTCTTCGGCAGCTCGGTGACCATGCACTCGGTGGTGATCATCAGACCGGCGATGGAAGAAGCGAACTGCAGTGCAGAACGGGTTACCTTGGTCGGATCCAGGATACCCATGGTCAGCATGTCGCCATACTGCTCGGTGTAAGCGTTGTAACCGAAGTTGCCTTCACCGTTCTTCACTGCGTTGGCAATGACGGAAGCTTCTTCACCGGCGTTGATGACGATTTGACGCAGCGGGGCTTCCATGGCGCGCAGGGCAACCTTGATACCGACGTTCTGGTCTTCGTTGTCACCGCGCAGACCAGCCAGTTTGGCAGCAACGCGAACCAGCGCAACACCACCACCGGCAACCACGCCTTCTTCAACCGCGGCACGGGTAGCATGCAGAGCATCTTCTACGCGAGCTTTCTTCTCTTTCATCTCGACTTCGGTAGCAGCACCGACCTTGATCACGGCAACACCGCCAGCCAGCTTGGCTACGCGCTCTTGCAGCTTCTCACGGTCGTAGTCGGAGGAAGTCTCTTCGATCTGCTGACGGATCTGGGCAACACGGCCTTCGATCACACCGGCATCACCCACGCCATCGATGATGGTGGTGTTCTCTTTGGTGATGACGATGCGCTTGGCACGACCCAGATCTTCCAGAGTCGCTTTTTCCAGCTCCATGCCAACTTCTTCGGAGATGACGGTACCACCGGTCAGTACGGCGATATCCTGCAGCATGGCCTTGCGACGGTCGCCGAAGCCCGGCGCCTTGACGGCAGCCACTTTCACGATGCCACGCATGGTGTTGACCACCAGAGTCGCCAGCGCTTCGCCTTCCACGTCTTCAGCAACAATCAGCAGCGGCTTGCCAGCTTTGGCAACGCCTTCCAGCACCGGCAGCATTTCGCGGATGTTGGAGACTTTCTTGTCAACCAGCAGGATGAACGGGTCGTCCAGTTCAACTGAACCGGTCTCTTGCTTGTTGATGAAGTAGGGGGACAGGTAGCCGCGGTCGAACTGCATACCTTCAACAACTGCCAGCTCATCTTCCAGACCCTGACCATCTTCAACGGTGATGACGCCATCGCGACCCACTTTGTCCATGGCTTCGGCAATCAGCTTGCCCACTTTCTCGTCGGAGTTGGCGGAGATGGTGCCCACCTGAGCGATGGCATTGCTGTCGGCACACGGCTGGGACAGCGCTTGCAGCTCGGCAACAGCAGCCACAACGGCCTTGTCGATACCGCGCTTCAGATCCATCGGGTTCATACCGGCGGCAACGGCTTTCAGACCTTCGTTGACGATAGCCTGAGCAAGAACGGTTGCAGTAGTGGTACCGTCACCGGCGGCATCGTTCGCCTTGGAAGCCACTTCCTTGACCATCTGGGCGCCCATGTTCTGGAACTTGTCTTCCAGCTCGATTTCGCGCGCAACAGAAACACCATCTTTAGTGATGGTCGGGGCGCCGAAGGACTTGTCCAGCACCACGTTGCGGCCTTTCGGGCCCAGAGTCACCTTGACGGCATCAGCCAGGATGTTTACGCCTTCCAGCATCTTGATGCGGGCTTCGTTACCAAACTTAACGTCTTTAGCTGCCATTTTCTTCAATCCTTAAATCAATTCGGGGAAAAGGAGGATGGATTACTCTTCGACAATCGCCAGGATGTCGGTTTCGGAGAGGATCAGGACGTCCTGACCATCCAGCTTCTCGGTCTTAACACCGTAGCCTTCGTTGAAGATAACCTTGTCACCAACCTTCACGGCCAGCGCTTTGACTTCGCCATTATCCAGGATGCGACCAGTCCCCACGGCAAGCACTTCACCACGGGTGGACTTCTGGGCCGCAGTACCAGTCAAGACGATACCGCCGGCAGATTTGGCTTCAGCTTCGATGCGCTTGATGATGACGCGGTCGTGCAGTGGACGAATTTTCATCGATAACTCTCCCAAAATGAGTCTCATTGTTGCTTTGAGGAATGGCCGTTCCAGGCCAAATTAGATATGTCCCTGATGTGGGGCAGAGTTGCTAACCCTTCAAGGGCAAATACAAAAAAAATTTTTTCACGTACTATAAACATCTTCGATGGTTCAGCCATGTCCGCCCCCTGGAGCAAGGTCGGTTCAAGCCGCCTATTTTCCATGCCAGAACCTTCAAAGCCAGCTGTAGAGACGAGCCCTTGACCCGCACCAACCCCATGCTGACAGCCCCTATTCCGGTCGTACTGCGCCAGATGACGGGCCCCATGATCTTCGGCATCATCGCCATTCTGGCCTTCAATCTGGTCGATACCTTTTTTATCGGTATGCTGGGCACCGAAGCTCTGGCCGCCATCAGTTTTACCTTTCCCGTCACTTTTGTGGTTACCTCGCTGGCGATGGGATTGGGCGCCGGATTGTCAGCGGTGATCGGTCATACCCTGGGGCAGGGCAAACACGATGAGGCAGCCCATCTCGCCACCGACAGCCTGTTTCTGGCGGTGATCATGGTGGCCCTGCTCTCCGCGGGGGGCGCTCTCACCATCAAGCCTCTGTTTACCCTGTTGGGCGCCAGTGCCGAGCTTATCTCCCTCATCCATGACTACATGCTGATCTGGTATATCACCGTCCCCATGCTGGTGCTGCCCATGGTGGGCAATGCCGCCATCCGGGCGACCGGCGATACCAAAACCCCCAGTCTGGTGATGGCAGTAGCCGGGCTGGTCAACGGGGTACTGGATCCTCTGTTGATCTTCGGTATCGGTCCCTTTCCCGAGTGGGGGATCCGCGGGGCCGCCATCGCCACCTCTATCTCTTGGTTGATGGCGATGCTGGTCAGCCTCTATATCCTGCGTCATCGGGAGGGCTTGCTGCTGTGGCGCCTCTCGCCGCGGGCCCGGTTGCTGACCCACTGGCGGGCCTTGCTCCATGTCGCCGTCCCCGCCTCTTTTACCAATATGCTCAACCCCTTGGCCAATGCGGTGCTGATGACGATCTTTGCAGGACTGGGTACCGAGGTGGTGGCCGCTTACGGCGCCGCGTCGCGGGTCGAGGCGCTGTTGCTAATTGTGATGATGGCCCTCGCCTCCGTACTGGCCCCTTTCATCTCGCAAAACTGCGGCGCTGGCAATCCGGCCCGCGCCAAAGCTGCACTGCAGAGCTGCATGGGGTTTGCGTTGCTGTTCCAGCTCGCCATCTATGGCCTGACCTGGCTACTGGCGCCACTCATCGCCAATCTGTTCAGCGATCATCCGCAGGTCATTCGCCTCATCATTCTCTATCTGCATCTGGTGCCCATCGGTTACGGCTTTCAGGGCATGGTGATGCTGCTGGCCTCGGCACTCAATGGCGTGCGAGCATCCAGTATCTCGTTCTTGTTCAACGGATTGCGGCTGTTTGGTTTTCTGTTGCCAGGAGCCTGGCTGGGGGCAAAGCTGGGGGGAGAACAGGGGATATATCTGGGGATACTGCTGGCCAATCTGGCGGCGGGCACCCTCGCGTGGTGGTATGCCCGACACCGCTTCGAGGCCTTGTGCCATCAGGGCAAACCCTGATTCAGTCACTCGCCTCGGGTTTTCGTCTCGTCGATTACTCTTTGCGCTCAAATTCGCCTTCGATGGTGGTGCCGCCCTGCTTGGCGTTCCCCAGATGATCATCGGACGGTGCGTTGCCAAACGGCGATTGAGTACGCTGGAAACCACCCATCTGCATCCGGAACTGGCTGCTGCCGATCAGCTTGTCAGCCAGTTTGTTGCGCAGCCAGGGTTGCAGCAACAGCACACCGAAAATGTCGGTCACGAAACCCGGGATAATCAGCAGCAAGCCAGCCAATGCCAGCATCATGCCCCCCATCACCTCACGGCCCGGCATCTCGCCCATCTGCATCTTTTGCTGGGCGCTGAACAGGGTCTTGATCCCTTCACTGCGCACCAGCGAGGAGCCCAATACCGCAGTCAGTATGAGCAAGCCGACAGTCGGCAGCGCCCCGATTACCGAGCCGACCTCGATCATCACGGTGAGTTCCAGTACAACCAGACCCACCAACAACAAAAACAACTTGCCCATATCCACTCCAGCACCGGTAAATTGAGAAGAAGTGGCGCCCATCCAACGATGGTCAGAGACGATTTTGCCGCCCCGTCATCACCACTTTCTGCCCTGAATAAATGGGGGCGCCCCCCCTCTTTTCAAGTTGGTCAACTGACTCCTACGTCATCAGCAATCTAAAAAATCAGCAAAAAGTCACAAAAATTTATAAAAATCATCATGATAAAAACTTCATAACATATGTGTACTTTCCTCAAAGTAATTTGAAAATGTCGCAAATTTAGTGATCCACCTCTAATAACCGATACCTCAATTGGAGTAGTATATTGATTAGTTTTTCGGGAGGTCATTCTCCCAACCGCCCCACTCGATGTGTGGTGCTTCAGGATGAGCTGTGCGCAAGGAACTCGCGACCACTCGGTGAGGATTTTTCCATTTATCTGATTTCTGAGGCATTACAATGAGCGACATCAAGAACGTCCGCATTGAAGAAGACCTGCTGGGCACCAAAGAAGTTTCCAATGATCTCTACTACGGTGTGCACACCCTGCGCGCTGTCGAGAACTTCAAGATCAGCTCTCAGAAGATTTCTGACGTTCCGGAATTCGTCCGCGGTATGGTGCTGACCAAGAAAGCCGCTGCGCTGGCAAACGGTGAATTGGGTACCATCCGTCCTGAAATTGCTGACAAGATCGTAGAAGCCTGCGACCTGATGCTGAACACCGGCAAATGCTTCGACCAGTTCCCGGTCGACGTTTACCAGGGTGGTGCCGGCACCTCCGTCAACATGAACACCAACGAAGTACTGGCCAACATCGCCCTGGAAATCATGGGTCTGGAGAAAGGCCGTTACGACGTCATCAACCCGAACGACCACGTCAACAAGTGCCAGTCCACCAACGATGCCTACCCCACCGGTTTCCGCGTTGCTGTGGTCAACAGCACTGACGTGACCCTGCATGCGCTGGAGCACCTGATCGCGGCATTCGATGCCAAAGCGAAAGAGTTCAAAAACATCCTGAAGATGGGTCGTACCCAGCTGCAAGATGCGGTTCCGATGACCCTGGGTCAGGAGTTCCACGCGTTCGCCGTGACCCTGCGTGAAGAGATCAAATCCATCAAGCGTTGCCAGGAGCTGCTGCTGGAAGTGAACTTGGGCGCAACCGCCATCGGTACCGGTCTGAACACTCCGCCCGAGTACTCTGCACTGGCTATCAAGCGTCTGGCCGAGATCACCGGTCGTGCCTATGTGCCGGCAGAAGACCTGATCGAAGCGACCTCAGACTGTGGCGCCTACGTCATGCTGCACGGCGCCATCAAGCGTCTGGCTATGAAGCTGTCCAAGATCTGTAACGACCTGCGTCTGCTCTCCTCCGGCCCGCGCACTGCACTGAAAGAGATCAACCTGCCGGAAATGCAGGCGGGTTCCTCCATCATGCCGGCCAAGGTCAACCCGGTTATCCCGGAAGTGGTCAACCAATCCTGCTTCAAGGTATTCGGTAACGACATCACCATCACCTTCGCCGCCGAAGCCGGTCAGCTGCAGCTGAACGTCATGGAGCCGGTGATTGGTCAGGCGATGTTCGAATCCCTGAGCCTGATGGAAAAAGCCTGTATTTCCCTGCGCGAGAAGTGCGTGGAAGGTATCACCGCCAACCCGGAAATCTGCATGAATCACGTGCTGAACTCCATCGGTATCGTGACCTACCTGAACCCCTTCATCGGCCACCACGAAGGGGATATCGTCGGCAAGATCTGTGCCCAGACCGGCAAGAACGTCCGCGAAGTCGTTCTTGAGCGTGGCCTGCTGAGCGCCGAGCAGCTGGACGAAATTCTCTCCATCGAGAACCTGATGAACCCGCAATACAAAGCCAAGCGTTTCACCCGCGAAGCTGCCGTATAAGCGAGTATGGGCCGGGATCTTCCCGGCCCATAAAGTCAGTTCCCGATTGGTCTTTATCCCCAGCCCGATCGGGAATTGGCTTTTTGCCAAATAAAAACCAAAAACTAAAAAATGGAGTTATCGCTATGATTGGAATCGAGTTACTTGTCGTGCTCGCCGCTATCTATCTGGGGGCCCGGATAGGCAGCATCGGCATCGGCTTTGCCGGTGGTCTGGGGGTACTGGTCTTGACGTGGGGTCTGGGCATGCCCATCCCGAGCGATCAACTGGTCAGCTACATCCCTTGGGATGTGATCATGATCATCGCATCCGTCATCTGTGCCATCGCCTGTATGCAACTGGCTGGCGGGATGGACTACCTGGTCTTCCTGGCAGAAAAAGCGCTGCGTAAGAACCCCAAATACATCACCTTCGCCGCCCCTGTGGTCACCTACCTGATGACCATGCTGGCCGGTACCGGTCATACCGCCTTCTCTACCCTGCCGGTGATCGCTGAAGTGGCCAAAGAGCAAGGGATCCGCCCATCCCGTCCGCTCTCCATCGCGGTTGTCGCCTCCCAGATCGCCATCACAGCTTCCCCGATCTCTGCCGCTGTGGTTGCCTTCTCCGGTATGCTCGAGCCGTTCGGTGTTGACTACCTTACCCTGCTGGCCATCTGCATCCCCTCTACCTTCCTGGCCTGTATCCTGGGCGCCTTCATTGCCAACATGATGGGCAAGCCGCTGGAGCAGGACGAAGTCTATCTGGAGCGTAAAGCCAAGGGCCTGATCAAACTGCGTGGTACTACCAAGCTCGAGATCAAACCGTACGCCAAACTGTCTGTCTGGATCTTCATCGCTGCCATCGTTGCTGTCATGGCTTATGCCACTGCCATCTCCGGTAAAGTAGGCCTGATCACCAACCCGCCGATCCCCCGCGATGGCGCCATCATGGGCATCATGCTGGCCGCGGCCACCATCATGACTCTGGTGTGCAAACTGGACGCAACTCAAGTGACCAACATGCCGACCTTCAAGTCCGGTATGTCCGCCTGTATCTGCGTACTGGGTGTGGCCTGGCTGGGTAACGTCTTCGTGAAAGGCAACATGGACACCATCCAGCTGATCGCCGGCGACCTGCTGAACCAGTACTCCTGGCTGCTGGCCGTGGTGCTGTTCTTCGCCGCCATGCTGCTCTATTCACAAGGTGCGACCACCAAAGCATTGATGCCTGCCGCACTGGCACTGGGTGTCAGCCCGCTGACTGCGATTGCCTCCTTCGCAGCTGTGAGCGCCCTGTTTGTACTGCCGACCTACCCGACCCTGCTGGCCGCGGTAGAGATGGACGACACCGGCTCCACCCGTATCGGTAAGGCGGTCTTCAACCACCCCTTCTTCGTACCGGGCACCGCCACCATCGCCATCGCCGTGGCACTGGGCTTCTTCTTCGGCGGCATCCTGCTGTAATTCATCGCCTGCCGATCACCAAACAAAAATCCCCGCCAGTTGGCGGGGATTTTTTTATCTCTTTTTACTCTGTGGTTGGCTTGGCTGTCTGGCAGCAAGAGGGCTGACCTCTTATCCGGATGGCTCAACCACGGCGACAGCAGACACCACAACAGCGTGCCAACGGCGCTATAACCGCCGCTGCCGAATTGCAGGAGCAGTAGACCACATGGTACTCACCACCACGCCAGAAGGCGGGATCCGTCGGATCAGACCGGATCCAGGGTATCCAGCGGCCAGCGCGGCACGGCTTTGACCGCCAACGGCTCAAACACGCCCGCTTTCAGGCGCTGCATACCGGCGTAAGCGATCATGGCGCCGTTATCAGTGCAATATTCAGTGCGCGGATAGAACACCTCGCCCTTGAGGCTCTCCATCAGCTCGGCCAGCTGGGCACGCAGATGACGGTTGGCACTGACGCCGCCAGCAACCACCAGGCGCGTGAGGCCGGTCTCTTTCAAGGCGCGACGGCACTTGATGGCCAGGGTATCGACCACAGCATCTTCAAACGCACGGGCGATATCGGCGCGGGTCTGCTCATCGTCACCGTTGGCGGCGATAGTGTTGGCGGTGAAGGTCTTCAGGCCGGAGAAGCTCATGTCGAGCCCGGGACGATCTGTCATCGGACGAGGGAAGTGGAAGCGCCCGGTAGTGCCCTTCTCGGCCAGACGGGAGAGCAGCGGACCACCTGGATAGTCCAGCCCCATCAGCTTGGCGGTCTTGTCGAACGCTTCGCCAGCAGCATCATCGATGGATTCCCCCAACAGCTGATAGCTGCCGATGCCGTCAACCCGCACCAACATGGAGTGACCACCGGAGACCAGCAGCGCCACGAAGGGAAACTCGGGGGCTTTCTCTTCCAGCATGGGGGCCAGCAGGTGCCCTTCCATATGATGGACGGCGATAGCCGGCTTGTTCCACGCCATCGCCAGCGAGCGGCCAATGGTCGCCCCCACCAGAATGGCGCCAACCAGACCCGGCCCCGCGGTATACGCGATGCCATCGATGTCATCTTTGCCCAGTCCCGCCTCTTGCAATGCGGCCTGGATCAACGGGATCGTCTTGCGAACATGATCCCGGCTGGCGAGTTCGGGGACGACGCCACCGTAGTCCGCATGCAGCTTGACCTGGCTGTATAACTGATGGGAAAGGATCCCTTTTTGATCGTCGAAGATCGCGATCCCGGTTTCGTCACAGGATGTCTCTATGCCCAATACACGCATTGCTAAAAAATTTCACTGCTAAAATGAGACGGCTATGGTAACCTTCGCGGGTTTTTTAAACCAGAGCGATCTCTGCGGGTTTACTTTCATTCCCTGTCCAGAGTATAATTTCGCACCATTTTAAGACATGCTGATCGATTGAAGGTCAGCTAACAATTTATCACTGAGGTGAAAGGCACATGCCAGTAATCAAAGTCCGTGAAAATGAGCCGTTTGACGTTGCTCTGCGTCGTTTCAAGCGTTCTTGCGAAAAAGCCGGTATCCTGTCCGAAGTTCGTAGCCGTGAGTTCTACGAGAAGCCGACTACCATTCGTAAGCGCGCCAAAGCGTCTGCTGTCAAGCGTCACGCCAAGAAGCTGTCTCGCGAAAACGCACGTCGTATCCGCCTGTACTAATCGGGAGATATTGCCGTGTCTCTGAAGGATCAACTCAAGGATCAGCAAAAGCTCGCTATGCTTGCCAAAGATAAGGCACGTCTGGGAGCGATCCGCTTGTTGATGGCAGAAATCAAGCAACGTGAAGTCGATACCCGTATCGAGCTGAATGATGAGGATATCCTCGCTGTCGTGACCAAAATGGTCAAACAGCGCCGCGATTCCATCAGCCAATTTGAAGCTGCCGGTCGCCAGGATCTCGCCGACAAAGAGTCCGCCGAGATCGTTGTGTTGCAGGAATTCCTGCCGCAACAGCTGACCGCAGATGAAATTGCCGCCCTGATCGAGCAAGCCATCACTGAAAGTGGTGCTGCCATCATGGCTGATATGGGCAAGGTCATGGCTGTCTTGAAGCCGAAAATTCAGGGGCGTGCCGATGTCGGCGCCGTCAGTGCTCAGGTGAAAACCCGCTTGGCGTAACAGGCAACTCTCTTGTTTGGTCGAAGAAGCCGTGCTTCCCTTGGAATGCGCGGCTTTTTTATTTTCTCCGCAATGAAACAGGACGGTTATGGCAGGCAGGATCCCCCAATCCTTTATCGACGATCTGCTCGTACGCACAGACATAGTCGAGCTGATCGACTCGCGAGTGCGGCTGAAAAAAGCCGGTAAGAATTACCAGGCTTGCTGCCCTTTTCATAACGAAAAAAGCCCCTCTTTTACGGTCAGCCAGGAGAAGCAGTTCTACCACTGTTTCGGTTGTGGCGCCCACGGCAATGCCATCGGCTTTGTCATGGAGTACGACGGTCTCGAATTTCCCGATGCCATCGAAGAGCTCGCCAGCATGCAAGGCATGCAGGTACCTCGCGAGCAGAGCATCGGCGGCTCGGCCAATAGCCAGCCCGCCGTCAGCAAGGATCTGTTCGAGCTGATGCACCAGATCGCCCGCTTCTACGAGAGCAATCTCAAGAGCGCTCCCCATGCGGTGGAATACCTCAAGGGACGCGGCCTGACCGGTGAAGTGGTCAAGCGCTTCAACATCGGTTATGCCCCAAGTGACTGGGATCAGGTACGCCGCCGCTTCGGCGCCAGCCGGGATCACGAACAGCTGCTTATCTCGGGCGGCATGCTGATCACC
Organism: Aeromonas sp. FDAARGOS 1405; assembly: GCF_019048265.1. Classification (NCBI taxonomy): domain Bacteria; kingdom Pseudomonadati; phylum Pseudomonadota; class Gammaproteobacteria; order Aeromonadales; family Aeromonadaceae; genus Aeromonas; species Aeromonas sp. FDAARGOS 1405. The sequence goes on along the minus strand of NZ_CP077311.1, from coordinate 2,037,423 downwards.
CGTGACAATGGCCCGGGCAGCTATGACCGTTTCCGCGATCGCATCATGTTCCCGATCCGCGACAAGCGTGGCCGGGTCATCGGTTTCGGTGGCCGGGTGCTGGGTGATGGCACCCCCAAGTACCTGAACTCGCCGGAGACCCCCATCTTCCATAAAGGGAGGGAGCTGTTCGGTCTCTACGAGGTGAAGCAGGCACACAAGGATCCACGCCGGATCCTGGTGGTGGAAGGCTACATGGATGTGGTGGCACTCGGTCAGTACGACATCGACTATGCGGTGGCGGCGCTGGGTACTGCAACGACCAGCGACCATATCCACACCCTGTTTCGCACCACCGCCGAGGTAGTCTGCTGCTACGACGGTGACAACGCCGGTCGTGAAGCGGCCTGGCGCGCGCTGGATAATGCCCTCCCTCATCTGCAGGATGGCCGCGAGCTGAAGTTCGTGTTCCTGCCCGATGGCGAGGATCCCGACTCGCTGGTACGCCAGATCGGCAAGGAGGGTTTTGAAGCCCTGCTCGATGAAGCCCAACCGTTCGCCGACTTCATGTTCGAGCGTCTCGGCCGGGATGCCGCACTTTCGGGTGAGGCAGGCAAGTTCGAAGTGGCCAACAAGGCCGCCGAGCTTATTCGTCGCGTTCCGGAAGGGTTTACCCGCGAAGGGCTGATCACTCGTCTCTCCAGCATGATGCGTTGGGGCGAGAACAAGCAGCGCATCGCCGAGCTCTTTGCTCGCAACAGTCAGCCCAAGGCCGAGGTCAACAAACCCAAGGCAGCCAAGCTAACGCCACTGCGGCGTGCGCTGGCGCTGATGGTGCAATATCCGGCAGTGACGGCCGAGCTTCCCCCCATGCCTGAGTTAGCTGGACTGCGCGTGCAGGGCATCAAGTTCCTGCTACAACTGCACCAGCAGATCCTGGCACAGCCCGGTATCACTACTGGTATCCTGCTGGAACACTGGCGTGGCACCAAGGAGGGGGACATTCTCGCCCAGCTGGCAATGCACGACCTGTTCGAGGAGATCAAACTCGATCAGGAACCCGATATTCTCGGGGAGTTGCAGGATACCTTTGTTGGCTTCATCAATATGTTTCTTAAACAGCGGATCGAAGAATTACAGACCAAAGTGGCTCAGGAAGGACTAAGCTCCGAAGAAACCCAAGAGCTGGTAATGCTGCTCAGAGAGGTGCAAATTGAGAAAAGATATGAGAGTGGGGCTTGATATTTGAGTGATTAGTCCCAATATGGATAGCGTTGCCCGAATCGACGGGATGAAAAGCAAAAAATTTATAACCGCCTGGCGCAGACAATACTGCGGGCAGGGGTTTCTCATGACCGACGCCGCAACCAGACATAGCATGTCTGGCGGTTTTCTATTAGAATTGGCTATTTGCGCAGCAGCGCACTGTACGCGCAACCTAGCAGCACCAACCGGATGAGTTCTATGGAGCAAACCCCGCAGTCTCAGCTTAAACTCCTCGTTGCCAAAGGTAAAGAACAGGGCTACCTGACCTATGCCGAGGTGAACGATCACCTCCCGCAAGATATTGTCGATTCAGACCAGATCGAAGACATCATTCAGATGATCAACGATATGGGCATTCAAGTGGTTGAAAACGCTCCGGATGCCGATGACTTGATCATGGCTGAAGGGGGGACCGCCGATGAGGACGCTGCCGAAGCAGCGGCCCAGGCTCTGGCATCTGTTGAATCTGAGATTGGTCGCACGACCGATCCCGTCCGCATGTACATGCGGGAAATGGGTACCGTCGAACTGCTGACCCGTGAAGGCGAAATCGACATCGCCAAGCGGATCGAAGACGGTATCAACCAGGTACAAAGCTCCGTAGCCGAGTACCCTGAAGCAATTACTTACCTGCTCGAACAGTACGACAAGTACGAAGCCGAGCAGCTGCGTCTCTCTGACATCATCTCTGGCTTTATTGACCCGAACGAAACTGAAGATATGGCGCCTACCGCCACGCATATCGGTTCCGAACTCGGCGAAGACGATCTGGCCGACGAAGATGAAGAGGACGAAGAAGACGAAGACGAAGATGGCGACAGCTCTGACGACGACGGTGACGGTGGTCCGGATCCGGAAGTCGCTCGCGAGAAGTTCGGCGAACTGCGTGCCCAGTATGAAGTGACCCGTCTCTCCATTCAGAAGAATGGTCGCGCGCACGAAGATACCCAGGCTGCCATCGCCCAGCTGGCCGATGTATTCCGTCAATTCCGCCTGATGCCCAAGCAGTTCGATCGCCTGGTCAATAACATGCGTGAAATGATGGAGCGCGTTCGCGTGCAGGAACGCATCATCATGAAGCTCTGCGTTGAGCAGGCCAAGATGCCTAAGAAAACCTTCGTCGCGGCCTTCACCAACAACGAGTGTGAAACGGCCTGGTTCGAATACCAGAAGCAGGCAGGCAAAGCCTGGTCTCCACGTCTGGTTGAAATGGACGAGGATATTCAGCGCGCCATCGGCAAGCTGCAGCAGATTGAAGAAGAGACCGGTCTGTCGATTGCCCAGATCAAGGATATCAACCGTCGCATGAGCATCGGTGAGGCCAAGGCCCGCCGTGCGAAGAAAGAGATGGTTGAGGCCAACTTGCGTCTGGTTATCTCTATCGCCAAGAAGTACACCAACCGCGGTCTGCAGTTCCTGGATCTGATCCAGGAGGGCAACATCGGTCTGATGAAGGCGGTAGACAAGTTTGAATACCGTCGTGGCTACAAGTTCTCGACCTATGCTACCTGGTGGATCCGTCAGGCCATTACCCGCTCCATCGCGGATCAGGCCCGTACCATCCGTATCCCGGTACACATGATCGAGACCATCAACAAGCTCAACCGTATCTCCCGTCAGATGCTGCAGGAGATGGGGCGCGAACCGAACCCGGAAGAGCTGGCCATGCGCATGGGCATGCCGGAAGACAAGATCCGCAAGGTACTGAAGATCGCCAAAGAGCCGATCTCCATGGAGACGCCCATCGGTGATGATGAAGATTCCCACTTGGGCGACTTTATCGAAGATACCACCCTGGCTCTGCCAGCGGATGCGGCGACCAGCGAAAGCCTGCGCAACGCCACCCGCGAAGTGCTGGCTGGCCTGACCGCCCGTGAAGCCAAGGTACTGCGGATGCGTTTCGGTATCGACATGAACACTGACCACACCCTAGAGGAAGTGGGCAAACAGTTCGACGTTACCCGTGAGCGTATTCGTCAGATCGAAGCCAAGGCACTGCGCAAACTGCGCCACCCGAGCCGCTCGGAAGTGCTGCGCAGCTTCCTGGACGAATAGTCCTGACCCTGTGTCAAACTACTCTGCCAAAGCCCCGCCATGCGGGGCTTTGTTTTGTCTGGCATTTACCCTTGCGACCCTCTTTGCGCCCTCAATCAAGCTGGACAATTAGTCGCCAAGTGGTTGATATGCCTATAGACTGCCCTTTCCTCTTCCCCTATAATCCACGCCGCTAAACGCACAATTTGGCCCCTTAGCTCAGTTGGTCAGAGCAGTCGACTCATAATCGATTGGTCGTGGGTTCAAGTCCCCCAGGGGCCACCACATATAGCAAGGCGTAGCAGGTTAGTAACCGCTACGCCTTTTGCTTATCCGGCGTTCTTGGGTGCTTTAATGGGTACCTTTAGGGAAAAGCTGGGATGCTGGTAGTTAATCCACGTTAGGGATAGCTCATTGACACAAAGAACTGTGTGGGTAGCGAAGCAACTGTTGGCGAAGCTGGTACACATCGCCATGTCCTCACCTCGATAGCGAAACCGCTTTGCAATTTGTGCTGCCTGCCTTCTTCTCTTTTTATCTGATGCCTTTATCAATACATGTATTGCATCTTTATCTCCCTATGTTATCAGCGTCCACAGAGCACCACACTTGGCCTTAGAGGTTTCCTGCCACCTCTAATATCTGTTAAAAACAAGTCCAGCTTGCTATCTGCCTGCTGTTACGCCTTGTGCTCACCGTACTCGTAATGCGAAGGCTGCAGGTTCGGCTCCTCTTTTAGTACCAGATACAGCAAGGCTCGCAGCGATGCGAACCTTGCTCATTTCTTGTCAGGTCTAACACTGGGCTAACGTCAGCCCTGGAAAACAAGTGGCTTCGGCCCCCCTGTCAGTTGCTCTATCAGCGGCTGAACCTGGTAAGTTCGCGCCAGTTCAGGGTCCTTGCACCCCAGCCAGGTGTCGTAGTCATCCAGCGACACGATGACCAAGCTCCGCTTCTCGTCTACGGGCTTGTGCATTCGCCGCAGTAGCGGGTGCGTGTCGGCATTGATCGTGAGCTGGGAGAAACTGAAGGTGTAGCCCTGTTCCTCCTGCCATGCCCGCCAGATACCTGCAACCGCGAAGGGCATGCCGTCGGCCATGCTGATCCGCCAGCGCTCGGCCCTGGCGTTCATCGTGGGGTAGTGCTTGCTGCCGGGCTGCGCCTGCCGCCGGCCATCTCGCTGGATCAGGATCGGGGCCTGGTAGTCCTGCCACACCTCCCCCTTCCAGTCGTACCCGGGGTCATCAACCCCGAAGTATTCCATCAGCACCCCCCTGGTAGTCGGGATGTAGTTGATTCACATGCGCTGCCCCTTCGTCATATATGAGCACAGACTCACCAGGTCGGACTCTGCCAAGCTTAATTGGCTGCGAACCTCCTTGCCTTGCCAAGACCCGAACGCCGACCAGTGATCTTTCCGGATCCCTCAGTTAGAATGACTGTATGTTCATACAGCCACCCTTACCATGATCCCCCACGCGACCGATGCACCTATCATAGAACTCCCTTTATTCCTCACCCCTGTCGTTTGCGGCTTTCCCAGCCCGGCACAGGACTATGTAGAGCAGACCATCGACTTAAACCAGATCTGTATCGAACATCCTGCCGCCACCTTCTATGTCAGGGCCAGCGGACACAGCATGGTGAATGCTGGCATCAATGACGGGGATCTTCTGATCGTGGATAGAGCAATCAAGCCCTGCCATGGCGCAATCGTGCTGGCCTGCCTCGATGGGGAGTTCACCGTCAAGCGGCTACAAGAGCGCCCCTTCCCCGCACTGCTCCCGGCCAACCCAGATTTCCCGCCTATCACCCTGCAGGAAGGCCAGGAGCTGGAGATATTCGGCGTCGTCACTTTCGTACTCCACAAGACCAAGCTGGGGTAAACCATGCCGAAGGCTATTGCCCTGGTAGATGTGAACAACTTCTACGCCTCCTGCGAACGCCTGTTCCGGCCAGACCTGAAGGGGCGACCTATCGTAGTGCTCTCCAACAATGACGGGTGCATTGTGGCCCGCTCGGCAGAGGCGAAAGCACTGGGGATCAAGATGGGGGTTCCCTACTTCCAGATCCGCCAGTTCTTTGAAGCCATGGGAGGCGTCTGGTTCTCCAGCAACTACGCCCTCTATGGCGATATGTCGCAACGTGTCATGACGACCCTGGAAGGCATGGCGCCGGCGGTAGAGGTTTACAGCATCGATGAGGCCTTTATCGAGCTCAGCGAATCATGGGCAGGTGACCTGGCAGTATACGGTCGCCAGATCCGTGAACGGGTGCAGCAGTGGACAGGCCTCACGGTAGGAGTCGGGATTGGGCCGACAAAAACCCTGGCAAAGCTGGCGAACTACGCCGCCAAGAAGTGGCCAGCCACCGGCGGTGTGGTTGACCTGCGCGATGAGGCAAGACGAGCCAGGCTGATGGCTATTACTCCGGTTGAAGAAGTGTGGGGAATTGGCCGCCGGCTGACCGCCAAACTGGAATCACAGGGGATCCGGACCGTGGCAGAGCTTGTCTCAGCAGATACCAAGAGCCTGCGGCGGAGATATGGGGTCGTCGTCGAGCGAACTGTCCAGGAGCTGCGGGGGATCCCATGCGCCGAATTGGAAGAGATGGCCAAGGCCAAGCAACAGATCATCTGCAGCCGGAGCTTTGGCGATCGCATCACCCAGATCGGCGCCATGCACCAGGCCCTTGCAGGCTACATGGAACGGGCCGCCGAGAAGCTTAGATCTGAAGGGATGCGCTGTCGTCACGTCACCTTGTTTATCCGCACCAGTCCATTCAATGACAAAGAACCATACTACGGCAACCAGATTAGCACCCGGGTGGCCATCCCAACCAGCGACACCAGGGCGCTGCTTGCCCTGATTGGACCGCTCCTATCCAACATCTGGCGAGATGGACACCGCTACCAGAAAGGTGGCGTCATGCTGGCCGACTTCACCCCGGACAGCATCCAACAGGGCGACCTGTTCGCCAGCGAGCAACAAGTGCCACGCAGCAATGCACTGATGCAGGTGATCGACAAGATCAATCAGGAAGGAATCGGGAGGGTCTACTTTGGCACAAGGGGACGGGATACCAGCGAATGGATGATGAAGCGGGAGCAGCTCAGCCCGAGATATACAACGTCATTAGCAGAGCTATTGGTCGTGAAATGATAACGGGAACAGCAAAATGCTCTTCCCTTGTAAGAGGAGTCCACGTTTTGCACACATCTGAACGGATGTTCCTTTGTCTCCTATAAGAGACAAGGGCAAACCAGATCATGAGAGCCAAGGCGACACACACAATAAGAGTCACGCATGCATCCTGCCAATTAAATACACACAATAGAATGATAAGGTATCCGCCTAACCAGCTCGGTCAGCTCGATCAGCTCTGAACCGACTCGCATTTTTGCTCTGGTAATTCGTTCTCCGGCATCAGCATTGGACTTGGGTGTATGCAGATCACCTTGATAAAAATCCGGCGACGCGCCATTCGCCCAGGTTCCGGCTTGCAACGCCGAGTCTCGGCCATTTTTTCCACGCAGCGCAATGACCTCAGATAGAGGACCACCTTACCCGCATCGCTGGCCGGTATCCCAAGCAGATATGACACATCGTAAAGGTCAAAGAACTCACCATGTTTGAAAGCCCACCTTGCAACCTTCAAAGCGGGCCACTTCCATTTGCTGTCCATTGAGTCCCTCCATAGCCAATAGTCTTCAATTTAGCTGGTGTGTAGCCACTTTTCACACACGGAGAACCTCGATTTAAAAGTATGTCCGCAGCAGTCATGTTGGTGACTAGTTAGTACAGAATTTGTCCATTATTGGGAAATAATCTATTCAACTTGAGTTTGCTATTAAAAAAGAATGATTTTCGCAAGCAAAAAAAGTTATTTAAATTTTTCATCTTCGATCAGAAGACTTGCATTTGGCGCAGCGGAAGAATGAAAAACCACTCGTTGTAAGTGATCACCAACACAGAGCGTAAGGCTCACAATTTACCCACAGCCTAAAGGTTATCCACAGATTGCAATAGGAACACAAGCACCTTATCTTGTGTCTACTGACAAAAATACCACTACATGCAGTGTTGCAAGCATAAGCACTAAGAGGCTGCATGATGATTTCAATCTAACTCGGCCTTGCTAGGACGCACTGGACGAAAAATGTGCAAAAAGATTCAGGTATGGGCAAGAATGTGCTGATGGGCTTGGCGTAGCTAGCTGTTTACTGGTAGCGTCTGGCAATGGATTCTGCAGGGTCACAAATCGAAACAAGCGATTGATAATCATGCCTTGTCCCTGATGACAAATGATCGGAAAATTCAGGAATTGGCCACAAGGCCACCAACAACACCAAACAGCTAGAGAGGTGAAAATGCTTTCACTTAAACGACTTTATCAACCGCCGAATAGGGAAACACTATATGGCAAAACTGAAGCGCCGCAATCCCGCGGCAAAGCGCAGCTTCCGCTGCAAACAAAAGGCCCATCAACATGATGCTGACAGGCCTAAGAGCATGACTGGGAAGTTGTTGTTAGTAGCAACCACAACCCTGTTACCGATACTACCTCACATCAAGAACGGTTCCGAGGCCATCTTAGCAGTGAGAGATTTGTATCTAGCTTTTTTTGGTTAACTATAGTGGGGGCTTTGCCCCCACTACTTTTTAAGATTTCTTAACGGTAAAACTATCTACAGTTGACGCCACAGTCAAACCATTTTGTTTGATTTAGCGAACACCAGCTAGTGACGGTTTGCAGTAAAAAAATGACTTTTACTTTCAAATCATGACTATGCACAACATCCGTTACTAGTAACGCCGACCCATAGTTTTTTCAGTACCATCTCGATTTTCATACCTTAAGCGGCAGTAACTCGCTTGTAGAAGGCTTCCACCTCGCTCTCCTGCACATGGCACCATGCCAGCACCGCCTGATAGAGCGGGTACCACTGCTGCTCCCACTCGCCGCGACTGAGAGTGCCCAGCAGCGGCTCGATGGCGCGGTGCACTTGGGTGCCGGGGATAGGGCGCAGCCCGGTAGCGATACTTCCATTAGTGAAGGGGTTGAGACTGGTCTCGCAAGAGAAAAGACATGCCATCAACAGGGAAGTAAGTCACTCAGCCCGCTGTCAAGGTGGTCAACCAGCCCAACGCCTGTGCAGCCAGCCCCCCTCCACCGGCACCTTCCAAAATCGATCGCACGCAGCTAGACAAAGCCCCGATCACCGACCAGTTCGGCGCGGGTGAGCTAGACAGCGCCTGCAGAGCTGCATGATTGGCCCGCAGATCAGCCAGCGCCGTTTGCTGTAACTTCCCTTCCGCGATCACCTGCACCAGCAAGGGCAGTAGAGCCTCCAGGGCCTCTACCTTCTGTTCGCTGGTGACTGTACCACCTAAAACGGTGTCCGGGATGGTTAGACCACTACAAAAGTACAGGGACTCCTTTCGAATCTGACCATCTACTGTGATGGCAATCCCGGCCCAAGCGGTTGTGGCGTCGTAGTCTATGAAAGAGGGAAAATTATAGCTCAGTGGTATGGCGGCTATCTGCTTCACGGCACGAATAATATCGGTGAGCTGATGGCGCTCAATTTTGCCCTAAGTCTGGCGCAGACATATCTCACCGTGCATCCAACCACCGACCAGCTCCGTATCTTGACAGATTCAACCTATACACGAGACTGTGCGACAAAATGGGCGCCGGGATGGAAGAAAAGAGGATGGAAACTGAAAAGTGGTAAGCAAGTGGCTAATAGATTGTTGGTCGAAGAAGTATATTCAGCATTCGAACGCATAAAAAAGCCTCAATTGAGTGCGCTTTTTTTGGCCATGCAGGAATTGAGGGTAATGAGATAGCGGACAAACTAGCAAGCTTGGCGATCACTACCAACGAAGTGGAGTTCGCCAGACTCAATGATGACCTGTAACCATCTCACGTCACGACAGTGTCTAAAGAAGCCGGTGCGATTCAGTGAAAACAATCCAACTCATTGAAATTTAATAATTAAAGTGTCAATTCTTGGCATGAGGCGTTCTTTCTTTGAACCCTCAATTAGCACACAATTATAACACCGTGTAAAAATCTTTATTTTTTCACTGTTCCCACTTTTTTCAAACAGGCTCTAAAATTTTTCTGGCGGATATGAAATGTGATGGATGTCACATTCCGCTATGTATCAATTGAGGATAACGGTGCTGCCGAAATAGGCAATACCGCAACGGAAAAGGAGCAAACCTATGTCCTGGTTTAGTGATTTTGTAGAAGCTACGGTTGCCACCACGGTAGTGATTGTCTCTCTGCCTGTGCTGGGCCCTGTGGGTGCCATCTCCTCAGCCGGGATAGCGGTTGCGGTTGCGGTGGGTGCTGGCACCGCAACCGACAAGTACATGGATGAGAAGGGATAGTTACGAGCTAGCATACATCGTCTGAGCGACCGTCACTGGCACTCAGGCGTTGTTAGCGGCGGACATGAGCTTGATATGTGAAAGGGAAAGAGCATGTTTACCAAGATGATGTGCAATGGATATTGCCTGTAGTGCCTTCACTGCTCCCGATACGCCTTCGTCAGCGAACCAACTCTCAACCTTGTGAGTCTGCCCAATACTGTGACGCTGAGCTCCAATACTCTGTTCGTCCGTGCTTACTCTGAGATACCCAATCACCGCCACGATATGCCTCTTTGCTTGGCTCATTATCTATGGATCTAAACGTAGTTATGGCTCATAGAAAAAAACCAGTTTTGAGCCATAGGTTTTGAGGGACTGGTTGAATGGCTCAAAATGTACACTTTATGAGCTGCACTGAATTGCCAGGCAGCAAAAAGGGGCGCCGGATTTACCGTAACCCCCCTTATGTGCGGTGACAGGGTTAGCCTTCTTTTGGCTGGGAGCCTATTAGGATGTCCCAATAATAAGATGGTTTATTGCTCGGGTATAGGGGCCTCTTCAACGAGTTTTAACTCCATACTTGTGAGGGAATACACCACACCTCGACCTTCAATGGCTTTCTGCTGAGCCTTTTCAGCAGCATCTTTGAAGTCTGTTGCCAAAATTCTTTCCTGAATATCCCACTTGAACTCACCCGCGCTACCCGCAATGCCGACTTGCCATTCCGAAGCTGCCTGTTTCAAATAAATCAAACCCATAGGAACTCTGCTCCCATTATCCATGCCATGGAGGGACTGCGACCGCCTCTCCTTTTCAACGAAATATCTTTGTCTTAATACACTTTCACGCCAGAGCCTTTGACCGCAGCCTTTGCCAGACGGCCAAGTTGTGACCTGGGGTGGTCATATACCCCAAGCCAGTTCGGAATATTGGCCCCTTGCGAGGTAAAGTGCTCGACGTGAACAACGGTGATGGTGCCATCCGTATAGGCGACCTGATTCACTCGCTTCCACTTTCCAGGCCGGACTTTCTGGAACAGCTTGTTGGCGGCCTCCACGTAATTGTGGGAGAACTCACTCAAAGACTTTTTAGACTTGATCTCAGAGCCAAGTCCAAACATGACGATAAGCCGTGTTTCACTGGGCAGATCACGCAGAAACCCGGCAGAGCAGTTTGACGCAACTTCGTCTCCAAACTCGGCCCCCATAAACTTGTCCAGCATTCCTCCACCCGACCCCTTCCATATGTTCTTTGAACGGTCATATTGCTCAACGGTGCAACGGATGAGTGAGGCGAAGTGGAACCGGCCGCCTTTATCGGAGATCAACCTATCCACCTCTTTTTTAATCCGTTCCGGCGACTCCAAGGTGGGAATCAGCCCAATGTGCGCGAGGATCTTGCCGACTTGCAGACGCGCTTTCTTGTAGGCGATGGCATCGTGTGGTTCGGAGGCTAATGCCCCTGCCTGCGTCGGACCTTTGGAGAAGCCTAGAACGACAACCTCCGGAGTGGTCGTGCCCCAAGAGAGCGGATTGTGTGTGATCCGCCAATCCCCTTCGGTTCGCTTCGAGACATCGAACGCCAGTTGTTTGGTCTCAAAGCAGCGAGTGCAATCAACGCGACCATGACAAGGTAAACAACCCATAAATCCCCACATTTACTGGTGATAATTTCATACTTCCGTAAAGCCACATCCAAGTGGTTATGAATGTTTGTGGCCCACTGTGATAATCTCGTTCATGTTGCCTTCGATGGAATAAATATCATGGTCCAGCAGGTGAACGATTAATTTGGCATAGGCTCTCATGTTCTGACGCACATCGTGGTTACGTGGCATTTCAGCCTTAACCGTGCCGCCCTTTTGCTGGATTTCAATACCAAAGTCTTCCAGTGCCATTAACATCGCCATGGAAATACCGCGTTGCTGTGACCGTTTTTCGCTGTGCTTTGTGAAGTTTTTCATCTTCGCCTCCTTGCAGGAAAATTAATAAACCACACTGTCAGCTGTAGGCAGATTCGTCGATGAGACAAAGCCTGTTCGACCAGCCAACCACGTTCTGGCGTCTGCCACAGTGACGAGTACCTTTGTCCCATCTTTGTAAAAACTCAGTCCCTCATCTTCCACATATTGGGCATTTCGCACTGACCGCATGTTGGTCATCCCAGCAAGTAACGCCAACTCCAGCAGGGTAAGGTCTTTCATGGCGACTTGTGGGAACCACGCGCATTGGAGCGTGACCGCATCACCGAATGGGCTATTTAATGCAGTCTCAAAATTCGAATTGAAATCGAGTTTGATACGGGCACAGAATTTGATGATGACCTTGATGATCGCCTGCCCGACAGTTTCGCCCTGATAGGCGTTGTAGCCATTGATTGCAGAAAGGAGTGTTGCCGCATCGCTAAAAAAAGCATCGGGATCACTTGGTATAGCATCGTCACTGTAGATACCTTGCTCGGCATACTTCCACACATAGGCTAATTGAGGCCAAAGACGACATCTCTCCAGCCTGGAATCACGGTCAGTATCACTGTCAATAGCAGAGCCATGCGCCAGATAGTGAAGTTCATCGAAGACGTCCTGCACCTCAGCAATAGATGCTCTTAGCTCGCCCAGGGTCACTGGAGTCAACACACACTTGGGGAAAAGTTCAACACCATACTTATACATTTCATCGCGTCCAATATGTACTGAATAAGTACATATATTGTGAATCAACAAGATGTACTCGTCAATTACACATGGAGTTTTTTTCATAATTTTTTGCTATTGCTGCATGCCTAAGACTTCCTCTTGGCATGGCGGTGAGCAAAGGGGCGATACGGTACCTACGCAAGGCACTACTATGACCCCCAATACTCTGCAATGGACAAAAGTGCGTCACTGCGCCTGCCAACCAACTTTGCCTAATGCCCATTATGTTGAATTGGCGATGATCCTCATTGCCTTACAAAGGAAACCTTGGTGGGTCATCAATGGCTGCACTGAGGGCTCCTGTGTAAGAGAGGGCTAGCCCAGATGTTCTTTTGAATACGGAGGATGCATGGTAAGGATATGAGCCCAAAACATGAGTAGGAGCGGAGCTATTGCGTTGGCATGGGGGAAGCAGTCGTCCTGAGTGAGGCACCGAAAGTGGCCTTAGATGAAGGACAAAGACGGGGAGAGGAACAATTTCCCCACAGAACTTGAGGGCCAGAAATACACAAGGGCCTAGCCGAAGCTAAGCCCTTGTTGAATTTGATCGGTGTGAGAGGATTCGAACCTCTGATCCCTTCATCCCGAACGAGATTGCCACGATGGCTTTGGGACTTTCATTCAATGTTACAAAATCAGTCATCCTTATAAACCTCGCCATTTTCATCCCAGTTGGGTGGATGCACAAAAGTGACTGTCGATTTCACCTGCATGCTCCCGTAGTTAACGCCCGAATTTTCTCTCTGCCCCCCATCGCCGTACTTCTTGGGAGCCAGCTTTGCGGCCAGCCACTTACGAGCATCGATCTGCAGGCGGGCACGAGCAATCACATCATGGTTCACTTTTACGTTCCCGTTGGCGTCGAGGAAGGTGTCATTGCTGCCGTCATCGGCAATCTGGAGGATCTCATCGGCCAGTTTGTCGGCCAGATCCTCGCGCGCGCACGCGTACTGGTCCCTAAATTCTACGTAGCGTTCATCAGCCAACCAGCGCATCACCATGGATTTGGACGGCATACCCGGACGAGCCAACACTGCGCGTAGACTCACCCCATCAGCAATGGCGCTACATATGGCCTCCCCCAACTCGTTTGTGTATGCGCTCCGACGGCCTCTTGTTACCGTCTTGGGATTCGACGTATTGGTTTCCACTGTGGAAACCTGAGGAGTGACAACTGGGATCATAACTTGAGTTGTTGAATCCACGTGTTCAGCTCTACTGATAGGATCCGTAGGCATACCTGAAGATGAGACAGCGTTAACAGGTGTTGTGACTCTTGACCATTTGTGCGTCTTGGCCCGCTTGTTAATGGCGGTATGTGAAATGCCGTGCTCTATCGCTATCTGGCGCACACTCTGGCGGCCAGCACAGTACGCGAGTTCGATACCGTGCCAGTCAGGGAAATCTGTTATATGCATAGGGGAATAGGTCATAGGCGACCAGTATTCACTATGGGGTAGACCGGTTCCAGCCCTACAGGGGGAGGACGATCATCGTTGCCAGGATGTGCGGAAATAAATCAGCCTGCCCTCCTTAGCTGGAACAGTGGATTACGCATCCGGCACGAGGCTCCTCAGCGCAAGGCATTGCAGCCAGCAGCAGGAAATCGGTGTGTAAATACCCCCTGCGCTGCACTTAGGCACATGATGTCCATCAGTCAAAACCACATCACCTTCCCAAGTTATTTATAATTCATATTTAATTTCAATTACTTAACCACCCCACCCCCCTCTGTGTACCTTACCCTTGGCCGACGCCACCGCTACCTGAACCACCCGTTCTACCTCCTCAGCACTGATGTTTGAAATCACCCCTTCCTGGAATCGACAGTATGCAGTCCCCGTATTACCGCTCCGGTTCAGACGCACACTCAGTTCTAAGAGCCCCTGGCGAGGAGAGTTCTCGTCATACACCTCGTCCCGGTACAAGCCAATCCAAATGTCGCAGTCTTGCTCGATCTGGCCAGTGTCACGGCTGTCGCTCGGCATGGGCCGCTTGTTGTCCCGCGATTCAAGACCACGATTGAGCTGAGTCAGCAGCACTACCGGGCAACCCATCTCCTTGGCCAGTTCCTTGAGTCCCTTAGTGATCGCCCCATACGCCAAGTCATTGCGTTCAGCCTTATCCGCCTTCATCAAGGTCAGATAGTCCACCGCAATCAATCCCAGTTGACCCAACTTACGGCGCAGACGACGACACTCCCTAACAATCTGGGACAGGCTCATACCCGACTGGTCGGCAAGGTGCAGCTTGGAGTAGCCCAACTCGGCCGCTGCAGCATAGGCCTTGTCGATCGATTGCAGGTCTTTCGCATGACTCAGATCCTGCCGATTTATTCCGACCGCCTGGGCGATCATCACCTCGAACAGCTCAACACTGGTCATTTCCAGACTGAAACCAACAACCGGCAGCTTTTTCACCAAAGCAGTGTGGTTGCACAAGCTGGCCATCACCGTCGACTTACCCATTTTGGGGCGCGCCCCAATGCACACCAGCGCGGTCTTGCTGATCCCAGAGGGGTAGAGCAGCTTGTCGAGATTGTCGATCCCTGTCGCGTAACCGATCATCTCGTTAGGATCGAGGTTAGAGCGGCGATCCATCTCGTCACACCACTGGCGCACTATATCTGAGGCTGGCGAGGCTAGGGCCGACACACCATCAGAGCGCTTGCTGTCGATTTCCCCCAGCAGGCCATCCATGGTGGCGAACCTCTCTTCGGTCGAGCTGAATCCAGGATCCATCATCGCCCCAATACAATCCTGCAGCTTGGCCACAGCAAAGCGACGATCTGCATTCTGGCGCACGATGGCACCATAGGTAGTGATGTTGGCCGCGCTCGGCGTGTTTTTGATGACTTCTATCAAGTAGGCCAAACCGCCAGCCTCCTCAATCAGCCCATTCTCATCCAAACGGTGGCTGACCGTATTGAGGTCAACAGGTTGGCGCGTAGCCACCAACTGTGAGATGGCGTCAAAAATGATCTGGTGCGGCCGGCTGTAAAAATCCCGCTCAGACAAAGAGAGCTCGTGAAGAGCTTCGGCGCGGATCATCAGCCCACCCAGCGTCGATTGCTCAGCTTCAAAGTTGTGCGGGGGGACCAATCCTAGAATGCTACTCGTCATCGAACCGCCCCTCCTTTACGCCCAATATGCAGCGCTCGGTGACCAGAAAATCCAGATTCTTCCGTTTCCAGCTCGACTCGCCATCCCGCCGTGGTCGACTCTCACACATCCAGCGGCAGTTCTCGGCGATATATTCCAAGTACTTACGCCAGCGTTCTTCGGTAAACTTGAACTTGTGCCAGAAGTTGCGAATTTTGGTCTTGCGTGCGTCGGTAAGCTCCCGTATTGCAGCCATCTCAGGCAGTACCTCGTGGTAGATATCCACGATGGCTTTAAAAGGTGTGTGTTTGGTCTGCTTGACCTGTTGTTGTTCGACGGCGGTGGCGTCAGCGCCAGCTGATGCCCCATCAGTATTTTTCTTTTTTGTCTTTTTAGTAGTGTCTTTTGTGTGTCCGGGTTTCTCTGACAAGACTGTCATGGTTTCCGTGACACCATTTGTCATGGTTTCTCTGACAATGTCAGACTTCCTATGACACTCGGTAACTTCCCACTCACTCAGGCAATTGTTGGGACCGATTTTGCCCACCTCACGCACCAAAACCTTCATACGTAACAACGTGTTTTTGGCAAGACTGACCGCCTGGCGCGACATCCCTGTGCGCCGGGCAATCTGGCTGTCGGAAATGCGATCCACCTTCTTGTTAAACCCGAAGGTGCAGCGGGTAATGGCATGTATCACCTTCTGCTCATTCTTGGTTAAATCAGCCAAAATGATGGCGTCATAGAGCTCATTGGCAATCCTGGTAAAACCGTCAGCCAGTTGAGCCACACGGACAGCCGGTGTTTGAACTTGCGCGTGCTTGTCCGGAAACATATAAATATCAGCCATATTACACACCGTGTTTATCAACCAGTGCACGTACACGCAGCTCGATTTCTTTGTGAGTCAGCGCCTTCTCACGTTCAAGCAACAATGCCTTTTCCCTCGAGTACAAAACCCAGCGCTCTTGAGGTGTAACGTCCTTGGCATCCGGCCTTACTACATCACCCATGTCTCACCTCCAATCACAGCAAGGAAACCATCAGCAGAAAGCAGGTAGTGCTTCTCCATTGTGAAGGGCATGTAGAGCAGCAAAATGAATCTCTTGAATGGGGAGGCCATTACGTAATCTCCCCTTCGCTCAATTTGGCAATGAATGCCTCAACAGCGGCAAGGTCGTAACGAATAGCCCGCGGTCCGATATGGACAGCCTTGGGAAAATTCGGATTATTTTTACGCCAGCGGTAGATGGTAGCCCGCGAGATTTCCAGTTTTTTACGCAAGCTTGCTTCGGAAATCAGCATCGTATTAGGTTGATTCATAAGATTGCTCCTTGGTTTTTTTTCATTCGAGAGCAGTCTGAAGGAATGTCAACATGTGCGGCCAGCCCTACAGGGGTAATAACTCTTTTGGGGCTTGTTTGGGGCTTGCTTTGGGCTTTTTGGAGACAGCTGTGTCAATTCAACTACGAAGAGTTTTATCTCGCCAATCTACAATCAGCCGACATCATCAACTAGCTAGATAAGTAGTTGGGTGATGAACATCTAACGAATGATCTGCGAGATCTCACCGACCTTCGCTAGGTCTACTGGTGGGGGGATTCAGAGGATGTGATATACAGCATCGTGCAGATGGATGGCGTTCTATGGGGTTTGGGCGGCGCTTTGGGTCAGCAATTTGGAAGGCTGACCCAATAGTGCAGATATTTTCGACCGTATGTCTGCACATGAAGTGAGCGTGAGGCGGTGATTCATTTGAGGGTCCCCTGATGATTACTTACATATTACTGGATTCGGCACAGAAGCACTGGAAACAGCTTGAGGTGCGCTACGGGCTTGGCAGAGAGCAATGTGACGTTCGAGGATGGGGTTCAAGAGTAGGATGAGCCAGACAGAAATGCCGCCTGACCCTAAACACCAGATTGGTCAACGACAGCTTTCCAAACTGCGACGTATACGAACATTCGCCGCGAAGCTACCCATCATTTACTCCCCAAGGTTTGCAGAGACACCAGGATCCATTTCAGTCTGCAGCAAGCGTCGTTCCCATAATTCCAAGGCATGACGCTTTTCTGGAAGATATTCATAACGATCATAGTGTTTGCTGGATACGTCATTCCGGGCGTGATTCTGGAGGCGGTCGCGCAGATCTTTGGCAATACCAAGCTCACCCATCAGGGTTTTACAGGTACGCCGGAAGTCACGGGGGATAAAATGCTCCATCTGGGTTCGTTTTCTGTAACGGTCGATAGCTTGGCTCAGTGATGCCATCGGCATAGGCTTATCCGACTGCAGGGCGTGAGGAAAGATAAAAGGGCTATCACCAGCTAGCTCTTGTTGGAACCGAAGGACAAGCAAGGCGCTATCAGTGAGTGGAACAATGTGGATACGCTTATTTTTTGAAATGTCGGCGGTAATGGTCAGAGTTTTGGCTTGCCAATCAATATTGGCCCAACGGGATTCAGCCAGTTCATTGGGCCTCTGACCTCCGGTGAAGAAACACAACCGGATCAGGTTGCGTAGGGTCGGGCCAAGGCTCGTTGGCTGCTCCATATCATCGAGTAGTTGACGGGTTTCGCTCCATGATAGGAATCGTTCTCCGACGCGCTCCGCAGCTTTCTGTTTGGGTATCGCGTCCACTGGGTTCATCACAAGGCCAAACTTAGCATCATCTATGAAGTTGGCAGGATCGTTGTCGTGCTTGAGGCCGTAATTGAAGGCTGCCATCAGGTAACTACGTACCCGGTTTGACTGGGTGCTTGCTCCCCGGCGTATCATGTGGGCCAAAATGATCTTGATATCATGAGCGGTCACATCCTTTGCTTTGGTCGTCTTGCTCAGATGCGGGTATGTCTCTTTTTCCAACGCCAACATCACAGCCGCATGGGTACGTTTACCGTCTTTCTTCATCTGTTGGGTATAGCTTTGGAATAACTGCCCTATGGTGCCTTGTTGCTCATGCTCTCGCTTGGCCTGCTCACGCTCTTTTGATTGTCGTTCTTGCTCATCTTTGGGGTCTAAACCATCTCGGATTGTCTGGCTCAAGGCCCGGGCTTTGTTGCGGGCATCGGCAAGGCACAGCGTGGGAAAACTGCCAAGTTGGATGAAGGCCCGCTTTCCTTCGCGCATGTAGCGGAAGACAAACATCTTGCCACCACTTGGAAGAACTTTGACCCCTAGCCCACCAGCCCCACGAGTACGGGTATCATCCATCCTGTAATAGGCATTGGTTTTCGCTGGTAGTGCAGCGATATCATTGGGCGTTAATGGCATAGTCGACAGGTCTCGCTAAAAGCACCCATGCTCAAATCATGGTGCTTTAATGGGTGCTTTTAAGATGAAGCTATCTGATATTTTACGAGATCTTATGAGACAAGCAAGTTTGCTATATGTATGTGTTTACTATGATTTTTGTATGCTTTCTGAAACGCAATGAGACATTGTGAGAATGTAAATTCTACGACTCATAATCGATTGGTCGTGGGTTCAAGTCCCCCAGGGGCCACCAAATTGAAAAAGGCCGCTCATGATGAGTGGCCTTTTTGCATCTGCGGATCGAGCAATGTCCCGTGATAAGCTCGAGGAGGCCATAGAAAAGACCCGCCATGGGCGGGTCTGGGCAGGGTCTGGATCAGGCGCCTCACTAAGAAACAAGTAGCCTAATGCTGAGCCTCAGGTTTGCTCGTTGCTGCCGCTCTGGATGGATGAGCGACTCCCGATGGCAGGCAGCATCCGGGTAACCAGATTGCTGCGCTGGCGCCAGGAGGTGAAGACGATGGCCAGCAGATGCAGACCAATCAGTCCCTGCAGCGCCACCACGCACCACTCATGCCACTCGTCAGCCCCCAGTTCAAATCCCGTCTCGGTATTCTGAAACCAGCCGCTGCCTGCTGTCGCCAGCACGACCAGCCAGAGCGCCCACACAGCCAGCTTGCCGCTGCCGTGATGACCCGGTGCCGGAGGCTGCCGCTCACGCATCTCGCGCGCTTGCTGGCGAAAATCCTCACCGCTGGGGATTAAGGCACTAAGGCGAGCGTAGCCACGGGCGAAAGTGAGCCCCCAGAGCAGACGCAAGGAGACCAGCCCAATGGCGCCGTAACCCAGCCACTCGTGCCACTCCTCCCCCGCTTCGTTAACCCAGAGGTTGCCGATACAGATCGCCGCCACACCCCAATGGGTCAGGCGAACCACAGCATCCCAGCGAAAGGGATCACCCTTTTTGCTTGGCATACTTGTGATACTCCTTCTTCAGGTCGTTGACCTTGGCCAGGTGCTCGCGCGCCTTGGCTTCGTCACCGGCCTTGAGCGCAGCCAGGCTGGCATCCAGCTCGGTCTGTACCTCATTCATGCCTTCGAGGAACTTCTCCTTCTTGGCGGCAGGCATGTTCTTCTGCTTGGCCACATCCAGCTGGGCCTTCATCTCGTTGATGTGCTTCTCCATGGTAGCCGGATCATCAGCCTTGACCGCCTGCTTGTAGTTGAAGCCAATCTTCTTCATCGGCTGTTCCAGATCGCCAGCCATGGCAGGCAACGCGATCAGACCGAACATCAGAGGCAGCAGCAGGGGGCGAACAGTTTTCAACATGGGATTTCCTTATATAACAACATGCTCAAATTATTAGGGTCACCTATGAATCCAAACAGGAATTCATCACCAGCATAATGCCATGACTCATGGTGAAGCGTTTGTGAAAAATGATGTTTTTTGTGGCAAATGGTGACAAGAGTGCCTCGCTTGTTAACCACAGCAACATGAATGCATCGACAATCAGGCACTTTTCGGCATAAAAAACCCCGCCATTGGCGGGGCTTGTCACTGCGGGTATCGGCTATCAGCCTGCCTGCTGTTCACGCTCGATGGCGCGCCAGCCGATGTCATTGCGATAGAAGACACCGTCCCACTGGATACGGGCAGCCAGCTGATAGGCACGCTGCTGCGCTTCAGCCACTGTATGGCCCAGCGCAGTCGCGCACAGCACGCGGCCACCGGCGGTCACTACGGTATCGCCCTCAAGGCGGGTACCCGCGTGGAATACCTTCTCGCCGCTCGCCTCTTCCACCGGCAGACCGCTAATGGCCTTGCCCTGCTGGTAGTCGCCGGGATAACCGCCAGCAGCCAGCACCACACCAATGGCTACGCGGGGGTCATAATTCGCTTCCACCTGATCCAGCTTGCCGGCACAGGCGGCCAGACAGAGCTCCACAAGATCGGAGCGCATCCGCAGCATGATGGGCTGGGTCTCGGGATCACCAAAGCGGCAGTTGAACTCGATCACCTTGGGATTGCCTGCACCGTCGATCATCAGGCCAGCGTAGAGGAAACCGGTGTAGACGTTGCCCTCAGCCGCCATACCGCGCACGGTCGGCATAATCACCTGCTCCATCACCTTGCGGTGCACTTCATCAGTCACCACAGGCGCCGGCGAATAGGCGCCCATCCCGCCAGTATTGAGGCCGGTATCGCCATCCCCCACCCGCTTGTGATCCTGACTGGTGGCCATCGGCAGCACATGCTCGCCATCGACCATGACGATGAAGCTCGCCTCTTCCCCTTCCAGAAACTCCTCGATCACCACCCGGGCACCGGCGTCGCCAAAGGCATTGCCGGAGAGCATATCGCGCACGGCCTCTTCGGCCTCGGTCAGGGTCATCGCCACGATAACCCCCTTACCTGCGGCCAGACCATCGGCCTTGATGACGATGGGCGCTCCCTTCTCGCGCAGATAGGCCAGCGCGGGCTCCACCTCGGTGAAGTTCTGGTACTCGGCAGTCGGGATGGCGTGACGGGCCAGGAAATCCTTGGCAAAGGCCTTGGAGCCCTCCAGCTGAGCAGAAGCCGCGGTCGGACCGAAGATGGCCAGCCCCTCGGCACGGAAGGCATCGACCACCCCTTTCACCAGCGGCGCTTCCGGGCCAACGATGGTCAGACCGATGCGCTGCTCCTTGGCAAACGCCAGCAGAGCTGGAATATCGGTAGCTGCGATAGCCACGTTCTCGATACTCCCTTCGTGCGCGGTGCCAGCATTGCCGGGGGCGACGAAGACCCGGGTCACCAGAGGGGATTGCTTGGCCTTCCAGGCCAGGGCGTGTTCGCGGCCACCATTGCCAATGATCAGTACTTTCATCGTATCGCTCGCTTCTATGTGGGTCACAGGCTTCCGCCAGAGGGAAGCCGGTCGCAATAGTCAGTGGAAAAGAGACAACAAAAGGGCCGCCCATGGCGGCCCTGATCCATCAGTGACGGAAGTGGCGCATGTTGGTGAAGACCATGCACATACCGTGTTCGTTGGCGGCGTCGATCACCTCCTGATCGCGCATCGAGCCACCCGGCTGGATCACGCAAGAGATACCGGCCTGCGCGGCAGCATCAATACCGTCGCGGAACGGGAAGAAGGCATCGGAGGCCATCACGGAGCCCGCCACGGTCAACCCTTCATCAGCCGCCTTGATACCGGCGATTTTAGCGGAGTAGACGCGGCTCATCTGGCCGGCGCCGACACCGATGGTCTGGCCATCTTTGGCGTAGACAATGGCGTTGGATTTGACGAACTTGGCAACTTTCCAGCAGAACAACAAATCTTGCAGCTCGGCCTCAGTCGGCTGGCGCTTGCTGACCACGGTCAGGTCACCCAGCGTCACCATGCCGAGGTCCCGCTCCTGCACCAGCAAACCGCCGTTGACGCGCTTGAGGTCAAACCCTTGCGCCGGGGCCGTCCACTGACCGCATTCGAGCAGACGCACGTTCTGCTTGGCGGCGACCGCGTCGCGGGCCTCCTGGCTGACGGTTGGGGCAATGATCACCTCAACAAACTGACGCTCGACGATGGCCTTGGCGGTGGCGCCATCCAGCTCACGGTTGAAGGCTATGATGCCGCCGAAAGCAGAGGTGGGGTCGGTCTGGTAAGCGCGATCGTAGGCACTCAGCAGGTCGTTACCGATGGCCACGCCACACGGGTTGGCATGCTTGACGATAACGCAGGCCGGCTCGTCGAACTCCTTCACGCACTCCAGCGCCGCGTCAGTGTCGGCGATGTTGTTGTAGGAGAGCGCCTTGCCCTGCAACTGGGTCGCGCTGGAGACAGAACCCGGCGCGGCATGCTCTTCGGCGTAGAAAGCGGCAGCCTGATGGCTGTTTTCGCCGTAGCGCATGTCCTGCTTCTTGATGAACTGGCTGTTGAAGGTGCGCGGGAAGCGGGACTCCTCATCACCCTCCTTGTTGTCGCCATAAGAGGGCACCATGGTGCCGAAGTAGTTAGCGATCATACCGTCGTAGGCAGCGGTGTGCTCGAAGGCTTTGATCGCCAGATCGAAACGAGTCGCCAGTTTCAGACTGTTGCCGTTGGCATCCATTTCGCGAATAACCCGATCATAGTCGGCAGCTTTGACGACGATAGCGACATCTTTATGGTTTTTGGCGGCAGAACGCACCATGGTCGGGCCGCCGATGTCGATGTTCTCGACCGCATCGGCCAGGGTGCAGCCCGCTTTGGCCACGGTGGCAGCAAAGGGGTAGAGGTTGACGACAACCATGTCGATGGGGGAGATAGCGTGCTGGGCCATGATGGCGTCATCCTGATCCCGACGACCGAGGATGCCGCCATGAACCTTGGGATGCAGGGTCTTGACCCGGCCATCCATCATTTCAGGGAAACCCGTGTAGTCGGAGACCTCGGTCACCGGCAGACCCGCCTCGCCAAGCAGCTTGGCGGTACCGCCCGTGGAGAGCAGGGCAACACCACGCTCGTTGAGTGCCTTGGCAAATTCCAGAATGCCAGTTTTGTCAGACACACTCAGCAGTGCACGGCGAATGGGTCGAGCTTGTTCCATCACACTATCGTCCTCAACATAACGGGGACCGTTCCATGGGAGGCGAGGCTCAACACAGAGAGTCCCCAAATAAATGGAAGTGGGGGATTTCGCAAACCACTCTCGCCCCGACATCCGGCAAAAGCGTTTTAGGAAATGCCCGCTTGGTGCGGCGCTCTGTTATGGGCGCGTATTCTACACAAAAAATGTGACATGTGGTGGATTTTTTGAAACAGCAAAGCCTTATTTGGCGCGGCGTCAAACGTTTTCCACTTGATTTTCTCGAAACGTTTGCACTTTCAGTGTTTTATGGGAAAAAAGGGTCGCCAGGAGATGTTTATCTGCCCCTTTTATGCCCTTGGCTGGCAATCCATGGGCAAAGGGGTGATAGTGGATTCCGGTTTTTGTGGCGGCATACATTCAAGGGGAGATAGAGCATGTATCGGATCGGTGAACTGGCCAAGGCGTGCGGGGTCAAGGCAGATACCCTGCGTTTTTACGAGAAGAACGGGCTTATCTCACCGGGGATCCGCAACGAATCCGGCTACCGCCTCTACAGTGAACAGGACAGGCGGCGGCTGGAGTTCATCATTCGCGCCAAGTCGGTGGGATTCTCGCTGGCCGATATCGGCGAGCTGCTCGACCTCGATACCAACAAGGCCAAAGTCACCTGTCAGGAGGTGAAAGCAGTGGCCGACACCAAGCTGGCCCAGGTGGAGCAGAAGATCATCGAACTGACCCGCTTTCGCGACAATCTGCGCGAGCTCTCCAATATCTGCTGCGGCGGCCCCCGCTCGGCGGAGCACTGCGCCATCCTCGAGACGCTGGAATCTGGTGCACCGGCCCATCACGAGCATCACAACCACGACCAGCATGACCCGGTTCACGGCTGACATGGTATGCCTGACTGAGCGTGCCTAGCTCAGTGTGACTGACTCGGCGCCGCCGACGCATTGCTCCGGCGGCGATTTGGTGACAAAATCGCCGCGTTTTTAACCGGTGCCAGTGCATCCGGTTGCCGGGCGCTCATCTGAACAGGCGCCCGCAGCGAAAACCGCCATCCAGACACAAGCATCAACACACCAAGAGAAAAGAAGAGGAGCCATCATGGCCAAAATTCGGGTCGACCAACCCGCCCTCCCCCGTGAGGAGAATGCGCAAGGGGGCCACTATGCCCATCAGCGCGGTGAGATAAAGGATAACCATCTGCATGCCCTGCTCTCCGATCCCCTGTTTCGCAGCCGGGTCGAGCGCAACAAGAAGGGCAAGGGGAGTTACCAGCGCAAGGCCAAATTTGGCAAGCGGTGGGAGCCCGGCCAACAACAGATGATCAGCGTCTGCTGCTGAGCGGGTTTCTACCGACCATAAACGATCAGGGCGCCATTGGCGCCCTGATCGTTTTGACAGAAGAAGCGATTTGGCAACGCCAACTCACAGCCTCAACAGGCCGCTCACTCATCCATAAACAGTTCGAGCAATACGTTCAGATAGCGATGGCCGAGAGAAGTGAGCTGCCAGCTATCCCCCAAATCCTCGATCAGCTCCTTGCTCTGGGCGATGGCGAGCACCGTCTCTACCCTTTCCAGCGGCAAGCCGGTATAGGCCTCGAACTCCGCCTTGGGGGCCGGTTCAAACAGGCGGAAGCGGTTCATAAAGTATTCGAGCGGCAGATCGTCTGCCGTCACCTGCCACTGCTCGTCCAGATAGGGGCGACTCTTGTCCAGATACCCTTTCGGATGCTTCACCTTGGCGGTGCGCAGGATCTGTTGGTTCGCGAGATCGGTCACCTTGCCGTGGGCGCCACAGCCAATCCCCAGATAGTCACCAAAGCGCCAGTAGTTGAGGTTGTGATGGCACTGATAGCCCTCTTTGGCGTAAGCCGAGATTTCGTACTGGCGATAACCGCTGGCGGTGAGCATGGCGTGGCCCTGCTCATAGATATCCCACAGGGTGTCATCTTCCGGCAGTTTGGGCGGTTTGGAGGCAAATGCCGTGTTCGGCTCTATGGTGAGCTGATACCAGGAGAGGTGCGGCGGGGCGCAGTCGATAGCCTGCTGCAGGTCATAAAGGGCGTCATCCAGACTCTGATCCGGCAGACCATGCATCAGATCCAGATTGAAGGTAGGCAACTTGATGGCATGGGCCAGTGCGGCGGCCTTGCGGGCCTCTTCCGGGCCGTGAATGCGGCCGAGGCGGGTCAGCTTCTCCTGCTGGAAGCTCTGCACGCCGATGGAGATGCGGTTGATGCCGGCGCGCTGGAAACCGGCAAACTTGTCCGCCTCCACCGTGCCCGGATTGGCCTCCATGGTGATCTCGCAATCTGCGGCGAGCGGAATACGGGCCCGCACCCCGTCCAGCAAGGCTTGCATCGCCTCCACCGTCAACAGGCTGGGGGTGCCGCCACCGATAAAGATCGAGGAGAGCGGCCGCCCCTGTGCCCACTTCAGATCCTGATCCAGATCCTCCAGCAGGGCGGCGACATATTCGAGGTGAGGCAACTCCCCCTTCTGGGCATGGGAGTTGAAGTCACAGTAAGGGCACTTCTGGACGCACCAGGGCACATGAATATAGAGAGAGAGCGGCGGCAGTTGCAGCATGGGGCTTCCAATAAAACGGGGGCTCAAGGCCCCCATTGTAGATGATTATGTGTGATTGGCCGTGTGTAACCGACAAGGTGGCGAAGTGACTCAGTGCGCAGCAGCCAGCGCCGCTTTGAGCTTGGCCAGCGCCTGACCACGATGGCTCAGCTGGTTTTTCAGTTCGGCGGGCATCTGGGCGGCGGTGCAGTCGTGATCCGGCACGAAGAAGACCGGGTCATAGCCAAAACCGTGCTGACCGCGCGGCTCGTCGATGATCATCCCTTCCCAGCTCGCCTGACAGATGACGGGGGTGGGATCGTCGGCGTGACGCATATAGACCAGCACACACCAGAAGCGGGCGCTCTTCAGGTACTCGGGGGCACCTTGCAGCTCGCCGAGCAGCTTCTCTATGTTGGCCTTGTCACCAGCCCCCACACCGGCAAAGCGGGCGGAGTAGACGCCGGGGCGCCCTTGCAGCAGATCAACTTCCAGACCGGAATCATCGGCCACGGCGGGCAGACCGGTAATGCGGGCGGCGTGGCGGGCCTTGATGATGGCATTCTCGACGAAGGTGGTGCCGGTCTCATCGGCATCGGAGACCGCAAACTCGCTCTGTGGGATCACCTGGATCTTCATATCGGCCAGCATGGCGGCCAATTCCTTCACCTTTTTCTGGTTACCTGTTGCCAGGACAAGCTTGTTCATCGAGCACCTCCGCAAAAATAATCTGCGCATTCTATGCGGCGCAAGCGTTTAGTAAAAGCGTCAATTACACCCGCTGTGATGGGGTTGCGGGGGATTTGCCGCCATCGAATAACCAGCTTTTTAATACATGTTTCCATAATGGAATAACCAAAGTGATTAAATACCATTTCTATTCATTACTGTGAGTCAGTAGACTCGCGCCCCAATTCATTAACCTGGCTGACTAAAGAGGTGACAGATGCCATTGATACTTTTGCTCGTACTACTGGTGCTGTTCAGTCCGCTGGCTATCGACATCTACCTGCCCGCCATTCCGCAGATGGCCGAGCAGCTGGGCGCCGAAGTAACCCTGATGCAGGGCACCATCACCTGGTTCCTGTTCAGCATGGGGCTGGGGCAACTGCTTGTTGGCCCGCTGGCCGATCGCTACGGTCGCAAGCCCATCGCTCTGGGCGGCGTGCTGCTCTATGGCCTGAGCGCGCTGGGGGCCGGTTTTGCCGCCAGCCTCGGCGAATTGATGCTGGCCCGGGTGCTGCAGGGCTTCGGCGCCTGCGCTACCTCGGTCGCCGCCTTCTCGGTGGTACGTGACAGCTACGGCCCGAAAAAGAGCGGCCAGATGATCTCCTACCTCAATGGGGCCATCTGCTTTATTCCTGCGCTGGCCCCCCTGCTCGGTGGCTGGCTCACCGCCAAGGCGGGCTGGTCTGCAAACTTCTGGTTTATGGCCGGTTATGCGCTCATCGTCGGCAGCTGGCTGATGTGGCGGATGCCGGAGACCCGTCCGGAAGAGACTCGCAGCGAAGGGGCCCTCATCAGCTGGTCTCGCTACAGCCCGGTGCTGCGCTCCCCCAGCTTCCTGTTCAATGCGGCGCTGTGCATGCTGGCGATGGCTGTGATCCTCGCTTATGTCACCGCCGCACCGGTGCAGCTGATGGTGAAGCTGGGGCTGGACATGAGCGGCTTTAGCTACTGGTTTACCGCCAACGCCGCGCTCAACATCCTGGCTTGCTTTATGGCGCCGCGCTTTATCGCCAAGGTGGGGCCAAGACGCACCCTGCGCATCGGCCTGCTGGTGTTGATGCTCTCGGCCATCACCCTGACTTTGGCCATGCACATCGAACATCCGCTGGCGATGATGGGGCCGGTATTCCTCTCCAGCATCGGCTTTGCCATGATTCTGGGCTCGGCCGCCGGGATGGCGCTGGCACCGTTCGGCCACTGCGCCGGTACCGCCGCCGCCCTGCTCGGCCTGTTCCAGATGAGCGGCTCCGGCGCCCTGGTTGGTCTGACCGGCGCCCTGATGCACGACCCGCTCAGCCAGCTGGCACTGCATATGTGGCTGCTGCTGCCGCCCTTGGTGATGCTGATGACCCGCCGCGGTCGCCGCTTGTGTTTGCAATAAATCCTGTGCTCTGATGGGCACACTCAGGGGGCCATCGGCCCCCTTCTCGTTTGTATCGTCTTTACAGCATATGGCCATCCGGCAGATTTCCTGCGATGGCAACCCTACTCACTCGATGTCAGCGGAGAACTCCCGATGAGCCACACTCTCAACGCAGCCCTGGTGGGCTATGGCTTTGCAGGCAAGACCTTCCACGCTCCCTTCCTCTCCACCACCCCGGGCTTGTCCCTGAGCAGGGTGGTAAGCCGCGATGCCGCCAAGGTGCAGGCCGATCTGCCCGACTGCCGGGTCGGCTCATTGGAGGAGGTGCTAAGCGATGAGACCGTCGATCTGGTGGTGATCGCCACCCCCAACGACACCCATGCCCCCCTCGCCCGCCAGGCGCTGCTGGCAGGCAAACATGTGGTGATCGACAAGCCCTTTGCACTGGACCTGGCCGAGGCGCAAGCGCTGGTCGAGCTGGCCGAAAAGCAGCAGCGGCTGCTCAGCATCTTCCACAACCGTCGTTGGGACGGGGATTTCCTTACCGTGCGCCGTTTGATTGCCGAGGGGACGCTGGGGCAGATCGCCCAGTTCGAATCCCACTTCGATCGCTATCGCCCCGAAGTTCGCCAGCGCTGGCGCGAAGCGGGTGGCCCGGGTTCCGGCCTCTGGTTCGATCTCGGCCCTCACGTGCTGGATCAGGCGCTGCAGCTGTTCGGCCAGCCGGACTGGCTACAGGCCGATCTGGCCGAGCAGCGCCCCGGCGCACTGGCGGACGACTACTTCCATGTGGTGCTGGGTTACGGTGCTCTGCGGGTCATTCTGCATGGCAGCTGTCTGGTCTCGGCCACCATGCCGCGTTTCATCGTTCACGGCAGCCAGGGTTCGTTCGTGAAATTCGGTATGGATGTGCAGGAAGATCAGCTCAAGCTGGGCAAGCGGCCCCCGGCGGCGGATTGGGGCATGGATAGCGAACCCGGTCAGCTCAGCCGCATTGTCGATGGTCAGTTACAGCAGCAGAGCGTGGTGGGTGAGGCGGGGGATTATGGCGCCTACTATCGCGGTGTCTGCGCCGCCATCAAGGGCGAAGGGAGCAACCCGGTGCCAGCAAGTGAAGCGCTGGCGGTGATGGCGCTGCTGGATCTGGCCCGCCAGAGCCACCTTGAGGGAAAACGGCTGCCCTGTCAGAAGCTGTCTGACTAAGGTGTGGGCCATCGGCCGCGCTTGAGCAACCTTGACCTTGTTAAACCGCCACAAGATGGCAGCAAAGCGGTGTTTTATTGTGCAATCAGCACTATTTAACGGCATCTTGTATTGATATCAGTCGTTGCAGTGGAGCTTTTTATCAACGGCACGAAAAAATGTCATTGTGATATCCGTTTTCATCGGTAACTAATGGGGCTATATTGCGCCCGCCTGCTGCCTCCCGGCTTCTTGTTTCAATACCGGGCAACGGTGGGCGCTGTGATGGTTGCACAGACCATCTCTCCATATTTATTTGAGGGAATGCACATGAACAAAGTACTGGTAGCCGGTATCCTGGGTCTGATGTTGACTGCTTGCGGTCAGAAAGAAGAAAAAGCTGCCGCTCCTGCTGCTCCGGCCGCCGAAGTTGCTGCCACTGTAGAAAAAGCCGCTAGCGAAGCCACCTCTACCGTAGAAAAGGCCACCTCCGAAGCGACTGCAACCGTAGAAAAAGCTGCTACCGAAGCGGCTACCAAGGTTGAAGCTGCAGTGAGCGATGCCAAGGCCAACTAAGCCTGCACCTCATTCGAAGACGGGTCCGAAGGCAACTTCGGGCCCGTTTTTTTATCTGTCGTTCAGGAGGCCGGATTAATCAGCGAGGTGAGGATGTGATCCTCCCAGCGGCCATTGATCATCAGATATGCCCGCGCGAATCCCTCCCGCTCGAAACCGAGCCGCTCCAGCAAGGCGCCACTGCGCTGATTGGCAGGCATATAGCAAGCCATGATGCGATGCAGATCGTGCTCGCGAAACAGGTAGTCAATGGCGGCTGACAGCACCTCTCTCATCACCCCCTGCCCCTGATGCTGCTGGTCGATGGCATAGCCCAGATGACACGCCTTGAAGACCCCCATCAGGATATTGCTGAAGTTGCAGGTGGCGATCACCCGCTCGCCAGCCGGATCGAGGGCCACCAGATTGACGCCAGTGCCGTTGAAGAACTGGCTGTAGCTGTCCTGCAGCCGGGCATGCCAGTAAGAGAGGGTGTAAAAGTGCTCGTCCCGAAGCGGCTCCCAGGGGGCGAGATGGGCGCGGTTGCGCCGGTAGAAGTCGAGCATCATGGGGGCCTGATCCGGCGACAGTATGGTCAGGTGGGTGCGGGCCGTCTTGATATGTGGCAGCGCCATCAGGACTCCCTCTGTCTTAGCCACTCATCGCGCAGCAGGCTGTAGTGGACATGGTCCACAATCCGGTTGCCCAGCCGCTCTGCGCGCCGGGTCACCCCCTCCAGCTGCATCCCGAGCCGTTCACAAACAGCCCTGCTGGGCTCGTTATCGGTGGCGGCGCTGATCTCCACTTTCTCCATCCCCATCTCCTCGAAGGCGTGGTGGATCAGGGCCTGACAGGCACGGGTGATGATACCGTTGCCCTGCCAGCGCTCCGCCAGCCAGTAACCGATGACCACCTTGCCAAGGTCGTGATCGATGCTGTTGTAACCTATAACCCCCACCACCTCCCCCTGATACTCGATGGCAGTGGTGAGCCCCTCGCCGCGGGCGAACTTCTCTATGGCACTGCGAATGAAGAGGGCGCTGTCAACGGGGCGCTGGATCAGTGGCGGCCAGGGCAGCCACTGGGAGAGGTACTCCCGGTTGTCATTGCAGAGGGCAAACAGTTCGCTCGCCATATCGGGCTGCAAGAAGAGCAGCGCAAGCTCGTCGTCCAACTGCCATGAAAACATGGGATTCTCCTTTCAAATCAGTGATCAAATCGCGAACCAGCACCCAATGTAGCCAATCGCCACTGGCCGCGCCAGCCACTTTTACTGCCCTCCTCAGGCAGGCTTCGCAGAGGGTGACTGCGCACGATCTCTCCTCCCTCAAAAGAGGAGGGTGGGTGTCTGAAACCGGATAATGCTCTCCACATGGCGCCGACGAATGCCCACAAACGGCACTTTGGCAGATCCTGCTACCCCTTTGTGCTGCTCTGTCACTTTTGACAGGGGGTACTTTCCCCCACCGGCACTAGCTTCAAAACGCCCGACCTTCGGTCGGTTTATCAACCTCATCGATTTAAGGAAAGAAGAGATGAATAAAATTTATCTGGCCGTTGCGCTGGCTTGCTGGGGAAGCGCCGCACTGGCGGCGCAAGAGGTAGAGATCAACGTAACGACAAACGGCATCCGGGCCATAACCGGCCTCAGTGCCGCGAGTGGTACCTTGCAGTTGGAAGATGGCGAGTTTCGTCAGGTGCGGGTGGTCAAGCTGCCCAACGGCCAGCAGCGGATCCGCTACGAGCAGGTCTGGAACGGCATCCCGGTAATGGGTCAGGTCATCGTGGCTGACAAGAGCCTGAACGGCCAGCTGCAACAGGCCAGCGGGCGCATGCTGCGCCAGATCGATCAGGATGTGGCAAGCCCGGCCGCCACCCTCTCGCCACAGGATGCAACCAGCAAGGCCAAGGCGGGCAGCAAGGGGAGTAACGAGCAGGTCAAACTCTATGTGATGCAGGATGAGAACGGGCTGGCCCGGCTGGTTTATCAGGTCTCCTTCATCGCCGAAGGTGACAAGCCAAGCCGCCCCTTCGTCATTCTTGATGCCCAGAGCGGTGAGGAGCTCAAACGCTGGGAGGGGATCAACCACAAGGATGCCAGCGGCCCGGGGGGCAACATCAAGACCGGCAAATACGTCTACGGCACCGACTTTGGCCCGCTCATCGTGGATGACAACTGCCGGATGACCAGCCCCAACGTCGATACCATCAACCTCAACCACGCCACCTCAGGCGGCGCCATCCACCAGTTCACCTGTCCGGAGAACCGGGTCAAGGAGATCAACGGCGCCTACTCGCCCCTCAACGACGCCCACTACTTCGGCAACGTGGTGTTCGACATGTACCGCAACTGGTACAACACGGCCCCCCTCACCTTCAAACTGAAGATGCGGGTTCACTACAGCAAGAATTACGAGAACGCCTTCTGGGATGGCAGCCAGATGACCTTCGGTGACGGCGCCACCACCTTCCACCCGCTGGTGAGCCTCGATGTGGCGGCCCACGAGGTGAGCCACGGCTTTACCGAGCAGAACTCCGGGCTGATCTATTCAGGACAATCCGGCGGTATCAACGAGGCCTTCTCCGATATGGCGGGTGAAGCGGCCGAGTTCTACATGAAGGGGAGCAACGACTGGCTGGTCGGTGCCCAGATCTTCAAGGGTAACGGCTCCCTGCGTTACTTCGAGGATCCGACCCGGGATGGCAGATCCATCGGCCATGCCGCGGATTATCAGGAGGGGATGGATGTACACCACAGCTCCGGGGTCTATAACCGCGCCTTCTACCTGCTCGCCACCAGCAGCGGCTGGAACACCCGCAAGGCATTTGAAGTCTTCTTGCTGGCCAACCGCCTCTACTGGGGAGCCAACACCAACTACCAGCAAGGGGCCTGCGGCGTCAGCCGGGCGACCGCCGACCTGGGTTACAGTCAGGCGGATGTGGCTCGTGCCTTCCAGACCGTCGGGGTTGATGCCAGTTGCGGCACCACGCCGCCACCGAGCGACAACGTACTGCAAAACGGCGTGCCGGTGAGCAACCTCGCCGCCAGCAAGGGTGGCAAGCTCAACTACACCCTGAACGTACCGGCGGGCACCAGGTCGCTGCAGATCAGCAGCAACGGCGGCACCGGAGATGCCGACCTCTACGTCCGCTTTGGCAGCGCCCCCACCAGCAGCAGTTATGACTGCCGCCCCTACAAGGGGGGCAATAACGAAAGCTGCTCCTTCACCAATCCCAAGGCGGGTACCTGGCATGTGCAGCTGTCAGGGTTTTCCGCGTTCAGTGGCGTAACCCTCAAGGCCAGCTACTGATCCACCCGATGCGGGCCTTGTCCCGCATCGTTCTACTCATTGCGCCACCGTTTCGCCAGCGCGCGGGCGGTGGCCAACACGGTTTCCCGGGCCGGGTTGGGCCGCTTGCCACCGCGCCACGCCATCATCACATCCCAATGCTCTTGCGGCAGATTGCGCACATCTAGCCTGACCAGCCGCCCCACCTCCAGATCCCGCTTGATGGCCAGCTCCGGCATCAGGGTGATAAACCCGTGTTCCAGCGCCAGATCCCGCGCCGCACTGGCGGGCTGCACCGCATGCAGGGGGCTGGCGGCCCGCCGCAACCGCCGCAACTGCTGGATAAAGACGTCACACCCCGGCCCCCATACCTGAGGCGCCAGCCGCTGGTCGGCAATATCCTCCAGGGTGAGACCGTGACAACCGGCCAGCGGATGCAATGGCGAGGCGATAGCGATAATGGGGGAGCAGCAGAGCAGCTCCATCTGGAGGCCCGCAACCGGCGGGCGCTTGAGTACAAAGCCGATATCGGCCTCCCCGGTCAGCAGCGACTGCATGATCTCGCCGGAGTGATCCGTGGTGCAGCGGATCTCGAACGGCTCGTCCACCAGCTCCATCAATAACGAGCCAAACACCACCGAAGTGAGGGATGGCAGACTGGAGAGACGGATACAAGGCAGCGCAGGCGCCCCCTGCAGTGCCAGCCGCCCTTCGCTCAGGATCGCCAGCGCAGAGCGGGCCGATGGCAGAAACTCCTCGCAGGCACGGGTCGGCGTCACCCCGCGCCGATGACGCTGAAACAGCGGTGCCCCGAGGCTCTCCTCCAGCTGGGCAATCCGCTGGCTCACCAGCGGCTGTGACCAGCCACGAATGGCCGCCGCCTGACTGAAGCTGCCCAGCTCGGCCACATCCAGCAGCAGTTGCAGATCGTCCAGATCCATAGACATAAATAATCCTGATATGAAATATAGGTAGTTGTCGTCTACCACTATATCTAAACCCTCTCCAGAATGAAGGTATCTGTGAATGAGAGGGCGTTATGGTCGATAGGGCGAGGTTTTGGGGACGCTGGTTTCTGGCGCTGGATACCACACTGGTGATCCTGGGTTTCTTTGTGGTGATGCCGATGATCAGCCTGCGCTTCGTCGACCAGCTCGGCTGGGCGGCCGGTCTGGTGGGGCTGGCCCTCGGCCTGCGCCAGCTGACCCAGCAGGGGCTGGGGATCTTTGGCGGCTCGCTTGCCGACCGCTTCGGCGCCCGCCCGCTCATCGTCACCGGCATGTTGCTGCGCGCCGTCGGCTTTGCCACCCTGGCCTGGGCCGACAGCGGCGCCATGCTGATCTTCTCCTGCTTCCTCTCGGGTCTGGGCGGTTGCCTGTTCGACCCGCCACGGGCGGCACTGGTGATCAAATTTACCCGTCCCCATGAGCGGGGCCGCTTTATCTCCCTGCTGATGATGCTGGAGAGCGCGGGTGCCGTCACCGGTGCCCTGCTCGGCAGCTGGCTGCTGCGCTTTGACTTCACCTACGTCTGCCTGCTGGGCGCTGGGCTCTTCACCCTGGCGGCGCTCTGCAACTGGACCCTGCTGCCCGCCTACCGCCTCTCGGTCAAACCGACTCCTATGCGGGAAGGGTTGGGACAGGTACTGGCTGATCGCGCCTTCTGCCGACTGGTGCTGATCTTAAGCGGCTACTACATGCTGTGGGTACAGGTGATGCTGATTTTCCCCATTCTGGTCAAGCAGCTCTCCGGCACCACCACGGCAGTGGGCTGGATGTACAGCCTGGAAACGGCGCTGTCACTGGCGCTGCTCTACCCTATCGCCCGTTTCAGCGAGCGACGCTATCGGCTGGAGAGCCGGCTGATGGCGGGTATCCTGCTGATGACGGTGGGGATCGGACTGGTCGCCTTCGTCAGCACCCTCTCCGGCATCTTCGTACTGCTGGCCTGCTTCTATCTGGGGATCATCATCTGCGAACCGGCCCGGGAGACCCTGATGACCCGGCTGGCCAACCCCACAGCCCGCGGCAGCTACATGGGCTTCAGCCGCCTCGGACTGGCGCTGGGGGGCATGACCGGCTACGTGGGCGGTGGCTCCCTCTATGACTTCTCGCTGCAACAGGGACAACCTGCCCTCCCCTGGCTGGTGCTGGGCACCATAGGCGTCGCCACCATGTTGCTGCTCGCCCGCTGCTTCTCCCGCCGCCCGGAGCTGGCCATCAGAGCAGCCGCCTGACGAGTATCCTGCGGCAGCCCAATCAACGGGGCTGCCGCTCACCCCATATTCTGCAAGTCATCACAGCAAAAGGTTGCGAATTACAACTTTTACGCTATTTTAGTTGTCATGCACAACTAAAAAGGAAACCACGATATGGATCCCCGTCCCCTGCGCGCCCTGTCGCGCGATCTGGTTCGCGAACTCGGCATGCTCTCCCAGCAGTGCGGCAATCTGGCCCTCACCCCCATCGAGGCTCACCTGCTGATCGAGCTGGAGAACGCCCCGGCCACCAACCAGCAGCTGGCAGAAAAGCTGCACATCGACAAATCCAACGCCAGCCGCCCGCTTGCGCGCCTCGCCGAGCGGGATCTCATCAGCTGGCACCCGCACCCCTCCGACGGCCGCAGCAAGGAGGCCCGCCTCACCGTCAACGGTCAGGGGATGCTGCTGGAGTTGCACCGGGAGATGGACGGGGCGATGGAAGAGATGCTGGCGCAGTTGAGCCTGCCCGAGCGGGAGCAGCTATGGCAAGGGCTGCGGCTCTATCGCAGCGCCCTCTCCCGCGCCCGTCGCCAGCGGGGCTACCAGATCCGCCCCATCACGGCGGCGGACAATGCCCAGATCGCCTTGGTGATCCGCGCCGTCTCGGCCGAATATGGCCTCACCGCCGACAAGGGGTATGGGGTCTCGGATCCCAATCTCGACACCCTCTCCCAGAGCTATCAGGGGGAGAAGAGTCGCTACTGGGTTATCGAAGGGCCGGACGGTTCCATCCTCGGCGGTGGCGGTATCGCGCCATTGGCGGGAGAAGAGGGAGTCTGCGAGCTGCAGAAGATGTACTTTATGCCCGCCCTGCGCGGACTGGGCCTTGGCAAACGGCTGGTGTTGCAAGCGCTGGATGCCGCTCGTGGTTTGGGCTATCGCCGCTGCTATCTGGAGACCACTGAGGTACTGCGCGAAGCCACCAGCCTCTACGAATCACTGGGCTTTGAACACTTGCCCGGCCCCCTTGGTTGCACCGGCCACGGGGATTGCGAGATCTGCATGGTGCTGGACCTGGCACTCTAAAGTGATAGCTGCAAACAGGAGTCTCCCCTGCTTGCAGCTTCGTTTATTATGGCAGCGCCACTACCCGGAATCGCTCCAGCACCAGCGTGGCGTGCTCATCAAATTCGCCCCCTTCCGCCTTCATCTCGCATTCGAAGAATGCCTTGTGCGCTTTGCGCCACCAAGCCAGAGAGCCATCGCCCTCCCCCTCCTCGGCGGCAAACGCAGCATCAATCTCATCGAATGGACACAAGGTGACTGACACCAGTTCAACCAGAGCCTTGGGGTGACCACTCCAGTCTGTTACCACCAGCAAGTCACCCTGTTCCGGCATCCGCTCGCCCTTCTCCAGATACCAGTAAGCGAGGCTACAGGTCGCTCGCTTGCGGCCTGCTGCCACCAGCTCGGCACAGAGGTTGGCATTGTGTTCATCAGCACAGAAGTAGTCCGCTGAGACATGACGAGCCCGTGCTGCCACCGGCAGGGATAACAGATAACTCTCAGCCAGAGCCGAGCAGGCAGGATTCATCGATTCAACCATCACCTCTCCTTGATGCATAAAAAAATCCCGCCATCTGGCGGGATTTGGTAAGCAGTATCAGTGCTCGCGAGTCTGGCGGAACTGCACGTCGGGGTGGCGCTCCTGTGCCAGGCGCAGGTTGACCATGGTCGGTGCAATGTAGGTGAGGTTGTCACCGCCATCGAGGGCCAGGTTGACCTCGTTCTTGCGCTTGAACTCTTCGAACTTCTTGACGTCGGTCCCTTCCACCCAGCGGGCGGTGGAGACGTTGACCGCCTCGTAGATGGCCTCGACGTTGTACTCGCTCTTGAGGCGCGAAACCACCACGTCAAACTGCAGCACACCGACCGCACCGACGATGAGATCGTTGCTGATCAGCGGACGGAACACCTGCACCGCCCCCTCTTCAGAGAGCTGGACCAGCCCCTTGAGCAGCTGCTTCTGCTTGAGCGGGTCGCGCAGGCGGATGCGGCGGAACAGTTCCGGTGCAAAGTTCGGGATACCGGTGAACTTGAGATCTTCACCT
Organism: Aeromonas sp. FDAARGOS 1405; assembly: GCF_019048265.1. NCBI lineage: Bacteria > Pseudomonadati > Pseudomonadota > Gammaproteobacteria > Aeromonadales > Aeromonadaceae > Aeromonas > Aeromonas sp. FDAARGOS 1405. The sequence continues at coordinate 2,000,153 of NZ_CP077311.1, read as the reverse complement.
TGGGTGAAGGTGTCACCGATCTGGATGGTGCCGTGGTTGTGCAGACCGATAATGTCACCGGCGAAGGCGTCTTCCGCCTGCTCACGGTCACCGGCCATAAAGGTCACGGCGTCGGAGATGTTCACATCCTTGCCGATGCGCACGTGGCGCATCTTCATGCCTTTGCTGTAAGTGCCTGACACGATACGCATAAAGGCGATACGGTCGCGGTGTTTCGGATCCATGTTTGCCTGGATCTTGAACACGAAACCGGAGAACTTCTCCTCGGTCGCCACCACTTCGCGGCTCTCGGCCTTGCGCGGCATGGGAGACGGCGCCCAGTCGGTCAGGCCATCCAGCATGTGGTCGACACCGAAGTTACCGAGCGCGGTACCGAAGAAGACCGGGGTCATCTCGCCAGCGATGAAGGCATCGTGATCGAACTCGGGAGAGGCGCCCTGCACCAGTTCCAGCTCGTCACGCAGCTGCTGAGCCAGATCTTCGCCGACGGCGGCATCCAGATCCGGGTTGTTCAGTCCCTTGACCACCCGCTTCTCCTGGATGGTGTGGCCCTGACCACTCTGATAGAGATAGGTCTCATCCTTGTAGAGGTGATAGACACCTTTGAAGGATTTGCCGCAGCCGATAGGCCAGGTGATCGGGGCGCACATGATCTTCAGCTCGCGCTCTACTTCATCCATCACTTCCATCGGATCGCGCACTTCGCGGTCCAGCTTGTTCATAAAGGTGAGGATGGGGGTATCACGCAGACGGGTGACTTCCATCAGCTTGCGGGTCCGGTCTTCAACACCCTTGGCGGCATCGATGACCATCAGGCAGCAGTCGACCGCGGTCAGGGTACGGTAGGTATCTTCGGAGAAGTCCTCGTGACCCGGGGTGTCAAGCAGGTTGACCAGACAATCGGCATAGGGGAACTGCATCACCGAGGTGGTGATGGAGATACCACGCTGCTTCTCCATCTCCATCCAGTCGGATTTGGCGTGCTGGCCCGAGCCACGGCCCTTGACGGTACCGGCGCGCTGAATGGCCTGTCCGAACAGCAGGACTTTCTCGGTGATGGTGGTTTTACCCGCATCCGGGTGCGAAATGATCGCAAAAGTGCGTCTCTTGGAGACTTCACTCAGAAATTCAGCTGACATAATTCAACGTTCTTCTATTGGGCGGTGGCATCAGCCACCGTGGGAATAAATCCGGAATGCCGCTCACGGCACATGTATACGCAACGAAAGCCACGCCAGCTGGCGTGTTGCCAACCTGGTGGAGAGAGGGAGGAGGGTTGCGTTACATGGGTCTTATCGCCTGAGTCAAAGCAAAATTGCGCGACATTATACCCGCGCGAGTGAAAAATACCCAGTCCGTCAGTCGTCTGTTTCCACCCGGTTGCGCCCGGCCCCCTTTGCCCGGTAGAGAGCCTCATCCGCACGCCGGATCAACGCGGCCAGATCCTGATCATCATCGCGCAGGCAAGCACACCCGATGCTGATGGTCACCGGATGAGACAAACCGGGCAACGCCCGTTGACCGATCCTGGAGCAGATCCGTTCCGCCACACGAGACGCCTCCTCCAGCCCCGTCTCCGGCAGCAGCGCCAAAAACTCCTCTCCGCCGGTGCGGCCCAACAGATCCTGCTGCCGCAACTCTCTTGCCACCATTCGGGATACCCACTGCAGTACCCGGTCTCCCTGATGATGCCCCAGCAAATCGTTGATCCGCTTGAAGTGGTCGATATCAAAAAGCAACAGCGAAAAGGGCATTTGCTGTCTGCGGGCCAGCTCAAAATGTTCACGACCATCCACCAGCACCCGACGCCGGTTATCGATACCGGTCAGCTCATCGGTAAAGGCCAACCGATGCATTCGCCGATTGCGCTCAAGCAACCATCTCATCATCAGCAAAACCACGCCCCCGCAGAGCACCATCACCACCAGCAACCAAAAGCGACGCTCCTTGATCCGCGCCAGCTCCTGCTGTTGCAACTGCTGCTCGACCCGCAACCGCTTGTTCTCCTCCGCCTGGCGGGTCAGTTCAAACTGGCCGCGCACCCAGGCGGTACTCTGCTCTCGTTGCATCTGGTCGAGACGCTGTTCCTGTGCCAGATGATCTCGGAGCGCCGCCAATGCCGCCGGATAGTCCCCTTGCAACTCGAATGCACCACTTCGGACGGCATAGAGGTCCATCAAGTAACGAGTGTGCCCCTCAGCTTCCAGGATCGGTTCAATCTTCTCCAGCGCGCTCAGGGCCGGGGCAGGCTCCCGTATTTTCACCTGTAATTTAGCCATCACCAGCTCGAGATGGGCGTAGAGGATAGGGTCTACGTCAGGAGTAAGCACGCCAGCAGCCTGCACCAGCAAACGCTTGGCCTCCTTCGTATGTGCCAGACCGAGCAGAGCCTCCGCCAGCATCACCTGACGATCGGCATGTTCAATCCGGTACTCGGGCTGATGCAAGAAAGCGAGACTATGTTCAAGCTCATTTTGTGCTTCCTGATAGCGTCCCGTCTCCAGATAAACCAGAGCCAACTGCTCTCTCATCCTCACCAGACCGAACTCGTCATGGCTGTGAGCAAAGTGATCATGCAATCGATTCAGGGTGGTAAACGCCTCGGCATAGAGGCCCATGCGACGAAACGCGGCGGCAATCTCGAGCTGCGTGCGGTTGTACCAAGTGGTCAATCCCAACTGTTCGTAGATGTCGTGCGCCCTGGAGAGATCCACCAATCCTTTTCCGGATGCCCCCTGAAACGACAACATGGCTCCCCGGTGGGACAGCGCTAGCGCCTCCAGCTTGGGTAGGGCAGCCTCCCCAGCCACCCGCAGCCCCTCATCGTAATCACGACGAGCCTGTGCCACCTCGCCGAGTAGCTGATTGAACCAGCCACGACAGATGAGCAACTCTGCAATGGCTGCGTCATCTTCCTGTTTTTGAGCCAGCACCAGTTGTCTGTCGGCATACGCAATCGCACGGCGAGACGCCTGGATGTCATCGGCAGATTGGGCCCAGCAAGCCAGACGACTGATCCGCATCAGCTGGGACGGTGGATAGTCGCTGCCATCCCGCAGCAAGCGAGCAACGCGCTCCCGCAGCAACTCGATAGGCTGATGGACCTGCTCCATACCCTCCAGTTCATTTTCCAACTGCTCGGGTGACAAGGGTTTGGCTGCAAGCCCGAATACCGCCAACAACAGCAGCAAGGCAAGTCGGCTCATACACACTCCGGATCAATGGGAAAGAGCACCGGGCAAGCCGATACTGGAAAATCACTCTCTTGTCCCCTGTAACAATGGCTATATAGGCTACCGCAAGGAGAGATGCTTCGAATGGCTACCTGGTCACATTTCACAGGGATATCATAATGTTGGAATAAGATGGGGATGCAGGGAGAAAAGAGATGAGCTGCCCCATCCGGTGACTAATGATGCTGCCATCGCCGAAGCAACCGACCGCGCAGGCCACAATCGAGCAGCCAACTGTTGTCAAATACCCGCAGCAGCGCCTGCTTGGCGTGCCGGGACATGGCCACTGCGTGAAAGCGGGTCTGGCGCTGGCGATAGCGGTTCATCTGCTCGAGCAGGGCATGGGGCAGACTCTGAGCGATAAAGTCCGAAATAACCAGCACATCTGCCTTGGCAAAAGCGGGCTCATCGAGTTTGACCAGCGCCTTCTCCAGACAAGGCACCAGATCGGTACCACCGTGAAAGCTCATGGAGAGGAAGCGCTCCGCCTTGTCCAGTCCGGTATCGGCGGTGATCTCAAGGGTCGCCACCTCGGTAGAGAAGAGCATCAGGTAGCAACCGCGCTTCTCATCCATCGCCACCTTGAGCAGCGCAAGAAAGAGTGCCTTGGCACACTCCTCGGGATAGCCCCCCATGGAGCCGGAGGTATCGACACAGACGATAAAGGGGCCCCGCTGCTGCAACTGCTGCCCCCCCTGCTCCGGGGTGCGCTGCATGATGCGCTGGCGCGGCAAGGTGCCGCGTGACTGGTAACTGAGCAGGCGCCGCTCCAGATAGCGGCGGTAGAACTCCAGCTCCAGCTCCGGCAGCCCCAGCATCACCGCCTCGCTTGGCAGTAGCCGCATCAGGTCGCTCGCCTGGTGGATGCCCACCAGGTCGTCCGGCACATCGTCGCTGGGGGCGGGCTCCAGCTCCAGCACCTGAACCGGTGGCACCGGCTGCTCCTGCGCCCGGCGATCCCGCTCGCTGCGCCCGAGAAGAGCGGCAATCTCCGCCAGCAAGGGCTCGCGCTGCAACATACGGGCGTATTGCTTGACCAGCACCAGACTGCGTTTGTGCCAGTGCCCCTGCGCCAGATCCCAAAGACCACCGGCTGAGATCTGGTTCGGATCGAGGGCATCGGCCAGGGTGCGGCTCGCCAGCAGCTGATCTTCAATCTCCTGACGCTGCTTCTCCCGCTCCGCCTCGGCGATCTGCTGCTGCAGTTGCAGCAGGCTCCCCACCAGACTGGCACGCCACTTGTCGATAAAGAGCTGGCGCAGCCCCTCGGTGGGGTGAGCCATCAGCTGGCGAACCAGCGAACGGGCCTCACCGGCAAAGGGGCTGTAGTGATCCAGCGACTCCAGCAGGGCGGGCAGGCGACCAATCAGCTCGGTCATCGGCAACTGCCGGTGCGCCTGATAGAGCAGGTACTCCTGCTCCAGCGCCACCGGCACCGGCTTGTGACGGATCTCCTCGCCAAGCTGCTCACCCCAGCTCTGCAGGCGCTTTTTCAGCAGCTTGCCCTGCAGCGGGGAGCGCTTGATGAACTCGGAGATCTTGGGCGAAGCAGCAAGCAAAAGTGCCACCTCCCCTGCCAGCTCCCCTTCGCCAATCAGCAGTCCCAGATCCAGCATGCCAATCTCAAGCATGAGCGCTCCTTACTCGTCCAGCCTTGGCAACCGCTCGCGCCACTGTGTCAGCTCGCCGCGCAGCAGTTCAAGATCCCGGCTCAGCACGAAGAAGCTGTCCTCCACCTGTTGCAGCCAGCGCTGGGCAATAAAGAGGTGCTGCCGATGACGATCGAACAGAGTGCGCTGCTGTTTAAGCTCCTGCATCACCTTGCCGACCTGGACCAGTTGCTCGTCGAGCGCTTGCAGCCAGGGCGCCAGCACCACCTCGGGGATGGCGTTGCGCTCCATCAATACCAGCGGGATCTGCTGGCGCTGGATATCGAGCACCTGCAGGCGCAGCTCATCGTCAAGTACCAGCTCGTAGTGTCCCTCTTTCGGGTTGCCATATTGATAACCCACCAGCGCCTCGCCGGTCGGATGCCAATGGGAAAGCAGGGTACGATCGAACACCAGGGTGCTGGTGAGACGCTCGGGATCGCTGCCATCCAGCGGTGCCGGGGTGAGCAGATGGAAGTGCACCTGCTTGCCAAAGGGTCTGGCGTTGGCGAGGGGGATCTCGATCCCCCTCGCCCGTCGGCCAAACCACTGTTTACGCTTGCGTGCCTTGCAGCAGAGACGCTGGGACACGCCCTGCTTGAGCTGTTTGAATTGATCCCGCAGCGCCAGCAGCTGGCGGGTCATCGCCAGTTGCTGATAACCATAGAGGCGGGAAAACTCGGTCATCATCTCCAGCAGGGCGGTACGAGACTCCTCGTCATGCCATAGACAGTCCTTGAACAGCAGCAGATCTACCGGCGCGACCTCGTCACGACCGTTGAAGAAGGCGCTCGCCTTGATAAGCCGTACCGCCTTCTTCCAGCGACGATCCGACACATAGCAGCGGTGGGCCAACTGGCTGTCGAGCTGCTGGCGCAGCTGATAGATGAGTTCGAAACAGGCATCCGGCAAGCGCACCTGTTCAATCTGGCTCTGCCACTGCTCGTACTCATCACCCCGGATCTGCAGGGATTCCGGCAAGTTCTGGTGGGCGTGACCATCGCTGGCCAACATGGATTGAAAGTTGGCTTTCTCTTGCACCCGATCCATCCAGATCCGCACCAGCATCCGGTCGTAAAGCGCTTCCAGCCCGCTATCCGGCGCCGGCAGCTCGTTGGAGGCGGTCACCAGCAACCGCATCGGGATGGGGTGCTGGCTGTCGCCGTTGCGAAACTGTCGCTCGTTGATGGCGGTGAGCAGGGTGTTGAGGATGGCGGGGCCCGCCTTCCAGATCTCGTCGAGAAACACCACCTCGGCCTCTGGCAGATAACCAGCGGTGAGGCGCAGGTATTTGCCATCCTCTTTCAACGCCTGAATGGAGAGGGGGCCGAACACCTCCTCCGGCGTACTGAAACGGGTCATCAGGTATTCAAAGTGGCGGGCGTCGTGAAAGGCCAGCTTGAGGCGGCGTGCGATCAGGCTCTTGGCGATACCTGGTGGCCCCAGCAAGAAGACACTCTCGCCACTGAGGGCCGCCAGCAGACCGAGGCGCAGGGCATCCTGCCGTTCGTAGAGTCCCTCACCGAGGGCGGCCAGCAACCGGGGCAGGCGCTCCTGGATAGGAATAAGACGCGCAGGGTTCTTGGCTTGAGCTAAAGGCGACATAGAGACGGTTCCGAAGCTGGGATAATGATGACCCCAAGGCGTGATATCCATCTATTCGCCATAGGGTTTTGTCTGGTTATGATGGTTATTCTGGTATCTCTTGCCGCACAATACCCGCCTCTGGCAGGAAAAAAACCAAGGTCGGCGTGATACCGTATAGACATCGTGTTGCGCCCATGCATAGCCAGTGTCCTGATGGCACCATGCCAGCATGCGCCAGATGATGCGTTACAAAGGGTGCAGCAAAAGCGGTTCGAGTGTACCCTGCGCAACACATTTTTCCCCAATGCAGATCAAGAGTGAGTCGCCTCAAATGCAAGATCCCGTTCGTCAGAGCATGTTGGCCCGCATGGGCATTCAAAGCTGGCAACTGCGTCGTCCGGCATTGCTGGGCGCAGACCCCGCTCGAGAGCTTGAGCAACATACCAGCCAGACAGCCCCCGCCACCAGCGCCCCGCTGCCCAGCGGCAAACTCTGGTTGCTGGCACCTCAGCTGCCTGCCACCACGCTGCTGGCGGATATCTGCCAGTTGCTCGGCATGACACCCGAGGAGGTCTCACTGCTCAGCGAGCTGCCGCCTGCCGATCTGCAAACGGCGGGCGCCTCGCCGCTACTCTGGCTGACGGAGGCCAACCCGGAACGACCCGATGCGCTGATCTGTCCGCTAGACCCCAGCGCCGCGCAAAAGCGAGCCTTGTGGCAACAACTGCGCCGACATATGGCAAGTTCCACGGCATGATCCTGCATCCTGCCTTCAACATCCTCACTGAAGCAGCTCTATTTACCTGATTTTACAAAAGTTGTGTCTGACAACCCCGAGACATCCCCTATTCAGCTACCCGGAGTCACCATGCCTGAGTTTCGCCCCCTGCTCGAAGCCGATTTCGACCTTGTTTACCCCATTGAGCAGGCTGCCCACAAGGAGCCGTGGAGTGAGGCCAACCTGCTCTCCTGCTTCGGTCCTCGCTATCTCAACGGTTTGATGCTGGTCGATGGTCGCCCGGCCGGCTTCTATATTTCGGATCTGGTAGCCGGAGACAGTTCGCTGATGAACATCTGTGTCCATCCCGAATGTCAGGGCAAGGGGTTGGGAAGGGCACTGTTGCAAGCCTACCTGACTCGCAGCAAGCAAGCCGGTGCACAGGCCTGGTTCCTCGAGGTGCGGGCTGGCAACCAGACCGCCATCAACCTCTACGAGAGTGCCGGCTTTGCCGAGTATTGCCGACGCGCCGACTACTACGGCACCGGTAATGATCGGGAAGATGCGGTGCTGATGTCACGGCTGTTCGATTTCGGCTGATCCTGCCTGTTCATCGCACTCAGGCACCTTGCCCTCTTCAATCGAGGGGGGCATTGTCCAGCGTCGGATCCTGCAAGGCGAGAGTGGTATGAACCACCGCCTCGAATCCGGCGGCAGAAAGCGGCATATAGAAGCCCCGCTGCCAGGTTTTCCCGGGCATCCAGATCTGCTGTATATCCACCACTATCTTGATCGGTTTAAGGGGTTGACCCGGCTGCTGGATATAGATGCCAGGCGGTGTGGCGACCTTGGGAAAACGGCGCAGGATCTGCTCGCTGCCATCCCCCTTGCCCGGGTTGAGCCGCACCTTGACCAGCCGGGCAAGCGGACCAGCCATCTCCTTGCTCTGCCAGAATTTTTTCTCCAGATCGCTGCAGCGGCGGCACTTGGGGGTCTCCAGCACATAGAGCAGCGGATAGCCCAGTGCCAGCGCCTGTTGCTGCGCCTGCTGATACCCCTCGGCCCCCTGATACCAGGGATTGGCGGGCCCCTGTGATGACGTTCCGGCAAAGAACCAAAACGCAGCGCCCCCCACCACCATCAGCCCGACCGCGGCCAACGCCCCTTTCACCCACAGATTCATATCGTTAACCCTCTCTCTGCCTCCTAGCAGTATCGGCCAGTCTGCGCAAAGGGAGAGCTATTTGCGCTCTTTGTGATCCAAGACAAACAGCGAACACTTGTAAGCCGTAATATTGGAGTTTAAACTCTAGCCCGATTTTTAGTGCCCTCGCGGGCGTACAACTGTAATTAAAGGATGTTTAACTGATGCCGAAGCTTCATCTGGTTCGACTGATGCGTGAACGTATTGCCCAGCTTGGCAACAAGGCTGCCCTGCGGGTTCAGCAAGATGGCCAGTGGCGCGCCATCGGCTGGCGTACTCTGGGCCAGGCCATGGACTACTGCGCACAGGCGCTGATCCGTGCCGGCCACCAGCCAACCGAAATGGTCGGCATCTATGCCCGCAACATGCCGGAGTGGACCCAGGCCGATCTCGGCATCCTTGCCGCCCGCGGCGTCAGCGTCCCTATCTACCCCACCAGCACACTCGATCAGCTGCGCTACATCGTCAAAGATGCCGGCATCAAGGTACTGTTCGTTGGCGAACAACCCCAGTTCGATCAGGCGCTGACCCTGCTGCAAAACGGCGAAATTCGTCAGATCGTCGCTCTCGATGGCAACGTCAATCTGCGCGGCTGCAAGCAGGCGAGCCACTTCCAGACATTTCTGGTCTCCGGCAACCATCAGCCCAGCGAGCAGGAACTGCGAGTACGGGAAACCCAGTACCGGATGGATGATCTGCTGACCCTGATCTACACCTCCGGCACCACAGGCGAGCCCAAGGGGGTCATGCTCGACTTCAGCAACATCGCCGCCTGTTTCGAGATGCACAACAGCCGCCTCGACCTCAATCAGCAGGATGTGTCGCTCTGCATGCTGCCGCTCAGCCACGTGTTTGAGCGGGCCTGGAGCTACTACGTGCTCTACTGCGGTGCCGAGAACGTCTATATCCGCGATCCGCAGAAGGTGATGGATGTGATTGGCGAAGTGCAGCCGACCGTGATGTGCGCTGTGCCGCGCCTCTACGAGAAGGCCTACGCCATGATCCAGGCCCGGGTTGCCCAGGCTCCGGCTCTGCGCCGCGCCCTGTTTGGCTGGGCGACCAAGGTCGGCAAGCAAATGGTTGCCACCCGTCAGGCTGGCAAGTCCGCTTCCCCGCTGCTCTACGGCCAGCTCTGGCTCGCCGAGCGACTGGTGTTTCGCAAGCTACGCGCCCGTTTTGGCGGCCGCACCCGCTTCCTGCCGGTGGCGGGCGCCCGCCTGGCCGACGATGTGAACCTCTTCTTCCAGGCGATGGGGCTCAACCTCAAGTACGGCTACGGCATGACCGAGACCACAGCTACCGTCTGCTGCTACGAAGACAGCCAGTTCAAGCTCGGCTCCATCGGCACGGCACTGAACGGCATCGAGGTGAAGCTGGGTGAGAACAACGAACTGCTGGTGCGCTCCCCGACCGTGATGCGCGGCTACTACAACAAGCCGGACGCGACCGCTGAAGTGATGACCGAGGATGGCTTCCTGCGTACTGGCGATGCCGGTGAGCTCGACAGCCAGGGCAATATCTACTTCACCGAGCGCCTCAAGGAGCTGATGAAGACCTCCAACGGCAAGTACGTGGCACCGCAGCTGGTGGAAGGAACCATCGGCAAGGATCGCTTTATCGAGCAGATCGCCATCGTCGCCGATGCCCGCCACTTCGTCTCGGCGCTGATCGTCCCCTGCTTCGAGTCGCTGGAGGAGTACGCCCGCTCCATCAACCTGCAATACCAGTGCAAGACCGAGCTGCTGCGCCACTCCCGGGTGATGGAGTTCTTCGAAGCCCGCATCGCCGACTTGCAAAAAGAGCTGGCTAAGTTCGAGCAGGTGAAGAAGTTCACCCTGCTGCCGAGCGCCTTCTCCATGGAGCTGGGTGAGCTGACCCCCACCATGAAGCTGCGCCGCAAGATCATCGAGGCAAAATACCAGAGCGAAATAGAGGCGATGTATAACCACGTCTGATATCGCTCAGGTTCAGATGTCTAGTCCTGAAATAGGTTTACACATGTTCAACTAGCATTTCCCTACTCAGAACCCCCTATGTACCGCATCGGGGGTTCTGTATTTCAACGCATGATGCGGCCGCTCCGCGTTGTAAATATCTACTGCTTCACGCACCATCTCCCGCGCTTGCGCCAAATCCTGCGGGCTTTGCAACAATAACTCTCCTTTCAAAATCCCGTTCACCCGCTCCGCCAACGCATTCTGATAACAGTCATACCCATCCGTCATCGAGCATTTCACCCCGTACCGTTCATGTAATGACTGATACAGTCCCGAGCAATACTGCACGCCACGGTCTGAGTGATGGATTAGCTCCCCGCTGCCACACCGTTGCTTCAGCGCTTTCTTGAACGCCATCGCCACCGACTCCGCGTGCATCCCTTCGTGCACGTGATGGCCCACTATCTTGCGTGAGTAGGCATCCGTCACCAGGCTCAGGTACAGCGGCCCGCTCCTGGCTGGCAGATAGGTGATATCAGCGACCCAGACCTGCTCCGGGGCCACCGGCGTAACCTGCTCTGGTCCCGCTTTGAGCAAGTTGGGATGACGGTAGAAACGGTGAAAACTGTGGGTGGTCTTGTGATACGCCCGCTTAAGCTGCACCAGCAGGCGGTGCTCGGCCAATATCCGAAACAGCCTGTCCCGCCCGACCTTGAGCCCGCCATCATCCTGACCCTGCAGCAGATAATGCAGCTTGCGAGTGCCCACCCGAGGTTGTCGCAGTCGAACCTGACGCACGAAGCGCACCACCTGCAAGCCCTGTGCATGGCGCTCGTCGGCGACCCGATTGCGCTTGTAGTAAGCCTGCCGGCTTATCCCCAGAAACAGGCAAGCCCTGACAATGGTCAGCCTCTCGACTTGCCGCTGCGAGAGGACTTGCCGGGTCGCTTTTTTACGATAGAGACGCCGTAGTCATTCTTCAGTACATCGACGACGGCCTCAAAGAACTGGGCTTTCTGACTCATCAGCGCCAGCTGTTGCTCGAGTTCCTTGATACGCTGCTCGGGCGTCTGGTTGTCGGGGTCTGGCATGGTGATGCTCCTGCCGGCACGAACAGAAGCCCCCTGGCTCCAATCTTGCCGACCATGTTTACGCAACCATACCAGAACGGTGGAGCGGCCCTGAATGCCATAACGCACCTGAGCCTGTTTGTAGGTGAGCTCGCCTTTTTCAATCTGCTCGACCAGCGCCAGTTTAAAAGTCAGCGAGTAATCGCGCTGTGTCCGTTTCACACCTTGTCCCATCCGGTTCTCCATTTATTGGGAGGAAAGGTGTAAACCATATTCAGGACGGGACAAGAGAAATAAAAAAGCCGCTCACTCGAGCGGCTTTTTGTTGGCACTTTGGTTGGTACGAACCCGCCTCAGGCCGTGGTGGTACTGGTACCGAAGTAGTCGGCCAGGAAGTCATCGAACGACAGGCTGTCGCTGCGCTCGCGCTCCCGTTGCTTGGCCAGGGAATCCTTCGCCTCACCGGCAAAGTAGGCCTCATCCCAGTACTGCAGCTCCCCTGCCAGCAGCTCCTCGCGATAGCGGGTCGCCAGCTTGTCGCCGTAGCAGCCGTTGTCCTTGCCACTCTCCAGCAGCTCCTTGAGCATGCGGGCGGAGTAGGTGAGCTCGGGGTTGAGCAGCTTCTCGCGATGCATCGCCAGCGTCTCGCGATAGCGGTTGCGGCCGCAGCAGCGATCCAGCAGGTCGGCCACCTGAGCCAGCTCGTCGAACAGTTTGAGGCCGTACTCTTTGAGGCCGATGGCATGACCCTGCTCGTCCTCCAGCTCGAGGCCGGGACGACGTCCCTCCAGCACCACCTTGTTCTGGTTGCGGCGGTTGCGGGCAATCTCCTCGTCACTCAGCACCGGAGAGGGGCGCAGCAGGCACCAGACCAGGAACAGGTCGAAGAAGCGGATCTGATCCGCATCGATGCCGAGCGGGGTGAAGGGGTTGACGTCTACGGTGCGCAGCTCGATGTATTCGATGCCGCGCTGATCCAGCGCATCCGAGGGCTTCTCGCCGCTGCGCGGGGTGCGCTTGGGGCGGATTGGGGCGTAGAGCTCATTCTCCAGCTGCAACACGTTGTCGTTAAGCTGACGATACTCCCCATCCACCTTGACCCCGATCTTGGCAAAGTCGGGATTGTGGGTGTTGATGGCGCGGCGCAGACTGCTGACATAGGCCGGCAGATTGTCGTGGCTGATCTTGAGCCCAGCCTGGGCGCTGTTGGTATAGCCAAGATCAGAGAGACGCAGCGCGGTGGCGTAAGGCAGATAGAGGGTACCCTTGCCGGTCTTCTCGAACGGCAGGTTGCTCTTGCGCCCTTTGAGGAAGGATTCGCAGATGGCAGGGGAGGCGCCAAACAGATAGGGCACTAGCCAGCCGAAGCGGTAGACGTTGCGAATAAGCCCCATGTACTTGTCGGAGATAAAGCGCTGGCTGCAACAACCGACGCACTCCAGATCCTGCCACTCGCTCCAGAAGCTGTCGGGCATGGAGAAGTTGAAGTGCACCCCAGCGATCACCTGCATCAGGCTGCCGTAGCGGTTCTTCAAACCCTGACGGTAGAGGGTCTTCATTTTGCCGATATTGGAGCTGCCGTACTGGGCCAGCCGGATGCTCTCTTCCCCACCGACGAAGCAGGGCATGGAGAGCGGCCAAATCCGCTCGTCACCCAGATTCTGAATCACATGGTGATGGATATCGCCGAGCTGCTCCATCAGGCTATCGATGGAGTCGGTGGCCGGGGTGATGAACTCCAGCAGGCTCTCCGAGTAGTCGGTGGTGATATTGGGATGGGTCAGGGCCGAGCCCAGCTCCCGGGGATGGTCACTCTGGGCGAGTCGGCCATCCGGCGTGATGCGCAGGCATTCACGTTCGATCCCGCGCCGGATCCCCTTGAGCGCGGTCAGGCGCTCCGGTGATCCCAACGCATTCAGCAACTCGGTGAGCGACAAGCTTGTTGTAGTCATATTCACGGCTCATGTGAGGCCGCCCCATCCGGGGCGGCTCTTGATTTTTATAAAGCGTCAGTTACGGCAACTGCAGCGGATAGATGGGAAGATGAAGCTCCTTCAGGGGTTTTTCAAGCTTTTGCTTGTCTCCCACCACCACGATCACCATATCGGCCGGATTGAGCCAACGGGCGGCACTGGCCTTCAGCGCCTCGGGAGACACCGTCTTGATCAGGTTGTTCTGGGCCTGCACATAGTCCGGTTTCAGGTCATACATCACCATCTGCAGCAGGAAGCCCGCCTTCTGGCCCAAGGTCTCGTAAGAGAGGGCATCCTGCTGGGAGACCGCGCTGCGCATATAGGCCAGCTCCACCGGTGTCGGGCCGCTCTTGCGGTAGTTGTCCATCTCCTTGAGGAACTGGCGGATGGCATCCACGGTTGCATCGGCCCGCACATTGGCACCGGTGGCGAAGGTGCCCACCTCGCGGTTGGCGGAGAAGCCCGAGCTGGCGCCGTAGGTGTAGCCCTTGTCTTCCCGCAGGTTGAGATTGATGCGGCTGTTGAAGTTACCACCCAGGTTGAAGTTCATCAGCCCAGCGGTGAAGTAATCCCCCGTGGTATCAAACGGCATGGCGCGACGACCGATGCGGATCACCGACTGGGGCGCCCCCGGCTTGTCGACCAGATAGATGCCCGGCTTGGCCTGCTCACCCTTGAGCTTGAGATCCCCCAGGGTTGGCGTTGCCCCCTTCCACTCGGTCAGGAAGCCAAGTTGCTCCTCGATCTGCTTCTGGTCCACATCACCGACCACAACCACTTTGGCGTTGGTGGGGTTGTAGTAGGCCTGATAGAAGTGCTTCACGTCCGCCAGGGTCAGCTTGGCCACATCGGCCGGTACCCCGTCGGTAGGTTGCCCGAGGCGGTTCTGCTTGCCGTAGACCAGTCCGCGGAACGCCTGCCCGGCCAGCCACTCGGGCTGCTGCTGGGCCTGTTGCATCCCTTGCAGCAGCTGCGCCTTGACCCGCTCGAAGTCCGCCTCCCGCATGCCCGGGCGCTCCAGCACCTCGCGCACCAGCGCCATGGTCTGGGGCAACTTGTCCGCCAGCGAGCTGACGGTGATGAGGTTGTTGTACTGGGCGCTGGAGACATCAATGCTTGAGCCCAGCTTTTGCAGCTCGTCGCTCAGCTGAGCCTCGGTCAGGCGCACCGTGCCCTGCCCCATCATGGCGGCAGTCAGATTGGCCAGCCCAAGTTGCCCCTTATCTTCGGCACGAATGCCGCCCGGCAGGGCAATCATGATGGAGACGGCGGGGATCTCGTCACTCTTGGTGCCGATGATCTCGATGTTCTTGTCGAGCTTGCCGTGCCAGATGGCGGGCACCTTGACGCTCACCGCCTCGCTCGCCTTGGGTTGCACGCTGCGATCGAAATTGTCTTTTACCGGTCGTTCGGCCAGCGCCTCGTCATGCTTGCTGTAATCCGGCAGCTCGCGCTTGGCGGGGGTAAAGTTCGGGGTGGCAACCTGCCACTCGGTCTTGCCCTTGGGCACCACGCTCAGCACCACCGCCGGCTTGCCGGCGATGAACTTGTCGTAGGCGGCCTTCACCTGCTCAGGTGTCACCTTGCCGATGGCATCGAGAGTCTTGAACACATAGTTGGGATCCTGGGCAAACACCTGACCCATGGCGAGCTGGCTCACCTTGCCGGAGACGCTGTCCAGACCCCAGATGGCGGAGGCGCGGTACTTGGCGATCGCCTTCTCCAGATCTTCCGGCTTGAGGCCGCGCTGGGCGAACTCGCCGATCACCTTGTCCACCTCCCCCTTGAGGGTCTTGAGGCTGCCATCCTGCGACGGGTTGGGATAGGCGTAGACGGTCAGGGTACAGGCCAGCTCTTCGCAATAGTGGGACGCCCCCACATCGATCGCCTTGCCGGTTTTCACCAGCGACTGGTAGAGCATGGAGCTAGCGGAACCGCCGAGTACGTCGGCAAACATGTCGAGTGCCGGCTCCTGCGGATCGCCAAGAGAGACGGTGGGGTAGCTGATATAGAGCAGCGGCAGGTGTACCTTGTCCTGTAGCGTCACGTAGCGGGTCTCGGGCAGGGTCACCGGCTTTGGCGTCGGCTCGGCCACGTCCGGGCCGCGCGGGATGGAGCCGAAGTACTTCTCGATCCACTCGAGAGCCTGCTTGCTGTCAAAGTCGCCGCCCAGAGTCAGGGTGGCGTTGTTGGGACCATACCAACGCAGGAAGAACTGCTTGAGGTCGTTCACATCGACCCGGTCGAGATCTTCCACGTAACCGATAGGCTGCCAGGAGTAGGGGTGAGTACGCGGATAGAGCGCCTCCCCCACCTTCTCGCTCACCAGCCCGTACGGCTGGTTATCGACCCGCTGGGCCCGCTCGTTCTTGACGGTGGCGCGCTGGATCTCGAACTTCTTCTGGCTCACCGCATCGAGCAGGAAGCCCATCCGGTCCGCCTCCAGCCAGAGCACTTTTTCCAGCTGGTTGGCAGGCACGGTCTCGTAGTAGTTGGTGCGATCCTTGTTGGTGGTGCCGTTCATGTCGCCACCGGCTTCGTTGATGATCCGCATATGCTCCTGATCACCAACGTGTTTCGAGCCCTGGAACATCATGTGTTCGAAGAAGTGGGCAAAACCGGACTTGCCGACCGTCTCGCGGGATGAGCCGACGTGATAAGTCACATCGAGGTGCACCAGCGGATCGGAGCGGTCGGGGGCCAGGATCACAGTCAGGCCGTTGTCCAGCTTGTACATCTGATAGGGGATGGCGAGCTTGCCCTCCTCCTTGCCCTGTTCGGCGATCAGGGTCGGTGCCGCCAGCACCGGCAGGGTGAAGCCCAGCAGAATCGTTAAAGGTATGACTTTGTTCACAGTGACCTCGTGAGTGACAAAAACAGGCTAGAAAATGTGACTGGCCAGCAGAAAAACCAGGGCATAACGGAACAATTTGCCGAGCCCGATCAAAATGAGAGAGCGCCAGAAGGAGAGGCGCAGCCAACCGGCCAACAGACAGAGACCATCACCGACCACCGGCGTCCAGGCAAGCAGCAGACACCAGTGACCATGTTGTTTGAGCCAGCCTAAGGCTTTTTGTTCCCCACGGCCTTGAAAATCTTCCGGTTTTTTCTTGAAGGTGGCGAGCCAGCCAAGCCACCAGGTGGTCATGGAGCCGAGGGTGTTGCCGAGCGTCGCCCACAGCAGCAGGCTCGCCATGCTCCACTCCCCTTTCGCCGCCATGGCCCCCAGCAGCACTTCCGAGCTGCCGGGCAACAGAGTGGCTGAGGTAAAGGCGCTCAAAAAGAGCCACCCCAGCCCCATCTCCATTAACTCATTCATGATGCGCGTCCCCACCCCCCAGGCAAGGACGCGAGGCGCTCAATAACAGCCACACCATGTGCCATCTCCATCATCTCGCTCATCCGGGATAGCCGTCGGCCGCAGGCATCCGCAGCAGCAGCTTGCCGCGTACATGGCCCCCTTCGATGGCCTGATGGGCCAGCGCCCCCTCGGCCAGGGGGAATTCACCGGCGAGGGTGACCTTCACCTCCCCCTGACGCAGCAGCATCAACATCTGACCCAGCTGCTTCTGGTCGGGGTGAACCAGCATGCCGACCACCTCGATACCCGCCGCAGCCCCAGCATCCTTGATCTGCTGGGCGGTAATGGTGGGCACAGTCACCAAGCGGCCACCCGGCTTGACACAGGCCAACGCCGCCTTGCCGCTCTCGCCGCCTACCAGATCCAGCACCAGATCGACCTGGCCGGCCTCTGCCACCACAGCTGCTGGCCAGTTTGCGTCGTGGTAATCCACCATCCAGCGCGCCCCCAGAGCGTGCAGGAAGCCATGGTTGTCGGGGCTGGCGGTAGCCACCACCTCGGCGCCATAGGCGCTGGCAAACTGCACCGCCAGATGGCCGACACCACCGGCACCGGCAAGGATCAAGACCCGCTGACCGCTCTGGAGGCCGCCGTGCTCAAGCAGCCCCTGCCAGGCGGTGAGACCGGCCAACGGCAGCACCGCCCCCTGCTGCAGGCTCACCCCGTCGAGCTTGACCAGCTCGCTCTCGCTTGCCACCACAGACTCCCCGTAGCCACCTGCGGTAAGGGGAAAACCGACCATGCCGCACACCCGATCCCCCTCGACCAGCGAGGTCACGCCGGGGCCCACCTTCTCTACCACGCCGGAGACGTCATAACCCGGTGTCCAGGGCAGCTTGTCCTTGTTCTGGGCCGCCGCCCAGCCAAGACCGGCGCGAGTTTTGGCATCGATGGGGTTCACCCCCGCAAAGCAGATGCGCACCCGCACTTCGCCATCGGCTGGCACCTTATCGAGGGAAGGGTTGAGCTTGAGTACCGAGGGGTCACCGAATGCGGTAATCTGTAGTTGCGTCATTGCACAATCCATCCTGTTGATTGATCAAGGGTCAACAGAATAACAGCGAGGACACCATGGCTCGAATGTTTCTTATTCCTCTGTTGCTGGCACTGGGGTGGTGGGCATTTCTGCTCTACTTCCGCATCCCGCTCAAACAGGGGGCCAAGGGGTTTTACTGGATCATCGGCATCGGTGGCGGACTGGCCGCCTTCCTCAGCCTGATGATGGTGCTGACTCACTGAGTGCCACAGCCACTCGATAACGAAAAAGGCCACCGAGTTTCGGTGGCCTTCTCACTATCCGGCTTGCTGCTCCAGCGCCGGATTGAGGTAGTAGTGGCGATTGCTCCCCTGCCCCAACACCCCTTGCGACAGCAGATGGTGGAACACTCGATCCACCTCCTCCAGCGAGAGTGACAACGCCTGTGCCACCGAGCGCTTGCTGCACTTGAGCTCACCGCTCACCAGCGCACCGCGCACCTGCGCCAGCACCTCGGGGGCGGGCTCGGGGGGCATGATGGGCTCGGGCTGGGCAGCCATCGCCAACGCTGCCTGCGCCTCTCTGCGAGCTTGCTCCTGCTGCCAGCGCCACATCCGGCGAAAGCGGTTTTCCTCGCCGATCAGACTGACGAAAAAGGCGCCGAACACGTCGAGCAACACCGAGAGGAAGCAGACCAGCAGGAACTGCACCTGACTGATGCTCATCCCCACCCCGTCCGCCAGACTGCTCATCAGCCCCAACATGGAGGATTGTTCGTTGACCGGCTTGGCATCGCGCTGCTGACGCAGCTCATCCTGCTGCAAGCGCAGCTTGGTATTGGCGTGCTGCAACGAGGAGACGCCACTGGAGATCCGCTCCAGCTCGATATATTTGCGGGCCGCCTCCTCGTTGAGCTGGATCTGCCGCTCGATGCTGGCGATCTGCTCGTCGAAACGGGCCAGTTCCCGTTCGTGGCGCGCCTGCTGGCTCAGTACCGTATTGGTGGCGCTGTTGATGCCACCAATACTACCGCCGATGGAGATGGCCGCCAGCACGCTGTAGAACAACAGCGACCAGAAAGCGCCACTCAGATCCCGCCGCGCCTTGCGCTCGCCGTACTCGTACCAGACATAAAACTTGCCCAGCTCGAAGATGATGGCCAAGCCGCCGAACAGCCACTTCATCAGCGGGTTGTCATCGATGGAGAGGAACAGCAGCAGGGAGAAGATAATGGAGGCCAGAATAGCCAACCCGGTGAAACTGTATACCGTCGTCAGAGCAAACCACCCCTTGGGGTAGCGCAATGTGGAGGAGTCCTGTGTGGTCATGATGAAGGGGGGTGCTGTGCAGGAAAAGTTGGCTGCCGATTATAGTCGCCAGACTCGCACAGAGAAGGGCAAATGACTGAATTCCTTCAGATTGGCAACCAGCTGCCCAGAGTGCGACCAAAACGGACAAATCGGCAGCAGAAAAGCGATACAATTCCTCCCTGACTTGATCATCTGGTGAGATGAGGTGTGATTCCGCCCGGGTTCAGCCCAGATCCGTACACTCATCCACCGTTGCAATTATCCGAGGCCATCATGAACAGTACGACCACCTTGCTACTCTCCCTTCTTCTGGTTACCGGCGGCGCCGCTGCGACACAGCAATATCCAGAGAGCGGTGGCACCGAATTTTCCGTCGATGAGCTTAAATTCAATCTGGACTGGGATGACAAACAGTTCGGCTGGACCCAGAACGACTGCCTCACTCTGGATATCGGGGAGACCTCCTCCGTCGACTGCAAGGCGGTCAAATTCAATCTGGAAGATGAAGAGAATCGCAACCAGCCACCGAAAACCAACCAGCTCCCAGCCAACTCGCAGAGCGACCAGTAACAACAGGAGTACCCTTGCGATGACCCAAGCTAAACACAACCCCGTTATCCGGCGCGGCGCCCTGCTGCTTTCCCTGCTCATGGCGCACGGCATCGCGGTTGCGGCACCGCCAAGCAAAAATAGCGATGGCATCAAGATCTCCGGTGATGACATCAAGATCAATCTCGACTGGGATGACAAGGAGTACGACTGGTGGCAGGACAACTGTCTGGATCTTGGCATTGGCGACAGCCGGATCAAACTCAACTGCGACAAGATGGATGGCAAGTACCGGGATCACTACAACCGCAGCATCCACAGCGGCAATAACCCGGGACAAGGTCACGACAAACAGAAGGATAAAAACAAGGGTAACGGCAAGAAAAACTGACTGCCGCCTTTGCTTATGCAGCAGGGGCCTTGCGCCCCTGTGCTGATTGTTTTACCAATAATTCTCCGCACTGATATTGCCAGGCGCCCGCCGCAGATTCTTGGCCAACCCCTGCGCCAGCAAGGTCTGCTGGGTCTCTTTCACCATCTCCGGATTGCCGCAGATCAGCACCTGACTCAGCTCGGGGGAGAACTCCAACCCCACTCGATCCTGCAGCTGACCATTGGCAATCGCCGCCGGGATCCGCCCTGCCATTGCATCGGGCCAGGGCTCGCGACTGACAAAGGGGACATAGCGGAAGCGCTCGCCATATTGCTCGGCAAAGCTCGCAATCAAATCCTGATAACTCAGCTCCTCGCCTTTACGTACCCCGTGCACCAGCACCAGATTGTCGAAGCGGTTGAAGGCTTCCCCATCGGCCAGCATGGAGAGGAAGGGGCCGATAGCAGTACCGGTCGAGAGCAGCCAGAGATCGCGCCCGGCGGGCACCTCATCCAGCGTCAGAAAGCCGGTGGCCTGGGATTGCACCAGCAAGGTATCGCCCGCTTGCAGCGAGCCGAGCGAGGGAGTCAGCTCACCGCTCGGGATCTCGACCAGATAGAACTCGTGGTATGGCGCAGAGGGGGGATTGACGAAGGAGTAGGCGCGCTGAATGCGGCGATCGCCCTGCTCGAGGGCCAGCTTGGTGAATTGGCCTGCCTTGTAAGGGGCCAGCTCGGCCGCTACCCGCAGGGAGAACAGGGTGGGTGTCCATTCGATGCGTTCGATGACGCGACCTTCTACCCAAGCCATAGGGATCTCCTCCAGTGGAACAGACCTTCACTCTACCCCCGGGCCGGAAAATAAAAAACCCGCGCAAGTGCGCGGGTTTTCTCTGCAAAAGCGAATCGCTATTACAGGGCAACAACCTGGATCTGTACGGTTGCTTTAACGTCAGCGTGCAGCTGAACAGCAACTTCGTAGTCACCGGTGTTACGCAGAACGTTGCCCATGCGGACTTCGCTCTTGGCAACGGCTACGCCGGCAGCAGTGATGGCTTCAGCCACGTCACGGGTACCGATGGAACCGAACAGCTTGCCTTCGTCACCAGACTTGGAAGCGATAACCACGGTAGCCAGTTCGGCCAGCTTGGCAGCACGCTCTTCAGCAGCAGCTTTGTTGGCAGCCAGTTTGGCTTCCAGCTCAGCGCGACGAGCACCGAAAGCTTCGATGTTGGCCTTGGTGGCCATAACAGCTTTGCCTTGCGGGATCAGGTAGTTACGGGCATAACCAGATTTCACGGAAACTTGGTCACCCAGACCGCCCAGTTTGGCGATTTTGTCGAGCAGGATAACTTGCATTACCTTTCCTCTATAAATTTCGTTGAGTTAGGCTTAAGTGCCGGGCCGATTCTTACTTGTTGTGCAGATCGGTGTACGGCAGCAGAGCCAGGTAACGAGCACGCTTGATGGCGCGTGCCAGCTGACGCTGATACTTGGCGCGGGTACCGGTGATACGGCTCGGTACGATCTTGCCAGATTCAGTGATGTAGTTTTTCAGAGTAACGATATCTTTGTAGTCGATCTCGGTAACGTTCTCGGCGGTGAAGCGGCAGAACTTACGACGACGGAAATAACGTGCCATGGCCTTTATCCTCTAGTCAGTGATCCAGAATTACTCTTCGGAAGCAGCTTCAGTAGCTTCTTCGCGGCGCTCGTCGTCACGACGGGTGAAGCGCTCTTCTTTGGCCTTGGCCATCGGAGAAACTTCAGTCACGGCGTGCTTGGTGCGCATGATCATGTTGCGGATAACGGCATCGTTGAAGCGGAAGTTGGTTTCCAGCTCATCGATAACGGCTTGCTCTGCTTCTACGTTCATCAGAACGTAGTGGGCTTTGTGCAGTTTGTCGATCGGGTAAGCCAGCTGACGACGGCCCCAATCTTCCAGGCGATGAATGGTACCACCGGAGGTGGTGATGGCGCCGGTGTAACGCTCGATCATGCCGGGAACTTGCTCGCTCTGGTCCGGATGAACCATGAAGACGATTTCGTAATGACGCATTTTAGCTCCTTACGGATTAATTCAGCCTCCGCCCAGGTGCAGCCAGACCTCGGAGGCAAGGAACATAAAGGTGTTTAGTCGCTGCTTTTCTAGGGCGGCGTATTGTACGAAATCACATCCCTCACTGCAACTGACTGCCTTAAATGTTTTTCCCGATGGAAATCATCAGAAACAACAATTGATAATGATTATCATTTGGATCTATTCTCTCTCCATATCCTTATGGAGGGTGATGCCATGCAACCCGCACTGACAACTACGATTCCAGCCCGCAAATTCAAACTAACCCTGCTCGGGCCAGCCTTTATCGCCGCCATCGGCTATATCGACCCGGGCAACTTCGCCACCAATATTCAGGCGGGCTCTACCTTTGGCTACCAGTTGCTCTGGGTGGTGGTATGGGCCAACCTGATGGCCATGGTGGTGCAGACCCTCTCGGCCAAGCTCGGCATCGTCACCGGCAAGAATCTGGCGGAACATATCCGTGACCGACTGCCAAAACCGGCGGTCTGGGCCTACTGGGTGCAGGCAGAGATCATCGCCATGGCCACCGATCTGGCCGAATTTATCGGCGCCGCCGTCGGCTTCAAGCTGCTGCTTGGCGTGACCTTGCTTGAAGGAGCCTGTATCACCGCCGTGGTGACCTGGGGGATCCTGATGTTGCAATCCCGTGGTCAGAAACCACTGGAGTTCGTGGTCGGTAGTCTGTTGCTGTTCGTCGCGGCGGCCTACATCGTCGAGCTGATCTTCTCCCGCCCCCATCTGCCCAGCCTGCTGGAGGGCGCCCTCTTCCCCGGTCTGCCCAACAGCGATGCCGTCTATCTGGCCGCCGGTGTGCTCGGTGCCACCGTGATGCCCCATGTTATCTACCTGCACTCGGCGCTGACCCAGCACACCCAGGATCAGGGCTCGGTCAGCCAGCGGCTGCACACCACCCAGGTCGATGTGGCGATTGCCATGACTATCGCCGGCTTCGTCAATCTGGCGATGATGGCGATGGCGGCCGCCGCGTTCCACAGCTCGGGCCACCAGCAGGTAGCGGAGCTGGAATCCGCTTATCAGACCCTCACTCCGCTGCTGGGTCAGGCAGCAGCCACCCTGTTTGGCCTCTCGCTGGTCGCCTCCGGCATCAGCTCTACCGTGGTGGGCACCCTGGCCGGGCAAGTGGTTATGCAGGGCTTTGTCCGCTTTACCATCCCACTCTGGCAGCGTCGCGCCATCACCATGGCTCCCGCCTTCGTGGTAATCGCCATGGGGCTCAACACCACCGAAATTCTGGTGTTGAGTCAGGTGATCCTGAGCTTTGGCATCGCGCTGGCCCTGATCCCGCTGTTGATGCTGACCGGCGATCGGGCGCTGATGGGGCAACATCGCAACCATCCGGTCACACAAGCCATCGGCCGCCTTATCGTTGCGTTGGTGATTGGCCTCAACGCCTATCTGCTGGTTGCCATGATCTAGCAACCAGTCACCAAACAGGAGGCTCATTAACACTGGTTAATGAGCCTCTTCGCACTTTGGCGTATGCTGCCGCTTTCTCTTCTCATCTATCGTTGCGGGAGCCTTGCCATGGAACATACCCGAGTCAGCTTCGTGCTGGGCCATCATCAGGAGCAGGCCAGCGTGGTCTGCTGCCAGCGCGGTGAAACCACGCTGCTGGTCACCGACCTCACCCCCTTTCATCCACAGAGCCACCTCTGGCCCGATCAGCCGGGGGACGTGGGCCATGCTCGCTGGGAAGGGGGCGAAGCCGCCATTGGCCCTTGCCGGATGGGGGCTATCAGCCCGGATGGCGAGCTGTTCGTCGACGCCGATATTCCGGTAAAACGGGGGGCAGAGGGATGGCAGTTCGTGGTGGTACACCCCTTGGCGGGCGAGCACAACTTGCCTGTCGGCAGTCGGGTCGAGTTGCAGGTCGATAGAGCGGCCCGCCACGCCCTGAGTCTGGGCCATAGCGGCTGCCATCTGGCCGCGATGGCCCTCAACCGGGTACTCATCTCCTACTGGCGCAAGGAGGTAAGCGAGCGCGATGCACTGAGCCAGCCTGACTTCGATCGTCTTGCTATTCAAAGCTCGCGGGTCGAGCCTTGCGGTTCGCGAGAGCAGTACCGAATCGGCAAGAGCCTGCGCAAGAAAGGGGTCAACAGCGAGGCTCTGCTAGCAGATCTGGCGCTGATTGAAGAGAAGGTCAACCAGCAGCTGGCCGACTGGATTGCAGCCGGAGGAGAAATCCGCCGCAGCCGTGCTGGCGAGGCGATCATCGATTCCCGTTACTGGCACTGCATGCTGGAAGGCCATGAGGTGACCATTCCCTGTGGTGGCACCCATGTTGCCTCGCTCGCCGAGTTGGGAGAGGTCAAGGTACAGCTCACCCAAGTGGAAGAGGGCTTTGCCATGCTGACCCGGGTCACGCCAACCGACGCCTGAGTCGCAGACTTGACCACTCAGGGCTAACGCCCAAATTGGCAATAGAGAAGTATCGCAAATGAGGGGGCATAATCATGCCCCTCAACATCAGTCATGACGGGCCGATGCTTCTCTTTTAACCACTCCCTGATTAGAATGCGCCTCCCACAGGAGGCACATCACCCATGAGTAGTACCCAACTACGCACCACCCCTGATCGACTTCGCTATCTGGTGCTCTACGAAGGCATCGGGCTGGCACTGGTCGCCCCCCTGATCAGCCAGCTGTTCGGTCAGGGCGTCGCCGAGGTCGGTTCGCTGGCCATCTTCTTCTCCATCGTCGCCACCGCCTAGACCTATGGCTGGAACCTGTTGTTCGACAAGGGGTTGCTCAAACTTTGCGGGCGCACCAACAAGCAACCACTGGACCGCTTCCTGCACGCGTTTGGCTATGAGGCGAGCTTTATGATGCTCTCCCTACCCTGCGTCATGTTCTGGCTCGATTTGGATGTATGGGACGCCCTGATGCTGGATCTCGGCTTCGTCGCCTTCTATCTCGTCTACATCATGCTCTTTACCTGGGCCTATGAGCGGATCTGGCCGCTGCCATCCACTCCGCAGACGGCATAAGGCCTCAGACTCAACAAG
The DNA here is from genome assembly GCF_019048265.1 of Aeromonas sp. FDAARGOS 1405. NCBI lineage: Bacteria > Pseudomonadati > Pseudomonadota > Gammaproteobacteria > Aeromonadales > Aeromonadaceae > Aeromonas > Aeromonas sp. FDAARGOS 1405. The sequence goes on along the minus strand of NZ_CP077311.1, from coordinate 1,975,102 downwards.
GTTGACAAAGGAACTGGTACAACAGGAAAAGCAAGGGAGCGCTAACCGGAAGGATGGGAAAACCCCATAAAAACAATGCCAGTCAGCAAGCTGACTGGCATTGGACAAAACAGACTTTCGGACTTACTTGACGGCGTCTTTCAGTGCCTTGCCAGCCACAAATGAAGGCACGTTGGCAGCAGCAATCTGGATCTCTTTACCAGTTTGCGGGTTACGACCGGTGCGGGCTGCACGGTGGGTGACCTTGAAGGTGCCAAAACCGACCAGTTGCACAGCATCGCCTTCTTTCAAGCTCTGGGTAATACCATTGATGATCTCTTCCAGAGCCACTTTGGCCTGAGCTTTGCTCAGATCTGCTTTGGCGGCAATCGCATCGACAAGTTGAGCTTTGTTCATAACATTTCCTTTATGATCGGGCATTTAGCGCTGGGTCACTCTATGCAAAAAAAAACGCACAGGCAAAGCCTTTATCGAGGCATACGGGTTAAACGCTGGGGTTTTCATCAAGATCTGCGGAAATAATCACATTCCGTGCCAGCAGAAGAGCGAGCGGGCCCGAAACCTGCTTGCGGCAAGCTCCACCGTCCGCTTATTTCTTCCCCGCTTAACAATATCCCGGCAAGCCTATTGACGCTTGGTCAGATTTTCCATAGTTATAGGTAGTGTCACCGCTCAAACGGCTCGGAAGCCCTATCAAACGCCAAGCCTTTGCCCCATGGAGGGATTATGTTGACAAAACTGGAACAGACCAAGCAGGCGCTGGCAGGCAAGCATAAGGCAATCGATGACTGGCTGGACGCCCGACAGGCGTTGCTGGTTGAATATATGCGACTGGCGGGCCTCACCCCGGCTCGAACCAAACAGCGCAGCCTGCCCAAACAGGAAGAGTTGCAGCACTTCTGCGACCGCTTGGTCGACTATGTCAGCGCGGGCCATTTCGAGATCTACCACCACGTCGTCACCGCTTTCGAACAGGCCAGTGGTGAAACACTGGAACTCGCCAAACGGATTTACCCCCATATTCGTGCTACTACCGAGTTTGCCCTCGAATTCAATGACAAATACAGCGATGCCGATGAGGCCCAACTGCTACTGCTTGATGATGACCTCAACGAATTGGGCCCGGTACTGGAAGATCGCTTCAAACAGGAAGATCGTCTGGTAAAGGCACTCCATGTGGTGGAGTTTCTCAGTGCCCAGCAAGCCTGATCGCTATTTTTGGAGCAAGTTCAAGCTACTGGCAGCCAAGGTGCATTACACTCAGTGCAATGATTCCTTGTGTCCAGCAGATTGCAAACTAGGAGATGATCATGTCTGAGCGCCGCCGTTTTGCACGGATCCTCTATTTGACCACGGCCGACCTCACCCAGGGGGAGCACAAGTGGCAAACTCAGCTTGTCGACATCTCCTTGCAGGGAGCCCTGCTGATCCGCCCAGACGACTGGGAGAGCCGTGACAACAAGGAGTACCAGCTCAGTTTTGTCCTGAGTGGCAGCGATATCGAGATCAAGATGCAGGTCGAGCTGACCCATGAAGCCAGCAAGAAGCTGGGGTTCTACTGCCACCACATCGATATCGACAGCGCCACCCACCTCAAGCGGATGATCGAGCTCAACGTCGGCGACGAAGAGCTGCTCCACCGCGAGCTGGAACAATTGCTGAGCGAGCATCTGGAACATAGCCAGCCCTGATGGCTAGCTCCAGAACAACAAAAAAGAGCGCCGAGGTGCTCTTTTTTGTTGTTCTGTTGTCTTGACTGGAATGCAAGAGAATTACAGTGCCTCGAGTGCCTCAGACAGCTTCTTGACCGGCACCACTTCCATCCCTTCGATAGGATGCTTGGGGGCATTGGCGTGCGGCACGATGGCACGGCGGAAACCATGCTTGGCCGCCTCCTGCAGCCGCTCCTGACCAGAGGGGACAGGACGGATCTCCCCTGAGAGCCCCACTTCGCCGAACACCACCAGATCCTTGGGCAACGCCTGATCCCGGAAGCTGGAGACCATCGCCAGCAACAGCGCCAAATCCGCACTGGTTTCCTCGACCTTGACCCCGCCAACCACGTTGATGAAGACATCCTGATCCGCCATCTGCAGCCCACCGTGACGGTGCAGCACAGCCAGCAACATGGCGAGTCGGTTGTGATCCATCCCCACCGCCACCCGGCGAGGGTTGGAGAGCTGGGAGTAGTCAACCAGCGCCTGCAACTCAACCAGTAGAGGTCGGGTACCCTCCCAGATCACCATGACGATGGAGCCGGGCGCCTGCTCCTGACCGCGACTGAGGAAGATGGCAGATGGGTTGCTCACCTCGCGCATCCCCTGTTCAGTCATGGCAAAGACCCCCAGCTCGTTGACCGCACCGAAGCGGTTCTTGTGAGAGCGCAGAGTCCGAAAACGGGAGTCATGGCCACCGTCAAGCAGCACAGAGCAGTCGATGCAGTGTTCCAGTACCTTGGGGCCAGCCAGACTGCCATCCTTGGTCACATGACCCACCATGAAGATGGCCACATGGTTCTGCTTGGCGTAACGGGTCAGTAACGCTGCTGCCTCACGCACCTGTGAGACCGAACCGGGAGAAGATTGGACATCCGCCACATGCATCACCTGAATGGAGTCGATCACCATGATCTGCGGCTGCTCCTGCTGGGCAATCAGGCAGATCTGCTCAACGCTGGTCTCGGAGAGCATCCGTAGCTTGTCGGTAGGCAAACCAAGGCGGTTGGCCCGCATTGCCACCTGCTGGAGCGACTCCTCACCGGTGACATAGAGAGTTTTCATCCGCTCTGCCAGACCACACATGGTCTGCAGCAGCAGGGTCGATTTACCCGCCCCCGGGTTACCACCGATCAGAATCGCCGAGCCGGGCACCACACCGCCACCAAGCACCCGATCCAACTCCTTGAAACCGGAAGTAAAACGGGGGATTTCGGTGGTGGCGATCTCTGCCAGTGTCTGTACCTGACTGCCGACCGCGCCGGCATAACCGGTGTAACGGGCACTCTTGCCTGCGGGAGTGACGGAGCCAAGGCGTACCTCGGTGATGGTATTCCACTCCTTGCACTCGCTGCATTGACCTTGCCAGCGTGTGAAGTCGGCACCACATTCGGAACAAACATAAGCAGTTTTATTTTTAGCCATTGATAACTCGGGGACAGGATGAATTCCTGCTTGATATACTTGTTTGCGACCGACAGATCAAACCCAGAATCGGAAAAGTGACTTTCCGTGGCAGGAACACATGGATTCAGTACACCAACAACATCTGATTGAACAACTTGTACCCCTGCTGCGGGAGAAAGATTTCGAAGAGATCTTCAACCGTCTGACCCAGGACGAAAACAGTAACGGCCGTTTTCTGATCAAGATGGAGCTCAATCGCAAATGCTCCCCTTGCCGCAGGGTTATCGACATGCGCGATGAACTGGAGGACGAGTGCCTGGTGCACGAGTTCGACGGTATCACCCACTTTATGCCGGCCGAGGCCATCGGACTGTTTCAGTCCCAGTGCTATCTCTACCGTGACGCCTATACCCTTGGCGTTTACGAAGCGCTGCAACAATGGCAAAAGAACCATCACCACGCCCGGGTGGATGGCCTGCTGCAACCCCCTGTCAGCCCCTTCCGGCAATACGACGTCAACACCATCGTCTTTGCCAGTTACTACGGGCGACGACAAGAGCGGATGCACTTTAGCTCGCCCTTGCTCATCAAACTTCATGACGGGGAGAAGTTGTTCGCCAAAAGTTCCGATCTTTCCCTCGGCGGCATGAGAGTCTCGGTCCCCTATTTGCCCAATTACCAGACCGGCGCTCAGGTCGAGGTCTTCTTTACCGGGCTAGAGCGGGATCACCCCAATCCGGTGCTGCATCAGCCGGTCGGTTACCAGATCCTCGGTGAAGAGAGCAAGGAAGGGAAGTATTGGCTGAGGCTGGTACGCTCCGGTGAGCAGCCCGCCTTCGATGCCTTCCTCAGCGACTTTATCGAAGCCAACAAGATCCGCTATCGGGTCAGCGTCGACTATCTGCTCTCCGCCGCCATCATCAAGGGATATGAGCAGTTCTACCTGCCACGGATGACCGGCATGCCGCTCTTCTTCAGCACAGGAGATTGTCCCTCACTCGAGATAGCACTGCGCACCGAGAACAACCAGCACCTGCTGGAGTATTGGCGCGACGAGAAAAACCGCGATGCCCTGGCGGGACTCTTCTCAGCAAAACGGATGAAACGCCTCTGCCCTGCTCCCGGCACCACGACCGAAACCCTCATCTACTGCTTCACCCACACGGTACGCAGCCATATCTATTTCTTCTCTGCCACTGCTGAAGAGCTGCGCCAGAGTGGTCTCACCGCCCTCTTCTTCCAGGTGGGCTCCCGACGTCCCAGCTGGCGTGTCTACAAGTTTTCACTGGAGGCGTGTGAATCGCTGGAGGCAGATGTAGGGCAGTTGCAGGGGGTCGAAAATTCGCAACTGCAGGATATTCTGTTACTCGAACGTCTCAAACTGATTGGGTATTGCGGCCTGCTGCAGGAGATCAGTCTGGAGTCCCAACGGGAGGAGTTCCGCCCGGAGGGCGAGCTGGGCAATAATGCCAATGAATTGCAACGTTTTGGTCACGAGCTGGGCGTTGCCCCCTTCGAGATTGAATCCCTGCACTATGTCCAGTTGCGCAAGGAGCTGCGCTATATCCACAAAACAGCCGTTGCCATCCATCACAATGGCAAGTCATGGCTTGGCTGGACCCGAGATATTTCTACCCATGGCCTGCAGGTCGAGCTGGAAGATGCCTTTATCGGCGAGAAAAACGATGTGGTGACCATCGCCCTGCCCCGTCTGCAGGAGTTATCCAAGAGCATGGATCTGCAGCATCTCTCCTACCGGCTGGTTAGTCTCAACATGACTCGCACCGTGCTGCACCTCTGTATCGACGGGGATTCCGATCGTCATACCGGTCGTCAGTTCTTCAGCCTGCTGATCGAGAGCAACCAGAACAAGCTCAAGGCGGCGCAGGAGCAGCGCCGTTATCGCGGACTGGCGCGAGCCCTGCGCAATATTTACACCCACCACCTGTTCAACTCACCGGTCTATATCAACAAACTGAAGGGTGCCCCCAAGCCAGCCGCCATCGGCAAGTCACTCACTCCGCGCAGCCTGCAACAACTGTTAACCGCCTGTGCCGAGCAACCTGAGCAGGAGAACCTCTATCCGCTGTTTCAGGGGGAGTTGTTCAAGGAGCTGCTGATGAATCCGTTGCGAGCCATCGAGCGGGAGGACAAACCGCGTGAAGATGAGGTCTATATTGCCAGCATCCAGACCAAGGCGGGCCTCCCCATCTTCACCAGCCGCCTCGCCAGCAGCTTTAGCAACCTAAAAGAGAAGCGCCAGTTCATCGAGCTGGCACTGCAGCAGGGAGAATTCTACTCGGTGCTGGTCGGCATCTCCCGCACCGGACGCCCCGACACCAACTTCATTGCCAATGAGCTGGACTACATCGCCAAGTTCGCCATTCACAAGGCAAAGCGGCTGGAAGAGGAGTTGTGGAGTGTCGTGGGGGTTGGCGAGCTGACCGACACCACCCAGGCAACTCTGTTCCGGTTCGGCATCACGCAGCCGCCCCGCTGATCCCATCGACACGGGCGCACTATGTGCCCTGTTTTTTGTCATGCTGCCTGCGGATTGAGCAGCCATTCCAGGATCCGGGGAAAGTGATCCTCCTGCGCCTGCGGGGCGGTCAGCATATTGATGTGGTCATAGTCAAGCCGGTTGCCATTATCACGCCCCAGGCGGGTGTGACGAGCAGCCGAGCCTATCTCGTCGCTGAAACGGCGCACATCGGTCGGATGGCCCAATACCTTGTCGGCTCTGGCAGAGATCATCCAGAGTGGCGGCCAGTTGACCCGTGCCGCCCCCTCGTCATAGGCAAAACCGTCGTGAGGATCCCGCCAGGGGCCACACTTGACCCAGGGGATGGTCTCCTGCAGATAGCGCAGCGGCTCGTCGTCAGCACCGATCTTCAGAGTACGAGCCGCCAGAAAACCACGGCGGCGAGCCAGCCAGGGGGCCAGCCGATTCCAGATCAGATCCACCTTCAGCCAGCGCTCGGGATTGTGCACCGACACACCGCGCTTGGTGCCAAAAAACAGCAGACTGGCCACCTGATCCGCCAGCTCGGGGAAGCGCACCAGGGTCGAGGCCATGATGACACCGCCCCAGGAGTGGGCCACCCAGTGCACCTTGAAGCCATGATGGCACTCGGCAATCCAGCGATGCAGGGCGGGCAAGTCCTCGGTGATTAGCTCGTGCTGGCCGTGCTCCGCCAGCTCGGCGATGGCCGGAGTGCTGAGCCCCCGTCCCCGCAAATCAGCCACATAGACCTGATAGCCGTGGCGGGCCAAAAAACAGGCCAGCCCCTTGCCCGATTCGGTGTAAAAGATGCGGCCGTTCTCGATGGCGCCGTGCACCATCAGGATCGGCTCGCCATGCACGGCGACCCGGGGTTTGATGTGGCGAACATGCAGTTGATGGGCGCCACAGGGGATAAACAGAGACTGCTGCAACAATTCCATTTTTATTGGTTTCCTCCTTGAAACACAGTCAGCGCTTGTCCCAGCGTTGTTCGCTGCAGGCGCGCGCCGCCAGCAGGCAGATCACCCCCTCCAGATCGTGATGATTGAGGGTGGCCGCAGCCTGCGCCCGCACCAGCGGCTTGGCATGAATAGCAATCCCAAGACCTGCCACGCCCATCATCTTGAGATCGTTAGCACCATCGCCGATGGCCACGGTCTGGGCGGCAGCAATGCCGTACTCCTGAGCAAGCTGCTGTAACACCTCGGCCTTGACGCTGGCATCAACGATGCGCCCGCTCACCTTGCCAGTCAGCTGACCCCCTTCCACCGCCAGCTCGTTGGCGAAGATAGCATCGAGCCCCAGCGCCTGCTGCAACTCGCCGGCAAAACGGGTAAAACCGCCGGAGGCGATGGCCACCTTCCAGCCAGCCTCTTTGAGGGTATCGACCATCAGTTGCAAGCCGGGCATCCACGGCATGTTGGCGGCCACCTCGTCGAGAATGGTGACCGGCGCTCCAGCCAGCAGGGCCACCCGGTTGCGCAGACTGTCGGAGAACTCCAGTTTGCCCTGCATGGCAGCAGCTGTTACCGCCGCCACCTGATCGCCGACCCCCGCCAGCCGCGCGATCTCGTCGATGCACTCGATACGGATCGCGGTGGAATCCATGTCCATCACCAACAGGCCGGGTTCGCTCAGGGTGGGTAGTGCCGGCAGGTGGCAGAGATCGATCTCCCACTCACCGCTCTTGAGCTCGGCCACCAACTCGGAAGAGAAGCGATCGCAGCCAAGCAGCAGCAGCGGCACCTCCGTCACCTCGGTGGGAGGATAGAGGGTGGCCACCAGCCCCTGCGCAGCCAACAGTGGTGACAGATGCGTCAGATGGGAGGCGCCCAGCCCCTTGCCAAACAGTACCAACCAGCCGCCCGCCTGCGGGGTCTCTGTCGGTTGCAACGCATCGGCGTTGAGCTGCCAACAGGGTGAGCCGGACAACAACGCAGGCCAATCGGATAACAGAGGGGGGAGCCGGGACAACAACATAAGAGATACGCCTTCCTTGGTGATCAGGGGGTTAACAATGCTGACCCAGAGTAGCGTATTGCTTTTTGCGCAGGCAAGCGCCAAGATCCGGCACTCATTGTCAGCATGAGGTCTCGCGCTTGCAGCGTCATCTTCCCATCAAACGTGTACTCAGTCTGGTAGCCGGCCTGCTGCTCGGCTGCTGGGTACTGGTTGTTCTCCATCATATGCAGGGAGAGAGCCAGGCTGCGCTGCACACCGAAGCACGCAACCGCGCCCAGGCACTGGTCGCCTATGCTGCCCGCGACATGAAGCGCTGGCTCAAGGAGGAGAACAGCAGTGAGCTGGAACGGCTGGCCCGGGATCTGGCGACCGAGCCGGAGATCCTCGATGTCACACTCTATGATGGACGCGGCATTCCCCTCGCCCAGTCGGAACAGGCCGTACCGCTGGAGAGCCTGCTACCCATCGGTGACAATAACAAATCGATGCCGGAACAAGGCAAGGGGCGGATCCAGTTCGTACAGGAGGTCCTGGATGGCGATCAGACACTGGGCTACCTGCGCATCACCCTGGAAGAGCAGCAGATGCTGGCGGACAAGGACACCAGACTCAAAACGATTCAGGAGAAACAGCGGCTGATATTGCTGATTGCGCTGCTGGCAGGTCTGCTTATCTCCTATGGCATTCGTCGCAACTATATGCGAGTGCGCAAGCACAAAAAACGAAGTCCTCCACCCTCCCCGCCGCCAACCAACAATGATGCGGCGCAGTAAACGGATAAAGAAACGGCGACCAGAGGTCGCCGTTTTTGCATGGTTCCAGAGGCTGCGGGATTAGTTGTCGCCCAGCAGGACGGAATCCAGTGCGATTTCGATCATGTCGTTGAAGGTCAGCTGACGCTCTTCAGAGGTGGTCTGCTCACCGGTACGGATATGGTCGGAGACGGTGCAGATGGTCAGCGCCTTGGCACCGTACTCTGCGGCCACGCCGTAGATACCGGCGGCTTCCATCTCGACACCCAGGATGCCGTATTTTTCCATGACGTCGAACATGGAGGGATCCGGAGTGTAGAACAGGTCGGCGGAGAAGATGTTACCCACACGCACGGCAACGCCCTTGTTCTTGGCGGCCTGCACGGCATTGGCAACCAGGTCGAAGTCGGCGATGGCAGCGAAGTCGTGATCTTTGAAGCGCAGACGGTTTACTTTGGAATCGGTGCAGGCACCCATACCGATCACCACGTCACGCAGTTTCACGTCTTCACGCACGGCGCCACAGGAGCCCACGCGGATCAGGGTCTTCACACCGTAATCGGTGATCAGCTCTTTTGCGTAGATGGAGCAGGACGGGATACCCATGCCGTGACCCATGACAGAGATACGACGGCCCTTGTAGGTACCGGTGAAACCGAACATGTTGCGCACGTCGCAGATCTGCTCGACGTTCTCCAGGAAAGTTTCAGCGATGTACTTGGCGCGCAGGGGGTCGCCCGGCATCAGCACGGTATCAGCAAAGGCGCCATCTTTCGCATTGATATGAGGAGTTGCCATTCTCTTGATTCCTTCACACTAGGTTGAGTTTTATTGTTTTATAAATTGCCCGCCGCCGAAGTGGCGGGCGGGTAAATTACAGGAAGCTGGTACCGTACGCCAGTTTCGGCAGGCCGTGGTAAGCCGCGATGCTCTGGCCGATATCGGCAAAGGTCTCGCGACGACCGACGGAGCCGGCCTTGACCGGCTTGCCGAAGAACAGCACCGGAATGTATTCGCGGGTGTGGTCGGTCCCACCCCAGGTCGGGTCACAGCCGTGATCGGCAGTCAGCACCACCACGTCGCCATCTTGCAGCAGCTCAAACAGCTCCGGCAGGCGGGAATCGAAATACTCCAGCGCACCGGCATAACCGGCAACATCACGGCGGTGGCCGTAGGAGGAGTCGAAGTCCACAAAGTTGGTGAAGACGATGGTGTTGTCACCGGCCGCTTTCACCTCTTCCAGCGTGCGATCCCACAGCTCGGTCAGACCGGTCCCTTTCACCTGCTTGGTGATGCCCTGCTGGGCATAGATGTCGGCAATCTTGCCGATGGAGACAACCTGACCGCCCGCATCTTTCATGTAATCCAGCACGGTCGGCGCCGGCGGCAGCACTGAGTAGTCGTGACGGTTGCCGGTACGCTTGAAGTTGCCCTTGCCACTGCCCACGAACGGACGCGCAATCACGCGGCCGATGTTGTAGGGCTCCAGCAGCTCGCGCACGATGTGGCACAGCTCATAGAGCTTCTCGAGGCCGTAGGTCTCTTCGTGGCAGGCAATCTGGAACACGGAGTCGGCAGAGGTGTAGAGGATCGGCTTGCCGGTCTTCATGTGCTCTTCGCCCAGATCGTCCAGCACCTGGGTACCGGAGGCGTGGCAGTTGCCGAGATAACCCGGCAGACCAGCCTTCTCGACGATGGCGTCCAGCAGCTCCTGCGGGAAGCTGTTGTGGTGATCCTTGAAGTAGCCCCACTCGAACAGCACGGGCACACCAGCGATCTCCCAGTGACCGGACGGGGTATCCTTGCCGGAGGAGAGCTCCTGCGCAAAGCCGTAGGCACCGACTACCTCGATATCTTTTTTCAGCCCTTCCGGGAAGTAGCCGGAAGCCTGCTCGCAGGCGTGGCCCAGACCCAGCTTGTTGAGGTTGGGCAGATTGAGGGCGCCACGGCCTTCAATTTCACCTGCCGCACACGCCTTGGCGATATGGCCAAGGGTGTTGGCGCCCACATCTCCGAACTTGTCGGCGTCAGCAGCAGCGCCAATACCGAAAGAGTCCATCATCAGAATAAAGGTACGTTTCATGGGTCTTCCCCTTGTTACAAATCGGCCAGGGTGATACGGCGGTACACTTCAGGCAGTGCCTCCGGCCGTTCGCCACCAATCCGGACAGCCGCCTGCACCATGCTGGCAGCCTGAGCATATTGCTCTTCAGTCTGAGCGTGGATCATCGCGATCGGCTTGTCAGCATCAACGCTTTGACCCAGGCGGATAAAGTCGGTCAGACCGACCGCATAATCAAGTTTGTCACCGGCAGCGCGGCGACCACCGCCCATGGCGACCACCGCCAGACCCAGCTCGCGGGTATCCATGGCGGTCACGAAGCCGCTGTTGGCCGCGAAGACCGGGCGTACGATGGCTGCCTTGGGCAGGTAAGCGTCGTAACGCTCCATGAAATCGGCCGGGCCACCGAGACCTGTCACCATGCGACCGAAGATCTCGGCCGCCTTGCCGTTATCCAGCACCGCCTGCAGCTTGGTGCGGGCATCGCGCTCGTCGCTGGCCAGACCGGCGGAGATCAGCATCTCGGCGCACAGCGCCATGGTCACTTCGTGGATGCGCGGGTTGCGGTATTCACCGGTCAGGTAGCGCACCGCTTCACGTACTTCCACCGCGTTACCGGCGCTGGAGGCCAGCACCTGGTTCATGTCGGTCAAGAGCGCAGAGGTGCGGCAACCGGCACCGTTGGCCACGGCCACAATGCTCTTGGCCAGCTCTTCGGAGGCTTCGAAGGTTGGCATAAAGGCGCCGGAGCCCACTTTCACATCCATCACCAGCGCTTCGAGCCCGGAGGCGAGCTTCTTGGAGAGGATGGAGCCGGTGATCATCGCGATGGATTCGACGGTGGCAGTAATGTCACGTACTGCATAGATACGCTTGTCAGCAGGGGCAAGATCGCCGGTCTGGCCGATGATGGCCACGCCCGCCTCTTTCACCACTTTCAGGAAACGGTCGTTGTCGACCGAGGTCTGGTAGCCGGGAATGGCATCCAGCTTGTCGAGGGTGCCGCCGGTGTGGCCCAAGCCACGGCCGGAGATCATCGGCACAAAACCGCCGCAGGCGGCCACCATCGGGCCAAGCATCAGAGAGACCACATCACCCACACCGCCGGTGGAGTGTTTGTCGACAATCGGGCCACCCAGATTGAGGTGATCCCAGGTCAGCACCATGCCGGAGTCGCGCATGGCGCAGGTCAGAGCAACCCGCTCATCCATGGTCATGTCTTTGAAGTAGACCGCCATCGCCAGCGCGGCAATCTGCCCCTCACCGATGGTGTTGTTGGTAATGCCCTGAACGAAGAATTGAATTTCTTGGGTACTGAGCGCTTCACCGTTGCGCTTCTTGCGAATAATTTCTTGAGGCAAAAACATCTTTCATTCCCTCCGCCATTGCTGGCGTTACACAAGCCTGAATCCTTGCCCGCACACCGCATGGTGGGGGCTAACAGGGCGGACCAGGTCCGCCCCCTCATCAACCTATTAGTAACCGCTGGTGTTGGCCGGCTTGTCGCCATGCCCCAGAGTGGCCAGCAGACTGGCCAGCAGGCTGGATGCACCAAAGCGGAAGGTACGGGCGGATACCCAGTCCTTGCCGAGGATCTCTTCGGCCATGGCCAGATACTGACCGGCAACGGCTGCGTCTTTCACTCCACCAGCAGGCTTGAAGCCAACTTTCGGATTCTTGGCCTTGATCACTTCCATCATGATGCGCGCCGCTTCCGGAGTCGCATTGACCGGCACCTTACCGGTAGAGGTCTTGATGAAGTCGGCACCGGCATCGATACAGATCTCGGAAGCGCGACGGATCAGCGCCTCTTCTTTCAGCTCGCCGGTTTCGATGATCACTTTCAGCAGCACCTTGGCACCGCAGGCCTCTTTACAGGCTTTGACCAGATCAAAACCGATCTGTTCATTGCCGGCCATGAAGGCACGGTACGGGAACACCACGTCCACTTCATCAGCACCGTAGGCGACAGCGGCACGGGTCTCGGCCACGGCGATCTCGATGTCGTCGTTGCCGTGCGGGAAGTTGGTCACGGTCGCAATGCGTACGTCGGCAGCGCCGATCTCACGCAGGGTCTTGCGAGCGATAGGGATAAAACGGGGATAGATGCAGACGGCGGCAGTCAGGCCAGCCGGTGACTTGGCCTTATGGCACAGGTCGATCACCTTCTGATCGGTGTCGTCATCGTTCAGGGTGGTCAGGTCCATCAGGTTCAGGGCGCGCTGAGCGGCCACTTTCAGATCAGTCATTCTGTTCTCCAAAGTCTCGATTTAATCCAGATAACCGGGCACCGCCATACCATCCAGCGATGGATGCACAGGCAGTAATCCCCCAGCTATACGGGAATGGAATTACAGTGCGAAGGCACCGGCACTATCGGGATGCTATTCAAAACACCCTGCAGGCACTGCGACTGTAAATAAGGCAAGAGCCCTGTCACTTTCTTACAAAAGTGCGGACTTGGTTCCATGAAGACTTGAGAAAGGCAGACAACATCTGACCCGACTTCCCAATCAATTCCATTTGACCGCCAACACCCGATTTGATCGAGTATTAGTCATTGCCAGCACCCTGCTGGCAACGCCTATTTCAGCCGAGATACCCCCTGTTTGCAAGCCGGATTTGCCAATTTCAGAGGTACCTCACATCTGGCAAATCCAGGTCTAAAAAAGCCTTACGAAAAGAAACGAGTCAGGATCCAAGAGTAGGCCAATCCCCCCAGATAGACCCCGACGATCCCCATTACCCCGGACAAAACGGGAGGTGCCGGGATCGGCAATTTGAGGAAAGAAAACAACAAACCAACTATAAAGCCGGCCACCATCGCCAGTAGCACTTCATTCATATAACCTCCGATTTGACTCATTTTATTATTAGTTTAGATAGGAAAACGGTTGTCACCGCTCCATACGCGAACGCCACGGCAGGTGCCGTGGCGTTCGTGTTTATACCCTGTCAGTCAGGCGACGATTACATGCCGGACAGTGCCAGGAAGAAGCCAGCGATAGTGGCAGACATCAGGTTGGACAGAGAGCCAGCCAGTACGGCTTTCAGACCAAAGCGTGCAATGGTGCCGCGGCGGTTCGGCGCCATGGACCCCAGACCACCCAGCAGGATGGCAACAGAGGAGAGGTTGGCAAAACCACACAGTGCGAAGGAGATGATCGCCTTGGTGTGATCGGACATGGCCACACCGTTGATCAGTACTTCGTCTTTCAGGTACGGAGCGAAGTTCAGGTAAGCCACGAACTCGTTCACTACCAGCTTCTGACCGATGAAGGAACCGGCAACCACTGCTTCATTCCAGGGCACACCGATCAGGAAGGCCAGCGGGGAGAAGATCCAGCCCAGCAGCAGTTCCAGAGAGAGTTGCGGATAACCGAACCAGCCACCCACACCGGAGAAGATGCCGTTGATCATGGCGATCAGACCGATAAATGCCAGCAGCATGGCGCCGACGTTCAGGGCCAGTTGCATACCGGCAGAGGCGCCAGCAGCAGCAGCGTCAATGACGTTGGCAGGCTTGTCATCCAGCTCGGCATCGGCAGAGCTTTCGTCGTAGTTCGGGGTCTCGGTCTCGGGAACCAGCAGCTTGGCGAACAGCAGACCACCCGGTGCAGCCATGAAGGAGGCAGCAATCAGGTACTCCATCTTCACGCCCATGGAGGCATAACCGGCCAGTACGGAACCGGCAACGGAAGCCAGACCACCACACATGACGGCGAACAGCTCGGAGTCAGTCATCTTGGAGATGTAAGGACGAACCACCAGCGGCGCTTCAGTCTGACCGACGAAGATGTTGGCAGTTGCAGAGAGGGATTCGGTGCGGGAAGTGCCCAGCACTTTCTGCAGGCCGCCGCCCAGCAACTTGATGACCATCTGCATGATGCCCAGGTAGTAGAGCACGGCAATCAGGGAAGAGAAGAAGATGATGACCGGCAGAACACGGAAGGCAAAGATAAAGCCGCCGCCACCGAATACTTCAAACATCTTGTTGCTGACCAGACCGCCAAACAGGAAGTCGATCCCGTTCTGGCCGTAGCTGATCACGCTGGATACCGCATCGGACACGCCGACCAGGATATCGCGACCAACCGGAACATAGAGTACAAACGCCCCCAGACCGGCTTGAATTGCGAACGCACCGACAACGGTACGTACGTTGATTGCCTTGCGATTGCTGGAGAACAGCACCGCGATAAGGACGAGCGTCGCCATCCCTACCAGACCCATGAACAAATTCATTATTATCTTCCTCTAGTAGCACCTGGCTTGTTAGTGAGTTGTTATTAAACCCAACTAATCAAGGGGAGCGCATTATACTAATTAAAGTCCGATAAAATAGAATGCTGGTCACATTTTATCGTTATCAAAATGCCCAAGTGTCACAAAATTAGACAGCAAACGATTTTTACGCTCATTTTTTTTCCTGACAACTAAATCAAGTGTTGCGAATTTGTTTCATGACAATAGGTCGTGATGGAAAAGATGCCGGGCAGTTTCAAATAACACCTTGGCAACATCTACCGATGATTCCTCCCGCAATGTCATCAATATTTCTGCTATTTTCGGCAGCGCTTCCGGGGTATTCCGGGTGCCTTGATCACCTTGTAACGGCATATCGGGCGAATCGGTTTCCAGCACCAAAGCCTCGAGCGGCATAGCCCGAAATACCTCTCGCGTCTTGTTCGCCCGCTCAAAACTGATTACCCCGCCCACCCCGAGTCGAAAGCCTAGTTGCCAGAAGGCCTCCGCCTGCTGCAACGAACCGCTGAAAGCATGGATTACCCCGCCACGAGGCGGCTTGAAACGGCGCAACAGCTTGGCCACAGTGTCATTGGCACGCACCGAGTGGATCATCAGGGGAAGCCCGACATCGGCAGCCAGCCGGATCTGAGCCTCAAACAGCGCACGCTGCCCCTCCTGCGGCACGTGAGAACGGAGGTCCAGCCCGCACTCGCCAATGGCCACCAGCCCGGCAGGCTGGCTCATCACCAGCGTTCGCAGCCGTTCCATCACCCCCTCACGCTGTTCACCGGCATACCAGGGATGAATGCCCAGACCATAAAAGAGGCCGTCATGTTGCTCTGCCAGTGCCATCACACGAGTCCAGTTATCCTCTGCGATGGCAGGAATGATATACTCCGTCACCCCTAATGCCCGACAACGGGCCAGCAGCGCCTCCCTGTCCTGGTCGAACACCGGAAAGTCGAGATGGCAATGGGTATCTATCAGCTGCATATCACTCACACCTGTTTGCGGTATTTAATGGGTCATTGAACATGATGAACAACAGAAACAACGGCTTTACCCTGATTGAACTGGTGCTGGTGATCATAGTGCTGGGGATCCTGGCCGTCACCGCCCTGCCCCGCTTTATCAATATCAAGGATGATGCCCTGAAAAGCACGGTCTCGGCGACCGCAGGCAGCTTTGCCAGTGCAGTTCAGCTGGCTCATGCTGGATGGGCGGTGAAAATGCAGGGACAAGCAATCGCGCTCTACAATCTGAGCAGCTTTGGTAAAGGCAAATTGGATATCAATCGATATGGTTGGCCAACGGGCTCGAAGGAAGATCAAGGGAGTGCGGGAAGCGATAAACCATATCAGCCGGGCTCAGGTAACCATATATCGGTCAACAATGATGATGACTGTGAATTGCTATTCAATGACCTGCTTGATGGAGACCAAACGGTCACCCCCATAGCTCCCAACGCTGTGAATATCCCAGAAGGGTTTGATTATCTATCCACACAAGTCGGTTCAGGCCATCAAGATGAGGATGAAGGCAACGAGAAACACTTCAACTGCCGCTATATCCTGCGCGACTCAATCAACCGCTTCCAGACCAACCCGGATTATCGAAACGGCCTCGGCTTCGAGTACAACAGCGTTACCGGTGCCGTGACCCGCAATTTTGATTGAGCTCAGCCTCTTCAGCGCAAGCTCGCTCTTTGGTTGCATCATCAT
The DNA here is from genome assembly GCF_019048265.1 of Aeromonas sp. FDAARGOS 1405. Taxonomy (NCBI): domain Bacteria; kingdom Pseudomonadati; phylum Pseudomonadota; class Gammaproteobacteria; order Aeromonadales; family Aeromonadaceae; genus Aeromonas; species Aeromonas sp. FDAARGOS 1405. The sequence continues at coordinate 1,958,732 of NZ_CP077311.1, read as the reverse complement.
AACGAACCGGCGTGCAACAGCGCCGGTTCTCCTGAGTGAGCCCCCACTCCTCGCACCATGCATCGTAACGGGCCAGCCAACGCAGCAATACCCCTTTCATCGTCACACCTCCGCCAACAGGTTCAGGTCAAAAATCATCCTAATCAGAGTCGGCAAGGGGAGCAAGTCATCCCCATAACCGCGATCGGGCGGAATAAAAAAGAGCCGGTCAGTATGGCTGACCGGCTCTTTTAACATTCCCCGAAGAGAGGTTACCCGATGAGCGACAGCTCATCAGCCTCACAGACTCTTCAGCTTCTCTTCCGGCAGGGCCAGCTCGTCGTTGTGGTTAACGCCGATGCCGCGCTCCAGCACATGGCGAGCGATGGCATGGGCCTCTTCCAGCGAATGCATGCTATAGGTACCGCACTGATACTCGTTCAGCTCAGGGATCTTGCCCTGCTCCTGCACGGTCAGCACATCGCTCATGGCTGCTTGCCAGGCGGCTCCGACACGGGCCTCGTCCGGCGCGCCGATCAGGCTCATGTAGAAGCCGGTACGACAACCCATGGGGGAGATGTCGATGATCTCTACACCGTTGCCGTTTAGATGATCACGCATGAAACCGGCGAACAGGTGCTCGAGGGTATGGATACCGCGCTCGGAGAGGATCTCCTTGTTCGGTACGCAGAAACGCAGGTCGAACACGGTAATGGTGTCTTTATTCGGGGTCTGCATGGTTTTGGCCACACGCACCGCTGGCGCTTCCATACGAGTGTGGTCAACAGTAAAACTATCCAATAACGGCATTTCTGACTCCTGATTTGGTTACCAAAACCAGCCCCCACGGGAGAGCTGATCCTTGCATTGACGGTACTGGGCGCCGTAGCGCTGGGCGCGAGCTTCCACCTTGCGAGAGGTCTTCATCAACCACCCCTTGCTTCGATAGCTGCCACGCCGGTAGCCACCCCACCCTTCGTGATAGTTGAGGTACTGGCCATAGGCATCCCACTTGGAGGTGCCATTGAGCCGCTGGGCCTTGTTAGTGTACCAACCCATAAAATCGATGGCGTCAGCAAAGTCATCGCGGTCACTCCAGCTGTTACCGGTTTCCCGCTGGTAATCCGCCCAAGTTTCATCTTTGACCTGAGCATAACCATAAGCCGAACTGGCCCGCCCGGTCGGGATGAAGAGGAAATACTGCATCGGCGGCTGGGCATCATGTACGTACGAGGACTCCTGATACATCATGGCCATCACCACATGAATCGGCGTCCCCCACTTCTCGTTCATCTTGAGCGCAGCCTTGTGCCACTCCGGCTTCTCGCGAAAGATCTGGCACAGATTTTCCGGCTGCGCCGGCGGGCGGGTACTGCACGCAGTGAGTACTGACAGCAAGCCTGCCACCGCCACGATGCGCTTTCGGGACATCAGAGCAGAACTTGTTTTGCTCTCCTGAACATAACGAGGCAAAAACGACATCAGATAGCGTCTTCGTTCTCTTCGCCGGTACGGATACGAATGACGCGCTCCACCTCGCAGACGAAGATCTTGCCGTCACCAATCTTGCCGGTGCGGGCGGTATTCTGGATCGCTTCCAGACAGGCATCGAGATCCTCGTCCTGTACCACCAGCTCCACTTTCACTTTGGGCAGAAAGTCGACCATATATTCGGCACCGCGATAGAGCTCGGTGTGACCCTTCTGGCGACCGAAGCCTTTGACTTCGGAGACGGTCATGCCGTTGATGCCGATCTCGGCCAGGGCTTCGCGCACATCGTCCAGCTTGAACGGTTTGATGATGGCTTCAATCTTCTTCATGGTGACTCCTTACCAGTTCTGTTTACCGAACCCGGAAGTAATGGGGTAACGGCGATCCTTACCAAAGTTGCGAGCCGTGATGCGGGGCCCGACCGCCGCCTGACGGCGCTTGTATTCGTTGAGATCCACCAGCCGGATCACCTTGCGCACCACCGCTTCCTCGAAGCCTTCTGCCACCATATCGGCGACCGAGGCATCCTCTTCCACATAACGCTTGAGGATCGCATCGAGGATGTCGTAGGGGGGCAGACTGTCCTGATCCACCTGATCCGGCGCCAGCTCCGCTGAAGGGGGGCGGTCGATGACCCGCTGCGGGATCACGTAATCGACCGAGTTGCGATATTCGCACAACTTGAACACCAGCGTCTTTGGCACATCTTTCAGCACATCGAAACCGCCCGCCATGTCACCGTACAACGTGGCATAGCCGACCGCCATTTCGCTCTTGTTGCCGGTGGTCAGCACGATGCGACGACGCTTGTTGGAGAGCGCCATCAGCAGAACGCCGCGGCAGCGGGCCTGCAGGTTCTCTTCGGTGGTATCGCGGGCGGTGCCTTCAAACAACGGCGCCAGCTGGGTCATAAACCCTTCGAACATCGGCTCGATGGAGATGATGTTGAACTCCACCCCCATCCGCTCAGCCTGCTCCTTGGCATCCTCCACGCTCATCTGGGCGGTGTAGCGGAACGGCATCATCACTGCCTGCACCTTGTCGGCCCCGATGGCATCGGCCGCAATGGCCAGCGTCAGCGCCGAGTCGATGCCGCCAGATAGGCCCAGCACAGCGCCGTGGAAGCCGTTCTTGGTAACGTAGTCGCGCACTGCCAGCACCAGCGCCTGATAGGTCTCGGCCAACGGCTCGAGCGGCGCAGCGGGTTCCCGCTCCTTCACCGGCTGACCATCAGCAAAACGTACCAGCGCCAGCTCTTCGGCAAACGGGGCCAGCTTGTGGGTCAACTCGCCCTGGCTGCTGAACACCTTGGAGCAGCCGTCGAAAATCAGCTCATCCTGACCGCATACCTGATTGAGGTAAACCAGTGGCAGACCGGTCTGATCGCAGCGCTCGGCCATCAGCTCGCGGCGGATCCAGGGTTTCTCCTGATCATAGGGCGAGGCATTGATAGTGAGCAGCAGCTCTGCCCCCGCGGCCTTGGCGGCCAGCGCCGGACCCGGCTGCCATAAATCTTCGCAAATGAGCAGCCCCAGCTGGTGACCACGGAACGGCACCACGCAGGTCTCGGTCGCCGCGGTGAAGTAGCGCTTCTCGTCGAATACCCCGTAGTTGGGCAGGTCCTGCTTGAAGTAACGGGCAATCAACTTGCCCTGCTCATAGAGGGAGGCGGCGTTATAGAGCGCCTCCCCTTCACGCCAGGGATGCCCGACCAAAATGGCGCAGTTACCCTGCCATTCGGCAATGCGAGCCAGCGCAGCATCAACCCGGATCATCAGATCGGCGCGCAGCAGCAGATCTTCCGGTGGATAGCCGGTCAGGGCCAGCTCGGAACAAACCAGCAGATCGGCACCTTGCTGTTCGGCTTGAGCGGCCGCAGCGAGCACTTTGTCAGTGTTATCTTCGATGGCGCCTACCGTCAGATTCAACTGGGCAAGCATCAGAGAGAGGGCTTTTGCCATGGCGATGCATCTTGTATTCGAAAATGATGGGGAATGATAAAGAAAAGGCGCTGGCTGTGCCAGCGCCCCGGATTCAAGGGGTGCAACTTAGATTGGTTGCGTTGGTTACACCATTGTCCACCAGCAGGGCACAAGGACCGCTAATCACCTGACCGTTGGCAGGCGGTGTCATGGCAATGCTCAGAGAAGCGGGCTTCAGCAAATAGGCTGTATTGCCCTGGGCACTATAAGAAAAACTTATCACCAGAGTACTGTTTTGCGGAGCAGTACAGACATAGGTGGCCGGCTGGTTGTTAGCTTGGGGTTTATCAATACGGCAAGTGGCACCACTAGTAGTCGTAGTGGGCGGATTCAGCCCGTTAAAGGTATTCTTATTGCACGCCGTAGGCGATGAATCCCTGTTACTGACTTTTTCTAGGCACTCGATCCGCCCTGATACCGTGAGGGTTGGCACCGTCTGGGAGCTGGTATCGACCGAGATAGGCATGGTGGCGACCTTGGCCTCACTTCGATCTACCGGTGAGATAAGTGAAGCTGTGATCCCCGAGTTACCTTGGTAGGCCGTCACCTTGATCGATGCACTTTGCAACACGTTGGATGCATCCTTGGTGCTCTTCTTGGCGGACAGATAACCACGGCTGTAGCTACCAAAATAATAGCTGCCAAGATCAACGACTGTCTTGACCGGCTCGTTGGTCACACCGACATAGTCAGAGGCACTGCCAGTCAACTGGCCACTCAATGGCACCAAGCTCCACTCCGCCAGCATGGTCAGATTGATATCCTGAAACGGAACCTTGGCCAACAGATCCTGAGAAGTCAGATCGAGCTTCGCGAGACTGTCTGGCGAGAGCAGATCCACGTAGATACCTCTGGCAATCAACTGGGCGGTCCCCGTATTCATGGTGATCTTGGTGCTGGTATCTCCTCCTGTCGCAGCATTGGCAGGCAACCAATCCGCAAACTCGGTGATCGTCGGCGCCGTAGCCGTGGGGTTTGCGGTCCAGTTGAGAATGTTCTTCTGCCAGGTGATGTAGGTAGTAACTACGTACTTGATGTAGTTCTGATAGCTAGTCTGGTTTGCGGGCTTGGCAAGAAAATCAGCGCTGGTCACGATAACTTTGATCAGGTTCCAGTCCGGCAGGGGACGATAGTAGCCATCAAGCCTGACAAAGCGGCAGGCATCCACATAATCGCCGCTATTGACCGATGAGAGGCCACTGTTGTAGCGCAGTCGGCTGGTATTGAGTGGAGCGTAAAACTGCTCGAAACTGCTGCCGCTACCATCGAAATGATCCTTGCAGCAGCTGGTGCAGAGACTCGGTTGATCTCTGACACTGCTATTAAGTACCCCGGTCTGCTTGGTAACCTGAGAGCCCACGTTCCAGTACAACAGATTGCTGCTGGTCAAAATGGCCTTACCTGGCAAGTAGGCATTAACGCTCGAGCCATAGCTGCAGGAACAGGAAACCGATGCCAGATCCTGCAGCACCTGTTGGGTATTGCCACCATTGTCTGGCTTATAGGTAACTGTCTCGAATTGCACCAATTTGCCGACAGTACCGTCCTTGGAGGTCACGGTGGGCAATGGCTTGCTGGTCTCTTGTTTGCGCCCTTCCTGGTCAATCTGGATGGAAATGACATCAGGCGCAACCCCGGGGGTATAAACCACATGGGGCGGTTCGCGACTGGTATCCAGCCCCCCGTTAAACTGATTCTGGGTTAACGACTCCACCGGCGATACAGCGCCAGAAAGCAGCAAGGAATGAGACTGCCCGACGCTGTCACTCCAGCTGACGGTTACATTAACCACCTTTCGGCCAGGGTAAGCACGCAAGTAACCCGCCGGGATAGCCGTTTGCCAAGCAGAACCATTCCAGTACTGGTTACTGACAGACCAAGTAAGAGCATAAGTCCCACCACCATCGGGAGGAGTGGCCGAGCTGGAACCGGCCGCGATACTGTTATAGGCAGTGAGCGGAGAAACCGCACTCACCACCCCATTGAAGGTACGAAATGCATCCAGCTTTGACTCCGCCAGCCGCATGGCTACTTCATAGCGGCGACTATCCTGAGAGGTATTGAGCAATGAACGAGACATAGCCACCAGTCCAGCAACCCCCACCCCCAGCAGAACCAGAGTGATCAAAATCTCTAACAGCCCAAATCCCTTGTGCGGTTTCATACATGCTCCTACCAATCGCGCCAGCTACCAGGCACCAGATTGATGCTCTGAAACGCCGCCCCATTTTCGATATTGCTCAACACCGCCTGATCATACTTGGCATCAAAGGTACCGTTAGCCGTTTTGCCCAGTTGATAGTTGGCCACTACAGCACCATTGACGATGGCCCCCCCTTTCAAGCTGATATCGGTAGTCGTAGTTGCAGGTGTGGATGAATAGGCAAACACCAGTCCATAGAGGGTGGCGCTCCCATTTACTGTCAGATTGCCATTGCGCACGATGAGTACTACAGGCGCAGATGTAGACCCAATTGATCCACCCGGTTTACAGTCTCCATCGACAATAATCAGGCCGCTCGATGCCGTCGAAAGCGAATCACAATTTTTCAGTAGTTGTACTGCTCGCGACTCCAGATTGGCCCACCCTGTAGCGTCGTCATTTTCATTGAACAGATACCAGACCAGATCAGTGGGGAATGCAGTATCATTGTCTTTTATGTCCGACTGTTTATCGCCCTTCTGACTAATGTAAGCACTGCACCCGCCGCTGTAGTCCCCCTGATGGCAGGTCTGGCCAGAACCATTGGTCAAATCCACATTGCCATTTGTCCAGACTGATAGCGGGACGCCCGGTCCTCCACCGTTGGGGTTAGCCACCACTGTAAAGTTGCCGGATACTGCCATGCCACCAGCAATCGTCAGAGGGGCCGCCGGTGTGCCCGCCAATACGCTTATCTTGATGGCCTTAATTTCAACCTCGGCATTGGCAGTACTGTCCACCAAGCTCGCCATAGCGCGCACTCTAACAGGAACTACATTCGCCCCACCGACAACCACTGCCGGTTCGTCCTGTGCCTGCAGGGTATAATTTCCAGCTGAAACAGTGATAGATATACCGCTACTAGGGGTACGCCAAGCAGCATCTTGCGTGAGCCGTCCAACCCCATCCGAGAGGCCCAGCTCGGCCAGTGCAAGTGCCTGGCGATACTGTACTTCATTAAGACTGACACGACGGTCTGCTACCATCAGTTTGCCCGCCAGCAATGAAATGCCAAGCAGGATCACAATAAGCATTAGCGTAATAGTGAATGTGGTAAAGCCAAGATGACGTTTCATGGCATCAATACCCGTCGTTACGCAGCTTGATATCACGCTGCAGGGTGAGTTTAAGTGCGGGATTCGCCTTTAACTGACCCGATATGCTCAAACGTACCGTTCTCGCGCCAGCCGAGGCACTGCTTCCAAGGAGCGAAAAAGTCAGGTCAGTCACCTCAATAGTGTCATCGGTGCTAAGTAAATTACCTGTGCTGCAACTGGAACCAAGTTGTACCCCTTTGTCAGCACTGTCGTAGCTGTAAATAAAGGTTTCATTGGTACCAAGTATTCCATTGTTATCATCATCGTATTTCAGCCTGATACAGCGATAAATCTTGGAGCCACTGATCGTTTCACTCCTCAAATCGCTGGTGGTATCAAAATAAAATGGCGATTTGACACCCGATGCAGCACCGAGGAATGCAGTCGCAGCCTGGTCGTAACCGGTTCGCTGTACATCGCGGGCAATCATATCGGTGATACTTTGCAGTTCCTGATTTAGACGACTCACCTGCATCGATGTTTGATTGGCCTTGAGAATAGTGGCGAACAAGGATGTTACTGCCGCGACCAAAAACAAACCTGCGACCATGGCCACCATTAACTCGACTATGTTAAAGCCTCGTGCCAGACCTAATCGCATGGAGAGCTCCCCGTTACAGGCTCGGTTCTCACTCGGCCATTCGTGGCAATAATAACCCTGTGCTCAGAGGCACCGTTCTTCAGACAAATAGAACCATTGCCCAAACCGCCACTGCCGTGAAGATCTTTGAATGAGCCTCTGCGATTATTGATTTCAAGAGCATGTTCAGAACCGGATAACTCATAGTTTGTAGTCAGAGTAATACCCTTAAACTCGCTGGCATCGACGCCCTTGCGACCTTCAATAGCAGAACATGAATCCATGCAGCTATTACATGTAGAATCAAGAGCTATGCGATAGCACCAATTGGCCTGCCCCGCATTAAATATCTTGAAGATAATCGGTTTATTACGTTTGATAGCCTCAGACTTGAGCAGCATGATATCCGTGTAAACAGCTTGGGTAGCCGCCTTGACCATCTGTTCCTGGCGCAATGACTGGTAACTGGGAATAGCCACGGTTAGTAGCAGGGCGACCAGAGCCATGGCGATCATCAATTCAATCATGGTAAAACCGGCTGAGCGCCCCTCTGTGAATTCCATTGGCTAAATACTCCTTTCTTTTCGCTCATGCCAGTAGAGTATGAGGTCAGTACTATCCTATAGTATCTACCTGTTTAACGAACCCTGCCGCGCCCATGAGAATCAAACAATCTGGAATCACCCTGCTGGAATTGATGGTGGTCGTTGCCATTGTTGCCATTATTGCTGCTGTCGCCTACCCGAGCTTTACCGACGGTCTGCGTAAATCTCGTCGAGCCGATGCCATCAAGGGCTTGTTGACCATGCAGCTCAAACAGGAAGAATTTCGCATCTCCAATGCCAGTTACAGCAGTGCGATAGCCAGTGTGGGCAACCCAACCAGCGACTACTACACCTTTAGCATTTCTGGCGCCACCGCCACCGCCTACACACTGGTAGCCACCAGCAAGGGGGCCCAGGTCGGTGACAAGGCTGGCAGCACGGCCTGTGATACCCTGACTATCAACAAGGCCGACATCAAGCACCCTGCCGAGTGCTGGAACTGAACGCTACCAGCATTCGGTGGCTGTCATGGTGGCTCGTGATACCCCCTGCAGTCCGCTCTGATCGAGGGTCAACAATCCACAGGGATCGCCATTCATCACACCGGTCGGAATAGCGGTCAGGGTATAACGTGCCCCACTGGCATTGAGCGCCACATTGTAATAAGCAGCACCACCATCCCTCGGTAGGGTCGCCAGGCCGGCAGAGGTCAGGTTACCTGCGTCATAATTGCCGCTGGCGGTAAACTCCCGCTCCAGATATTGTGCAGCTTCCAGCAATACGGCCTTAGCTTCGGCTCGCTTGGCTGCCGCCATGTAGTTGTTGTAACTGGGATATGCGATCGCGGCCAGAATGGCGACCACTGCGACCACTATCATCAACTCAATCAGGGTAAAACCACGTTCCATGCCAACCTCTACTCCAGTTGCAACCAGGACTGACGGCCACCCAGATCGCCTGCCCCCTCTTCCAGCGTGACCGAGATATTACCACTGGAGCCGCTGATATATTTGCGCTCCATCTCGGCATCCTCCACCACGCTTGGCGTCGTGGTGAGCTCATCAAACTGTTTCCCGCTGACAGGTACCTTGATGTCATTACCAGCATCATCCTTGATCGCGACATAATCATCATCGTTAACAGCCCCGTCGCCGTTAACGTCAAACACCGAGTAGGTTAGTCTGGCACCCGAGATGGGATCCAGCTCCATCAGCCAGGAGCGGCCACCAAAATCACAGGCATCCGCTGACGGAATCAATGTGTTGAAAATTAAACGCTTATGCCGATAGAGCATCTCGGAGACAGCCCGTTCCCCTACCCCCTTGCTCAAGCTTGGCGATTTCAATAGCAGATACCAACCCTTTTGGCTGGTGTAATTGACATTCCGGTTGGAGACAACCCTCACGTTGAACTTGATAGTGGTGCCGTTGGCCACAAACTCATGGGTGATGCTCTGCTGCAACAGCTGGCTACTGAGCACGGTAGCCCCCGTATCCCAGATACCGTACACCGCTTCCAGCCTCGGCGTGGCGGGAACCAGTTTGTCATCATTGGTAAAATAACTGCCAGTCCCCATCATTACCATAACCCCCCCCTTAGGGTGACGAATAGCCAAAGGGCGCATGGTAATCGGCTGACGCGTACTGGCACTGCAACTACCATTACAGGCCTGAAACATCGGCGTGGGCTTGCTGCCCGTTTTCAATGCACTTCCCCACTGGGCACTGTTGTTGCCGGTCAGATCGAATTTCCACAGATTGCCGTGCAGGTCACCGGCATAGACATAGTCGACAATCCTGTCCCCGTCTTGATCTACCGGTAAGGGGGAAGATAAACCATTGGGCTCGCTGGCCGACCCCACCTGGGTATCGATCTCCTTGATAATGGCGCCAGTTGCCAGATCCAGCACAAATAGCCTCGCAGTCTGGCTGGTGCTGTTGTAACCATTGGCAACCAGAGCAACCCATTTGTTGTCGGCTTTGACCCGGACCAAAGTGGGTGCCGCCAGTGCAACCCCCATTTCGCTATTGGTGAACTCCCACAGCATCTTATCTGCGGTGAAGTTATCCGGGGCCGTCACATCGATGGCAAATACCGCCTTGCCACCGGCACCAGTGGATCCCAGCAAGATGCTCTTCCAGCGACTGCCCAGATAGGCATCGCCCACCTTGGGCGTCCCATCCACATAGTAGCGATGGCTGTAATTCGGTCTGGTCAACTGAGTCAGCTCGCCCAGCAGGCTGGACGGGATATAGGCCAGCCGCTCGACACCGTCGGAGACTCGAAATCCGTGCAGCATACCGTCATTGGCACCGACATAGAGCATGGGGGTGCGGCGGGTAATCGCCGTTGAGTCTAGAAAAGCCTGGTAACCCTCCCGCTCTGGCTGGGTCAGACCGACTGCACTGCTGTAACCGTAATCACGCTTGCCCACATAGACGGGATCTGAATTAATGATGTCTCCAAGCAGATCGCTACGATTGCGAAACGCACCGCCATTGCGCTGCTCGCCACTGCGCTCACCGCGCAGATAGGCGACGCGGCTTTCTCCCTGGTTGTCACCAGCAACATTGAATAGAGCCCGGTTGGCCACATTCAGCGTATCCCAACGGAAGGGGATGCCGACACCGTCTTGCCGGGTGAAAATATTGCGTGCTGAAGGCTCGGGGATCAAGGTAGCAGCATCCCAGGCGATCTCCCCAAGGGTGCCATCGCTGTTCAGCGGGATCGAGACCAGTTGCCCCGACCAGTCGCCGCTGTTATAGCGGGCTTGGTAGATGTGGGTATTGCTGTCCAGCCGGGTTGCGTTGGCAGTCACCGAGCTGGCGGAGCTGTTGCGGGCCGCGATCTGGGCCAGGGTGCTGCTCAGGGCTGCGGCGAAGGTATCCGGATCCGCCGCGCTGAAAAAGCTCCCCTTGCTGTTGAGTGCCGCGTGCCACAGGTCATCAATCTTGTACTCCGGAATGTAGGTCGCATTCTTGTACTCCTTGTCATCCGGATCATGGGGATTGGGCCAACGGCTCGGGATACCGTTGGCAGGATTGAGGGAACCGTTGACGCCAAGCCCGACGGTAAAGTTGACCAGATGCTGCCAATTGGCCGGATCCGCCGTGCTGGTCGGCACCTTGTTGGCGAGATCGGGGCGCAGATCGGTCTTCCAGTACTGGTAGGCCACATCGGCCAGCGTATTCTCGATGCTATCTTTGTCCTGATCGCCGACCCAGGGAGAATTTCCGTTCCAGTAGCCATCAGTCATCAGGATGTTGTAGCTCTGCCGGCAGGTGAGGTGGGGCAAGGTGCTGCCGGCACTGGCCGCCCAGGGGCCGTTTTTGTCAGTGCGGGAGAAGTACTCCCCCACGTCCTTCAGACTGGTGCGCAGCGGCGTGCCGGCGGCCGGAATATCGCGGCTGTAAAGGTCGCTGAAAAAGGCGCTGCGATCGGTTCCGGAGAAAGGCGCCACCCCGCGGATCACACTGCCGCTAGCATTGATGGTGGCAAACCCCACCCGGAGGGCCTGCCCTTGGCTGGCAAAGGCACGGCCGACCCCGGCACGAGCCGCTAGGATCCGTGAGCGGTAGTAGGTATACCAGTTGGCAAAGTTCTGGATCTCCTCGTCATAAGTACAAACGGGGGCGCTCTTACAATCACTGCGATTGGGCCGCCCGCCATAGGTGCTGCCGGACTTTATCTCGACCCGGGTATAACTGCTCACTTTCTTCACGTCACCACTGCCCTTGTAGGCAAAGTAGACGGCTGGCCAGAAGGTCTCGTCATCTTTGTAATCGGTGGAAGAGAATCCGGTGTAGTAACGCAGGGACTTGGAGCGGTTGTTCTTGGTCAGATCACGACAGCCGGCGGCGGTATTGAAGGGGTTGTGCGGTGCACAGCTGATGCTGGCATTCGCCATCGGGGTACCATCCGCCTTGGCCCAAGGCCGATAGCTCTGCTGCGGGTTGTAGTAGAGTTTGTTGTTGTTGCTTGAGCGGGTATAGGCATTGCGGTCGTTATTGCTGGTGAAAGTCACGGTCCGGTTGTCATAATCCTCGCTGCCATAGACATTGTCGGCTCTGGGGTAGACGTAGCGAGCGCTGTTCTCAATCAACCCCTCCGGCATCAACTCGAAATGCATCGAGCCCGAATCATCCAGGGTAAACATGATATTGGGATCGGCCCGGGTGCCGAGATAGAGGGGAACCTGGGCAATATCGAGCGCCGCCTGTGCCGAAGCACAGCAGAGCATCACTGAAAGGCCAAAACCAAGTTTGCCCATACACCGCCTCCTAGCGACTATAGGTCGATTGCAACAGCACCCGGCTCTCGTCAGAGAGACCAAATCCCCTTGCAGTAATACGATATAGACGACGCTCACTGATGGGCTCATCGACTGCCAGATCCTCGCTCCCCCCCTGGGTATAGGGCAACCGTTCGATAAAGTATTCGGGAGCGCGCCCCGCCAGACCACTGTTGGTATAGGTACGCCAGGCGGTCGAAGGGGAGGCAGGATCCACCGCGGTGTCGATAAATTCATACAGGCCCGCGCTGTTGTCATAGGGACCCGAGTTGCCAGCCTCGATATAGCGCTCGGCAGCGCGCAGGCCCGCTTCTGCCGCCTGCAATGCCTGCAGAGCCTCTTTCTGGTTACCCGCCATCTTCTCTTGCAACTGCGCCCCACGCATGCTGGCCATACCCAGCAGGCTCACCATGACCAGAAAAATCAGGCTGATCACCAGCGCCATCCCCTGCTGTCGATCCATCATGACTGGGCTCCTCAAGGTAGCCGATTGCGCAGCGCAACTGTGGTTTCGGCGACCCAGTACCAGTTGCGATCGGTCGCCCGGAAGGTGGCTCCGGCAAAGCTAAGGGCCTGCGGAGACGACACCACATTACCCTGGTTGCTGCGCATCAAAAGTTGCACTCCAATCCCCAGTACATTGTCCCAGTTTGGATTACCTGCGGCGCTCACGTAGCGATCTGCCGCACGATCCCGGTTCTGATCCTCGCCGAATGTAAGTTGCATATTGGCAACCCCTTCGATAAGGGGCATACCTGCAGCCACCCCGTTCTTGCGATAAAGCGCGTAGGGGCTGCTGGCAGAGGGGCGGGCGATATAGTAGAGACGGGTTTCCACCCTGTTCACGACCGAGCCAAGACCGAATCGCTCCTCGGGTGGGCTGCTGGCCCCCCCCCAGGAACTGCTGGCATTGCCTGGCGTATATTTGTTGTCATTGGAGTGGACGATATTGACCTCACGCCCCCCTGCCACGCCCTGTACTTTGGTGACCTGAAATATTCTGGCCTTCTGACAGTCGGAGACCATGACGATATCTCCCTCGCACAGATCGCTATAACCCTGTGCGCCGGAACCACAATAGTCGGCCTTGCTGGATAGCTGCTGCACAAACAGCTGGGCGGCACTGTTATGATTATCACGACTGAGCGGCACCCCAACCCCAACCGGCCCCTGAACCAACAGGATATCGCTACCCGGCATGGGTCTGGGCTCGGAACCGCTGAACAGAGCAGACAGCTCGGCTGGCAAAGTGGACGTCACATTGTCGTAACCACGCAAAAAGGTGGTGAAGTTGTAGGGCAGTGCCGTACTGTTATTGAGGGTATTGGTGATATTGACCCCCTGCTTGCTGAGACACCCCTGATAGCCCACCATACGCAGCTCTTTTTGCAGCAGATTGGTGGCAAATCCGCTATCTTCCCGCACCCGGGCAATGGCCTCGCCAGTGAGATAGGTTTTGTGATTGCCGAGAAACACCTGAATCATGACCCCCACCGTTATCAGCGAGAGCACCAGGGCGATCATCACCTCGACCAAGCCGATCCCGTGCTGGTGTAGCGGCAAACCGCTCCTGCTCATAGGTCCGTCCTCAGGATCATGCTGCGCGACGCTGGATCAGTCGACAGCCGACTGCTATCCCACTGAATAGTAATAGTGGCCCTTCCGGCACTGACCGATACGGCGCCATCGCCACCTGGTAGCTCGGCCACGACCCGCTTCCAGTGCAGCAGATCCTGAACCGCCATAGAGCTACCCGAGACAGTTTCGCCCAAGTCGATATTGTATTGCCCGTTCAGAGCCGCGCTGCGATTAGCCCGCATCATATCGTTGATCATGTATGCATACTGGGTCGCCTCGGTACGCGTCAGCGCCGACTGGTTACTCTTGAGAGCCTGCAGTTGCAGAGTAGCCATCCCCAGAATACCGATGGAGAGCACCAGTACCGAGATCATGATTTCAAGCAGTGACAAACCCCGTTCTCGCATCATGGGCAACTAGCCTCGGTAATGGAGGGGCGACCAGCGACTGTGATGTTGATATCACGGGAGGCCTCATTTCTGCACTCATCGGGACGCAGAGAAAATACCCGGGCCAAGGGAGTACGACCATCAAGAAAACCCTCGCTATTGAAACGCAGCAGGGAAGTATTGCTGCTCAGGACTCCACTCCCCATATCGGGAAAGTCTCGCAACAACTCACCATTATCCAGTATGCCGTTGCCGTTGCCATCAACCCAGATCTGCCAACCGGCCTCCCAGTGATGCTGGGTCAGGTTATCGGCAGCAGCGGAGAGGATCACTACCGTGTTGCGACGAATGGCTTCCGAGCGGGCAAGGTTGATAGCTGCAACAAAGTTGTTGGCCTGAGTATTGAGAGAAATGGTGCGCAACAAAGCGCTGAAGGAAGGAACCCCTAACGTGAGTAACAAAGAGACGAGCGCTATGGTCACCATAAGCTCGATAAGGCTAAAACCTGAACGCAAAAACATCCTGTTTCGCTCTGATTTGTTCCAGGAGGACAGACACACTCCATGTGTGCTAAGCCAGAATAAGGGCTTGCTGGCAAGTCTATGCCGGGCACTTGGGGTTTCAATCCCGGCAATGCAAAAGTTCGAGCTACATCATCAATTTTTGCTGCGATCTGGTTGCGAACATGCAAAAAGGACTCGTTGGGGCCAAAAAAGCCACCTCAACGAGGTGGCTCTGGCAATAAACCGACATCTAGCAAGATGACAGGGATCAGAGGATCCGCAGCTCGGGTGGTACCTCAAACACCACGTTCTCTTCGCGACCGGGGTGCTCGGCGACGACCTTGCCACCCAACTCCCGCAGGCGTGCAATCACAGACTGCACCAGCACCTCGGGGGCGGATGCACCTGCAGTGACGCCGATCGCTTTCACGCCTTCCAGCCAGCTCGCCTCGATCATCGACGCATCGTCGATAAGATAGGCTCTGGCACCCACCTTCTCGGCCAGCTCGCGCAGACGGTTGGAGTTGGAAGAGTTTCGAGACCCCACCACCAGCATGGCGTCCACCAGCCCCGCCATCTCCCGCACCGCATCCTGACGGTTTTGGGTGGCGTAGCAGATATCGTCCTTGCGCGGCCCCTGGATCTTGGGGAAGTGCTTGCGCAGCGCATCGATGACGTCAGAGGTCTCATCCACGCTCAGGGTGGTCTGGGTGACGAAGCAGAGGTCATCCGGATTCTTTACCTTGAGCTTGGCCACATCTTCCGGTGTTTCTACCAGATACATTCCGCCTTCGCGATTCTCGTACTGCCCCATGGTCCCGATCACCTCGGGGTGACCGGCGTGGCCGATGAGCACAGCCTCGGAGCCCTTGCGGCTGGCGCGATGAACCTCCATGTGCACCTTGGTCACCAGCGGACAGGTGGCATCGAATACCTTGAGGGAGCGGGACTTGGCCATCTCGCGCACTGTCTTGGCCACGCCGTGAGCAGAGAAGATGACGATGCTGTCGTCCGGCACCTCGTCCAGCTCCTCGACGAAGACAGCGCCCGCCTCTTTCAGCTTGTTCACCACATAGCGGTTATGCACCACTTCGTGACGGACATAGATGGGGGCCCCAAACTTCTCCAGCGCGCTCTCGACAATGCTGATGGCGCGATCGACACCGGCGCAGAAGCCACGGGGGTTAGCCAGCAGAATATCCATTAATGCACCTTCTCCTCATCATCAACGCCCAGGATATCCACCTCGAAGGTGACGGTATGACCGGCCAGCGGATGGTTGAAATCGACCGTCACCGACATCCCGGCAACTGCCCGGATGATGCCCGGCAACTCGCTGCCATTGGGCTGATCGAACAGGATGATGGTGCCAACTTTTGGCTCCACATCAGCGCCAAACTTGGCACGGTCGAGATGGTAGATGTTGTCGGGATTGGAGAGGCCAAACGCCTGCTCCGGCGCCAGCGTGAAGCTCTTGCTCTCCCCTTCGCGCAGCCCCAGCAGGCACTGCTCGAAGGTTGGGGTCAGGCTGCCATCGCCCATCCGCAGGCGGGCAGGTTTGCCGTGCAGCGCCGTGCTGTCGGCAACCGAGCCATCTTCCAGCTTGATGGAGAAGTGGAACAGCACGCTGCTGTTAGCGGTGATCTGCTGGCTCATGCCTGCTCCTTTTTCTCACCACGGAAACCGTCCAGCACGATCATGGCGGCCCCGATAAAGATAAAGCTGTCGGCCAGATTGAATGCCGGCCAGTGCGCACGCTGCCAGTAGAAGTCGAGGAAATCGACCACATGGCCCAACACCAGTCGATCAAAGACGTTGCCGAGGGCGCCGCCGATGATGAGTGAATAGGCGATACCGCTCCAACGCTGGGTCACCGACTGCTTGCGCAGCCAGTGGATCAGCAATCCACAGATGGCAAAAGCCAGCACCGCGAAGAACCAGCGCTGCCAGCCCCCCTGATCAGCCAGAAAGCTGAATGCGGCGCCCTTGTTGTAGACGTGAACCAGGTTGAAGAAGGGGGTGATCTCCACCCCCGGGTAACCAAATGGCAGCAACTTGACCACGGCGAGCTTGCTCGCCTGGTCCAGTACAAAGGCCAGCACTGCCAGCCACAGCCAACGCAGGCCGCTTTTATGTTGAGTCATGTTCATCAGGCAAATTGACGAGTTTCGCCGTCACCCTCAACGTTGGTCACACAGCGACCACAGATCTCTTCGTGACCCGCGATGGTGCCCACATCTTCTACATGGTGCCAGCAGCGGTCGCACTTGGCGGCAGCAGACTGGGCCACGCTCAGCCACAGGTCATCACGCTCGGTCGCCACAGAGCCTTCCGGCGCAGTGTCAGCCACCACCACCTTGGCTTTGGAGGTGAGCAGCACGAAGCGCAGCTCATCGGCCAGGGCATTCAGGCGTGCAGCCAGCTCCGGCTTGGCGAACAGGGTCAGTTCGGCCTGCAGGGAACCGCCGATACGCTTCTCGCCACGGGCCACTTCCAGCGCCTTGTTCACTTCACCACGCACGGTGAGGATCTCGGCCCAGAAATCGTCGTTGAGGGTTTCACCCGCTTCCAGCCCGAACAGGCCGTCGTACCACTCTTCGGTGAAGACGAACTCGCCGCGCTCACCCGGCAGCAGTGCCCAGATTTCATCGGCGGTGAAGCTCATGATCGGCGCCATCCAGCGCACCATGGCCTCGGCAATGTGATAGAGGGCGGTCTGGCAAGAGCGACGGGCCAGGCTGTCAGCCTTGGCGGTGTACTGACGGTCCTTGATGACATCCAGATAGAAGGAGCCCATCTCGATGGAGCAGAACTGCATCAGCTTCTGGGTCACGCCGTGGAAGTTGTACTCGTCGAACGCCGCCATGATCTCGGCCTGTACCGCCTTGGCACGACCGACAGCCCAACGATCCACCACCACCATGTCGGCAGGCGCCACCATGTCGGTCGCCGGATTGAAGCCGTTCAGGTTGGCCAGCAGGAAGCGGGCAGTGTTGCGGATGCGGCGATAGGCGTCGGCAGAGCGCTTGAGGATCTCGTCGGAGACAGTCATCTCGCCGGTGTAGTCAGTGCTCGCTACCCACAGACGCAGGATGTCGGCACCCAGCTTGTTCATCACGTCCTGCGGGCTGACCACGTTGCCGATGGACTTGGACATCTTGCGACCCTGACCATCCACGGTGAAGCCGTGAGTCAGCACCTGGTTGTAGGGAGCCTTGTCTTTCATGGCCACGCCGATCATCAGGGAGGACATGAACCAGCCACGGTGCTGGTCAGAACCTTCCAGATACATGTCGGCTGGCTTGCCGTTGAACTCGGGACGGGCATCAACCACGGAAGCGTGGGTAGAACCGGAGTCAAACCAGACGTCGAGGGTGTCAGGCACCTTGTCGTACATGTCGGCATCGGCACCCAGCAGCTCCGCCTTGTCCAGATCCCACCATGCCTGAATGCCGGACTGCTCGACACGCTTGGCTACTTCGTGCATCAGGCGCACGGATTCCGGATGCAGTTCCTGGGTCTCTTTATGGACGAACAGGGAGATGGGCACACCCCAGGTGCGCTGACGGGAGATACACCAGTCAGGACGGTTCTCGACCATCGCCTGAATGCGGTTTTTACCCCAGGCCGGTACCCAGCCGCTCTGGCCTTGCTGGGCAATACCATCCTTCTCGATGCGCTCGATCTCTTCCAGCGCGCGCTTGCGCAGACCCTTCTGCTCCATGCTGATGAACCACTGCGGGGTAGCACGAAAGATGATCGGGGTCTTGTGACGCCAGCAGTGCGGATAGGAATGGTTGAACACCTTGTGATGCAACAGGGCGCCGCGCTCGGTCAGCACTTCGATCACGGAGGCGTTAGCCTTGAACACATGCTGACCGGCAAACAGTTCGGTATCCGGCAGGTAAACACCGTTGCTGCCAACCGGGTTGGCCACTTCCAGACCGTACTTCTGACCGACCACGAAGTCTTCCTGACCGTGGCCAGGGGCGGTGTGTACGGCGCCGGTACCGGCATCCAGGGTAACGTGGTCACCCAGTACCACAGGCACATCGAAGCTGTAGAAGGGGTGGTTGAAGCGCAGCAGCTCGAGCGCGGCCCCCTTGGCATAGCCCAGATTGTGGAATTTCTCGATACCGGCGCGATCCATGACGTCCTTGACCAGCTCTGCGGCCAGGATCAGACGCTCGGGGTGCTCACCTTCAACCTGCACCAGTGCGTAATCCAGATCGGCGTGCATGGCGATGGCGCGGTTGGCTGGCAGGGTCCACGGAGTGGTGGTCCAGATCACCGCAGAGAGCGGGCCCTTGCCGGTGTGGCCTTCGGCGCAGTCAAACTTGGCGGCAACGGTCGCCTCATCAACAGCCTTGAAGCGCACATCGATGGAGGGGGAATTCTTGTCGTAGTACTCCACCTCGGCTTCAGCCAGCGCGGAGCCGCAATCGGTACACCAGTGCACCGGCTTGGAGCCTTTGTGCAAGTGGCCGTTTTCAACGATCTTGGCCATGGAGCGGATGATGTTGGCTTCGGTGCCAAAATCCATGGTCAGGTAGGGGTGTTCCCAGTCACCCAGCACACCCAGACGGATGAAGTCGGTCTTCTGCGCTTCGATCTGGGTCTTGGCGTATTTGCGGCACTCGGCACGGAATTCGGCAGCGGAAACCTTCTCACCCGGCTTGCCGACCATGCCTTCCACTTTCAGTTCGATAGGCAGACCGTGGCAATCCCAACCCGGCACATAGGGGGAATCAAAACCGGAGAGACCCTTGGACTTGATGATGATGTCTTTGAGGATCTTGTTGACCGAGTGACCGATGTGAATATTGCCGTTCGCATAGGGGGGGCCATCATGCAGAATGAAAGAAGGCTTGCCCGCTTTGGCGCGGCGAATAGCGCCGTAGAGATCCTGATCGTACCAACGTTTCAGCATGTTGGGTTCGCGCTTGGCCAGATCGCCACGCATCGGAAACTCGGTTTCCGGAAGATTCAGGGTGTGTTTATAGTCGCTCATCAGTCCTGGGTTCCCTTCTTTTCTAAAAGAGTGCTGGGTAAATTGAATTGTGGCAGCCCGAACCAGGCTCGGGCCGCCAGGGCATCTCGTTCGATCTGCTCTTTCAAGGCAGTGAAAGAGGCAAACTTCTGCTCTTCGCGCAGCTTGTGGCGAAGCAGCACCTTGACCTGCTGACCATATAGATCACCAGAAAAATCAAATAGATGTACTTCCAATCTGGCTTGTGTACCGCTCAAGGTCGGCCGTACACCCACATTGGCTACACCGGGGAAGGTCTTGCCGGAACATATCACTTCCACCGCAAACACGCCACCGACCGGGATCACCTGACGCTTGAGGGCCAGATTGGCAGTGGGAAAACCTATGGTGCGCCCTAGCTTGTCGCCGTGGGCCACCCGGCCGCTGATGGTGTAGGGGCGGCCAAGCATCAGCTCCACCTCCGCCATCCGGCCCGCCTTAAGGGCTTCACGCACCAGGGTGCTGCTGACCCGCTGCCGTTCGAGCTGGAAGCTCTGGGTGCTGATCACCTCGAAACCGAAGCGATGGCCCGCCTCCTCCAGCAGGTGGAAATCCCCTTCCCGCCCCTTGCCGAAGCGAAAATCATCGCCGACCACCAGATAGCGCACCCCGAGCTTCTCCACCAGCAACTGCTCGATGAAGGTCGAAGCCGCCTGCTCGGCGAAGCGGTGGCTGAAGCGCACGCAGAGCATGCGATCGATATCCAGCCCCTGCAGCGCTTCGTACTTTTCCCGCAACCGGCTCAGCCGGGCGGGCGCCGCCGTGCCGGCAAACAGCTCCAGCGGCTGCGGTTCAAACAGCATGACGCAGGCGGGCAATCCCAGCTGGGCCGCTTTCTCCTTGAGACGTGCCAATACCGCATGGTGACCCTGATGAACCCCATCAAAGTTGCCAATGGTTAATACACATCCCCGGTGACGGGGCTTGAGATTGTGAATGCCGCGAATAAGCTCCATCAGTGCCTTGTGCGTTGCTGCCATGGAAATCGGCGGATTATATATCAGGCAGCAGGCAGGGTCAGCCCTCATAGCCTGATTTCAACTATCCGGGCCCAATCCCGAACCTCGTGGTCCCATGAGGCACTATCCCCATGGCGCCGCAGGATCACGACTACTGCTGCCCCGATTTAAGATGACGCGGCCGAATGCCCAGCAGTAGCAACACCACCGCGTAGACCCCGGCCCCCAGCGACAGCAGCATGGTCAGCTGCAAACTGGCCTTGCCCATGCTCCATGTGCCCCACTGGGCCAGATCCGGCGACAGGTAGGCGAGCACGCCTCCCATCAGCACGCTGGCGACCAGCAGCTTGAGGCAGAACACGCCGGTATGGCGGGAGGGGCGATAGACGCTCTGCTGGTACAACCCCTTGAACAGCAAGGCCGCATTCAGAGTGCCCGAGCAAGCGGTCGAGAGCGCCAGGCCAACATAACCGAGCGGATAGATGAAGAGGAGGTTGCAGACCATGTTGGCAATCATCGACATCACCCCGATCCGCACCGGCGTCTTGGTGTCCTGACGGGCGTAGTAACCGGGCGCCAGCACCTTGATCAGCATCAGGGAAAGCAGACCGGTAGTGGAGGCCAACAGGCTGGCGCTCGACATGCTCACTTCATGCAGACCAAATTCGCCGCGCATGAACAGCACCCGCAAAATAGGCTCGCGCATCACCGCAATGCCTATCATAGCGGGCAGGCCGAGCAGCATCACCATCCGCACCCCCCAATCCATGGTGCGGGAGAAGTCGGCCGGATCGGCATCCACATGCTTCTTCGCCAGCGCAGGCAGGATCACGGTACTGATGGCCACTGCAAACAGACCGAGGGGGAACTCCAGCAGGCGATCAGAGTAGTAGAGGTAACTGATGGCACCGGTCGCCAGGAAAGAAGCCAGCATGGTGTTGACCAGCAGGTTGATCTGGCTGACCGAGACCCCGAACAGGGCCGGGATCATCAGGGTGCGGATCTTCACCACCCCCGGGTGATTCCATCCCCACTTGGGCCATACCAGCATGTTGATTTGGCGCAAAAAGGGGTACTGGAACAGAAACTGCACCAAACCGCCCAAAAAGACACCAATTGCCAGCGAGATCTCAGGTTTGTCCATCAGTGGCGCAATCCACCAGGCCGCCGCAATCATGGTGATGTTGAGAAACACCGGCGTAAACGACGAGACCGCAAAGCGGCCGAAGGTGTTGAGGATAGCCCCCGCCATGGCGGTAAAGGTGATGAACCATAGGTAAGGGAAGGTGATTTTGAGCATCAGACTGGCGAGCTCGAACTTCTCGGCCGCAGGGCCGCCATGCAGCCAGTCCCAGAACCAGCCCCAGCCAAACAGCGCGGTCAGCACACCAGACCCCAGCACACCGAGCAGGGTGACCACAGTCACTATGCCCCCCAGCGTGCCCGCAACCGCCGCCAGCAATTCACGCACTTCCCTCTCGTCGCCATTTTTCTTGTACTCCGTCATCACGGGAACAAAGGCCTGGTTGAAGGCACCTTCGGCGAACAGGCGACGCAGAAAGTTGGGAATGCGATTGGCAAAGAAGAATACGTCTGCGGCCACCCCGGCACCGAGCAGATTTGCGATGACCACATCGCGAACCAAGCCCATTACGCGGGATGCCAGCGTCATTCCGGACACTATCATGCCGGATTTGATCAATTTCTTACTCAAGACGAGGCCTCTGGAACTGTCAGAATGAAAAGAATGCTGCTAGAATCGGCCGACAGTTTAACCGTCTCCCTACTGACACACCACCGGGAGGCGGTGTTTATTTGCACAAATCATTTGACAATATGTGGTTGGAAGGGCATATTTCCGGGCCTTTTCAATACACTCGCTAAGACAGTTTTAGGAGTTTTACCTTGGCTAACATCAAATCTGCTAAGAAGCGCGCTCTTCAGTCAGAAAAACGCCGTCAGCACAACGCCAGCCGTCGTTCCATGACCCGTACCTACCTGAAGAAAGTCATCGCTGCTATCGCCTCTGGCGACAAAGCTGCTGCGACTGCCGCTTTCGCTGTTGCTCAGCCGATCATGGATCGTATGGCGACCAAAGGCCTGATCCACAAGAACAAAGCTGCTCGTCACAAGAGCCGCCTGTCTGCCCAGATCAAAGCTATGGCTTAATCAGCGTCTGCTGATCAAAGCTGAAAAAACCGGCCTTAGTGCCGGTTTTTTATTTATCTGCGCTGCAATAAAGTCGATGCAGCAAGCTGATCATTTCACGCACTTCATGGCTGCGCAGCGAATAGTAGACCGTCTGGGCCTCTTTGCGCGTCGTCACCAGCTCATCCCGCCGCAGCAGCGCCAGATGCTGTGACAAGGCCGACTGACTCAATCCCAATCGCTCGTTGAGCTCCCCCACCGACAGTTCGCGCTCCAGCAACTGGCACAGAATAAACAGTCGCCGTTCGTTAGCCAGCGCCTTGAGCAAGGCCACTGCTTTACTCGCATTGGCTTCCATCTCTTCAAGTTGCATCACATCTCTCCTCTACCACTCATCGCCGATGATACGTGGTGACGGGCCGTTTTAAAACGACAGGGTGGCCGGCTGGATGGCGGAGAAGTTCTCCTGGCCGGAAAAGAGAAAGGTAAAATCGCTCTCGCAGACCCGCTTCACCGCCGGATGCTGGATCATTCGCTCGGCGAAGATGACGTAATACTCCTCCATCAGATCCTGAGTTTCCCCGATCAGCATCACCCCCTCCCCCTCAAGGATCTCCTCCCGATAGATGGTGGGAGCCATGAAGATGCCCTGATTGAAGAAGCCAAACGCCTTCATCAAGGCGGCATCATCAAACTCGCCAAGAATGCTGGGAGAAACCCCCTGCTGCTCGAACCACTGGGTCAGCTGACGCCCCATGGCAGTACGGCGACCGGGGATCAGTAGCTTGCGCTCTTCCAGACAGGCGGGAAAGGGCTTTTCGGGCAATGGAGCCTTGCAGAAGAAGCTGACGCCACAGCCGCCCAACCGCTTGGAGAGCAGCCCCGCATGCTGGCTGGAGTCCACCGGACAGTCGGAGAGGATCATATCGAGCTTGTGTTCGCTCAGCTGCTCCAGCAGCAGTTCGTGGGTCGATTCAAAACAGCGCAGATGGATGGAACCATCATTGGGGATGACAGAGAGCAGCACGCGGCTGGCAAGGCGCTTGGAGAGGGCATCGGCGATGCCGACGTCGAACAGGATCTGGCTCTCCTTGCGGTAGTTGACGATATCGAGCATCTCGTAGGAGAGGCTGAACATCTTGTCGGCATAGCGAAACACCAGCTGGCCCAGCTCGGTTGCCTCAAGGGAACGCCCCTTGCGTTTGAGCAGCTTGCCCCCGAGGCGCTGCTCCAGCAGCTTGATCTGACCGGTGACGGTTTGCGGGGTCAAAAAAAGGGCTTCCGCTGCCTGGGTAACGGAGCCCTTCTTCTGAGTCATCCAGAAATAGTAGAGATGGTTGTAGTTAAGGTGTGACATCCGATGGGGTTCCCGCTTGACGCGGACTCCGGTAGCAGCTGAGTTCAACCGCCAGAATGTCATACATGTCGCTAACCGAGTCAACCTTGTTCGCGCCAAACTGCTCCATCAGACTGGCCTTGAGGCGTGCCTTGTCCGGCATCCGGTCAGCGCAATAACGCTTGTTGGAGCGCTTGACCATTTCGCCAGCCCGGCTGCTCAGCGCCCGCTCGGAGAAGGTCTCGCCGAAACGAGCCTTAGCCTGCTTGTCCCCCAGCAGCAGGGCGCTGTCTACCACTCCGTTCAGATAGGCAGAGCAGTTCGCCGAAGTGGCGTCCTGCTTGCAATCCTCCAGCCCGCCGGCCCATGCCGCGGGGCTCAACAACAGCATCAACAACCCTGTATGCAGCTTCATAGTCCCTCCGTACTCTGTTCCCCTTCACCCTTGGGAAGGGCCATGCGCAAGGCCAGATAGCCGACTACCGCCGCCATGGTAGAGCCCACCAGGATCCCGAGGCGAGAGTAGCTGCCGTAATCCAGCCCACCGTGCTCGAAGGCGAGCGACGCGATAAACATCGACATGGTGAACCCGATGCCACAGAGGATGCTGACCGCAAAAATCTGCTTGAAGTTGACCCCGGGCGGCAACTGGGCGATGCCCAGCTTGACCGACAGCCAGCTGATGGTGAACACCCCGAGCGGCTTGCCGATAAACAGCCCCAGCATGATCCCCATGGGTACCGGACTCAGCAGGGAGGAGAGACCAATCCCCTCCAGCGATACCCCTGCGTTGGCAAAGGCAAACAACGGCAGGATCAGATAGGCACTCCAGGGGTGCAGTTGATGCTCCAGATACTTGAGCGGCGAGGCGTAACGCTTGCCGTTAAGCGGAACCATAAAGCCCACCACCACACCGGCCAACGTCGCATGGACACCAGACTTGAGCACCGCCACCCAGAGCACCAGACCGACCAGCATGTAGAGGCTGATCCTGTCCTCGCCACGACGGTTCATCCAAAGCAGGGTGAGGGTTGCCAGAATACCGACGGCCAGCGCCTCCAGCGACAACTGCTGGGTATAGAAGAGCGCGATGATAATGATGACGCCGAGGTCATCCATGATAGCCAGCGCCAGCAGGAATACCTTGAGGCTCACCGGCACCCGCTTGCCGAGCAGCGCCATCACCCCGAGGGCAAAGGCGATATCGGTCGCAGCCGGAATTGCCCAGCCAGCACGCGCCACTTCATCCGAATAGTTGAAAAAGGCGTAGATCAAGGCCGGAGCCAGCATGCCGCCAACCGCCGCAATAGCCGGGAAGGTCGCCTGAACCCGGGTCGAGAGCGCCCCTTCCAGCATCTCTCGTTTCACTTCCAGGCCAACCAGCAGGAAGAAGATCGCCATAAAGCCATCGTTGATCCAGAGCAGCAGCGGCTTGTTGATGTCGAGAGCCGCGATGCGCACCTGCACCGGGGTGTCGAGAAACGCCTGATACCCGCCAGCCAGCGCGGTATTGGCTAAAATCATTGCCAGCATGGCAGCCATGATCAGAATAATTCCGGAGGCGGCCTCCAGCTTCAGGAACTTTTTGATTACGTCACTCATGGTTAATTTTTCCACAAAATCACTTGAATTTAAGTCTATAGCCTGCAACAACCAATGGAAAATCGTTTCTTGCTGCCAAAAACCTCGGAAAAATCGAAAGCAAAATAGAACTGGCCTACCTAGAACAGGTTTTTCCTGCGTCATATTCACAACTAAGTTAGCCAATAATGAGATTTTTAAGTGTTTTTATATATAAAAAAAGGCGCCTCATGGCGCCTTTCTGTCAGATGGCGACGGGCGCCTTGATGCCCGGGTGGGGATCATAACCCTCGATCTCGAAATCCTCGAACTTGTAATCGAAGATGGAGTCAGGTTTACGCTTGATCACCAGGGTCGGCAGCGGGCGCGGCTCGCGGGATAGCTGCAGCGCAGTCTGCTCCATGTGGTTGGAGTAGAGATGCACATCACCGCCGGTCCAGACGAAGTCACCCACTTCCAGATCGCACTGCTGGGCCATCATGTGGGTCAGCAGGGCGTAGCTGGCAATGTTGAACGGCAAGCCGAGGAACACATCACAGCTGCGCTGGTAGAGCTGGCAGGAGAGCTTGCCATCCGCCACATAGAACTGGAAGAAGGCGTGGCAAGGGGCCAGCGCCATCTTGTCCAGCTCACCCACGTTCCAGGCGGAGACGATGATGCGGCGCGAATCAGGGTTGTGCTTGATGTCATCCACCGCCTTCTGGATCTGGTCTATGAAAGAGCCGTCGGCCGCAGGCCAGGAGCGCCACTGCGCGCCGTAAACCGGCCCCAGATCGCCATTCTCGTCGGCCCACTCATCCCAGATGCTGACGCCATTTTCCTTCAGATAGGCGGTATTGGTATCGCCATTGAGGAACCAGAGCAGCTCGTGAATGATGGAGCGCAGGTGGCACTTCTTGGTGGTCACCAGCGGGAATCCCTCCGCCAGATTGAAGCGCATCTGATGGCCGAACAGGGAGACAGTACCGGTGCCGGTACGGTCTGACTTGACGGTGCCCTCATCGAGGATTTTCTGCATCAGGTCGAGATAAGCTCGCATTATTTCGCCTCCTTCACGGCATTACCGAACAACTGTGGACGCTTGTAGGCGGCCCAAATCATCAGGGCACCGGCGATAATCATCGGGGTGGAGAGGATCTGGCCCATGCTGATCTCCTGGAAATAGAGACCAAGCTGGCTGTCCGGCTGGCGCACAAACTCCACCAGGAAGCGGAACAGGCCGTAGAACAGCAGGAACATGCCGGAGATGGCGCCGCGCGGTGGGTTCTTGCGCCAGAACAGGTTGAGGATGATGAACAGCACCACCCCTTCCAGTGCGAACTGGTAGAGCTGGGAGGGATGACGCGGCTCGGGGCCGGCCTCCGGGAAGATGATGGCCCAAGGCACATCGGTGACCCGGCCCCACAGCTCGCCGTTGAGGAAGTTGCCGATCCGGCCAACGCCGAGACCGAACGGAATGAGTGGTGCCACAAAGTCGGCCACGGTGAAGAAGTGGCGCTTGGTCTTGTGGGCAAACCAGATCATCGCAGTGATCACCCCGATCAGCCCACCGTGGAACGACATGCCGCCGGTCCAGATCTTGAACAGATAGGTGGGATCCGCAAGGAAGAGATCGAAGTTGTAGAACAGCACGTAACCGACACGGCCACCGAGGATTACCCCGAGGAAACCGTAAAACAGCAGATCCGACACCTCGTTGCGGGTCCAGCCGCTGTTCGGTGCATCGGCGCGACGGCCGGCAAGCCACATGGCAAACGCAAAACCGAACAGGTACATGAGACCATACCAGCGTACCGATAGTGGTCCCAAACTGAATGCTACGGGATCAATCTGCGAGAAAACCCAATATCCATCGTGCTGCATATGCGGCCCCAGTCAAAATAAAAGCCGCATTTTCCGATCATTCGTCAGCAGGGACAAGGCATGATTATCAATCACTCTGTTTCGATTTATGACCGGCTCGTAGCAAACCGCCCAAACCATGTTCCTCCAGATAGCGGGCAAACAGGCCGCGCAGTACGTGGGGGTTGTCATGTTTGAGGCCATCGGCCATCAGTTCGGTCAACTCGCTCAGGGTGGATTGACGCAGCACGTACTTGATCCGGGCGATGTTGTGGGTGTTCATACTGAAGCGGCGATAGCCCATGGCCAGCAGCAGCAATACACCGACCGGATCACCGGCCAGTTCGCCACACACCGACACCGGCTTCTGGTAGCGGTGGGAAGCATCAACCAACTGTTGCAGGGCACGGATCACCGCAGGATGGAAGGCGTCGTAAATGTTGGCAACCCTAGAGTTGTTGCGATCCACTGCCAGCAGGTACTGGGTCAGGTCATTGCTGCCCACCGACCAGAAGTCGACGAGCGGCGCCATCTCCGGCAAGATAAAGAGGGCTGAGGGCACCTCGATCATCACCCCGAGACTGGGGTAGCGGATCACTGCATCGCGGCTCGCCGCCTCTTCCGACACCTCCCGCCACGCCTGATCCAGCAGACGACGGGAGGCTTTGATTTCGCTAACGCTGCTGATCATCGGCAGCATGATGGCCAGATTGTCGAGTCCTTCGCTGGCCCGCAGCATCGCCTTGAGCTGCACCAGAAACAGTTCGGGGTGATCCAGCGTGATCCGGATCCCCCGCCAGCCAAGGAAGGGGTTTTCCTCGACGATGGGGAAATAGGGTAGCGGCTTGTCGCCGCCCACATCCAGCGTCCGCATGCAGACCGGCCGGTTGCGGTAGGTCTCCAGAATGCCGCGATAGCGGGCAGTCTGTTCCCACTCTGAGGGGAAGCTCTCCTGCAGCATGAACGGGATCTCGGTGCGATAGAGGCCCACCCCGTCCGCCAGCTGGTTGAGGGAGATCTCGGTATCGGCACTGAGACCTGCGTTGAGCAGTAGGGAGACCTTGGTGCCATCGGCGGTTTCGGATGGCAGGTTGTCGACGCTGCGCACCAGGGTATCGAGCGCCCGCTCTTCGCTCAGCAGCTGACGATACTCGGTCAGGATCACCTGATTGGGCTCGATGAAGAGATCACCGCTATAGCCATCGACCACCAGCATGCGACCACCAATGTCACCAAGGGGCAGATCGACCCCCATGATGGCGGCAACACCCATGGCACGGGCCAGAATGGCAGCGTGGGAGTTGGTCCCCCCCTTGAGCGAGACCACCCCGGTCAGATACTCGCGGGGCACTTCCGCCAGAATGGTGGCCGTCACCTCGTCGGCGACCAGCACCACAGGCTCACCGATCGAGATATGCTCCGGCTCGTTCTGCACCAGTCGGCTGATCAGCCGCTGGGCGATATCTTTCACATCGGTGGAGCGCTCTTGCAGGTAGGGATCCTTCATCCCCTTGAACTGCTCGATCAAGCGATCGCTGATGAGCTTGACCGCAGATACCGCAGTCCAGTGCTCCTTGCTCACCTTGTTGCGAATGGGCTTGATGTAGCCAGGATCGTTCAGCAGATGGAGGTAGATGTCGAAGATCGCCACCGAATCCTGGCTGTAGCTCTCACGAAAACGCAGCGCCAGACTCTCCAAGTCGTGCCGCACCTCCTCAACCGCCAGCTCCAGCCGCGCCAGCTGGCTGGCATGGTCTTCATCCTTGCGCGGGGTAATGGACGAGAGCGCCTTGCGGGGCCGCCACACCCAGGCCTTGGCCATGGCGATGCCGCTGGCACCGGCAATACCGCGTAACGGCTTGCTCCAGTCGGTCTTCTGCAGCCAACCCTTGGCCTGCGCCTGGGCGATCCGCGCAGCCAGCTGGGCAGCCAGGGTGACCATGAAGGACTCTTCCCCCTCATCGAAGCGGCGGCTCTCCTTCTGCTGCACGACCAGAATGCCGACCACCTGACGCTGATGCATGATGGGGGCACCAAGGAAGGAGCGGAACGCCTCTTCGGCCACATCGGGCAGGAATTTGAAACTGGGATGCGCGGGAGCATCAGCCAGGTTGATCAACTCTTCCCGCTGACCCACCAGACCGACGATGCCCTGCTCGTAGGGCAGAGTGACCTTGCCGACCGCGGACGGGGCTAAGCCGTCGGTAGCCGCCAAGCGATAGCGGCGCACCTCGGGTTCCGAGACATAGACGGAGCAGCAGTCCACTGCCATGGCGTGCCGGGTCTGGCTCACCAATGCTTGCAAGGCCTGCTCGAGGGTATTGGCCTCGGCCATGCTCTCGACGATACGTCTCAGTTCCGTTAACAACTAGTCTGTGCTCCTTAACGGGCGCGGTTGCGCCGCCCATCCTTCTTGTTGACCTGCACTACCGGCACTGGCATCGCCAGCGGGGCAAACTCTTTCATGACCCGGCGGTAAACCTCCCGCTTGAACGAAACGACCTGACGCACCGGGTACCAGAAGCTGACCCAACGCCAGTCGTCAAATTCGGGATGGCCATGACAGCCGAACTGGATCTGCGACTCCTTGCCCGGATTCAGCTGTAACAGGAACCATTTTTGTTTTTGGCCAATACAGACCGGTGAACTGTCCCAGCGGACAAGACGTTTGGGTAAACGGTACTTTAGCCAGTTACGACTGGTGGCCATGATGGTCACATCTTCGGGCTTGAGGCCAATCTCCTCATACAGCTCTCGATACATGGCCTGCTCTGGCGTTTCACCATCATCAACCCCCCCCTGCGGAAACTGCCAGGAGTGCTGCCCATAGCGTTTAGCCCACAACACTTGTCCTTCACGGTTACAGATCACGATACCGACATTGGGACGAAATCCGTCGCCATCAATCACGTGATCACCTTATAAAGGCTGAATCTATAAGGAGATTGTTCCACATTCACCCCGTGGCAGCAAACAAGGAGTGAATCCCCTGTTTCATGAATAACTTTCAATTTCAAACATACTTATAAACAAATCCAAGGATCCGCTCCCCCAAGTTGCCCACCCAGACTGTGCATAAAGCTGTTAGCAAACGGGTATATACAGTACTTTTTAACTGTACGCGAAAAGTGACTCTCCGCATCAACATGCAACATGATATATAAAAAACTATTATTTTACATTGTGTTAGGACATGACAACTGGATCTAGATCCATGTCACTCCACGCGCCAGATCCATGATCCGGATTGTGAACAAGTTCAACTGCTCAAAGATCCACCTCGGCGAAATTATCCACAGGAGTGGCACAATATCTACCCCGTTAACCCTGTAAAAATGGGGTGGCATTCACAATTTTTTGTAACATACCCGCGACTCCACCCACTTTCATCCACTTATCCAAGATTTCTGTGGATAACTGTGTGTAACATCATGCACAAACCCTTGGACAACTATTTCGAGGTCAAACCAGACTTGGAAGAGTGCTCGATAAAATAGACAAAATCCTTTAAAATCATAATGATGAGATGTCATCCCCTAAATTTTCTGCATTTGTTCTTATCCACTCAGGATCGGTTATAAAAACAGCGATCCTTCTCGGGATCCTCCCCTGTTAGAATATGGCGAGCAAGATGGAGCCAACTATGTCAAGCAATCCCCGATCCGAGCAGGAGTTATTGAGCCGCGCCTATGCCATGGCGGGCTTCACGCTGGCGCAGCTGGCCGCCGAGGCTGGCGCCGTGGTGCCCAAAGACCTGCGCCGTGACAAGGGCTGGGTCGGTCAATTGATCGAGCTGCAACTGGGGGCCAGCGCAGGGAGCAAGCCGGAACAGGACTTCCCGGAGCTGGGGATCGAACTCAAGACGATCCCCGTGGATCCTCAAGGCAAACCGCTGGAGACCACCTTCGTCTGCGTCGCCCCGCTGATCGGCGTCAGCGGTCAGCGCTGGGAGGAGTCAAACGTGCGCAACAAGCTGTCACGGGTACTCTGGATCCCGGTGGAAGGCAGTCGGGAGATCCCGGTTGGCGAGCGGCGAGTCGGCATGCCGCTGATGTGGAGCCCGAATGAAGAGGAAGACCGGCTACTGCGTCAGGACTGGGAGGAGCTGATGGACATGATAGTGCTGGGAGAAGTGGAGCAGATCAGCGCACGCCACGGCCAGGTGATGCAACTGCGCCCCAAGGCTGCCAACAACAAGGCGCTGACTCGCGCCATCGGCCGCGATGGTCAACCCATTATGACCTTGCCGCGCGGCTTCTATCTCAAGATCGATTTCACCCACAGCCTGCTGCAACGCTATTTTGCCTTGCCGACTTGATCTGCCTTATCAACATCTTTGTCATA
Source organism: Aeromonas sp. FDAARGOS 1405 (assembly GCF_019048265.1). Classification (NCBI taxonomy): domain Bacteria; kingdom Pseudomonadati; phylum Pseudomonadota; class Gammaproteobacteria; order Aeromonadales; family Aeromonadaceae; genus Aeromonas; species Aeromonas sp. FDAARGOS 1405. The sequence continues at coordinate 1,926,855 of NZ_CP077311.1, read as the reverse complement.
TGGTGATATAAAAATAGACAGGAGCCATTTTTAACTCACAGACAAGGAGGCGTCATGCCACTGATCAAACAGTTTTTGAAGTCCAAGCCCGAGGTCAAGGTGACCTTTGCCGTAGAGAAAGAGGCGGCCGCAGGGGCGGAACAGGTGATGCTGATCGGCGAGTTTACCCAGTGGCAACCGGTCGAACTGAAACGCATGAAGAGCGGCGAGTTCAAAACCACCCTCAATCTGCCGACCGACGGCCCGGGGTACTTCGAATATTGTTACCAGCTCATCACACCGGCAGGGGAAACCCTCTACGAGAATGACTGGGCTGCGGACGACTATGTGCCAGGCCCCTTCGGGCGCGACAACTCGGTGGTGCGAGTGATCCAGTAATGGCAGCAAGAGAGCCAATAGACGGATACAAAAAAGGCTCGCCATTGGCGAGCCTTTTCACTACCTGTCGAGCTTTTCGCCGACATACCCACACCAATTCGAATCGAATTAGTTGAGCTTCTCTTTGATACGAGCAGCTTTACCGGACAGGTTGCGCAGGTAGTACAGTTTGGCGCGGCGAACATCACCACGACGCTTCAGTTCTACACTGTGGATCAGCGGAGAGTGAGTCTGGAATACACGCTCAACACCTTCGCCGTTGGAGATCTTGCGAACGGTGAAAGCAGAGTGCAGACCGCGGTTACGCTTGGCAATAACGATGCCTTCGAAAGCCTGCAGACGCTCTTTACCACCTTCTTTAACACGAACTTGAACACGTACAGTGTCGCCCTGGGCAAAAGCCGGGATGTCGGTACGCAGTTGCTCTTGTTCAAGCTGCTGAATAATCTTGCTCATTGTCTTTCCTTACCTAGGATAAACTGAAAACTCTACTTAACGCTGTCACGCACTTCGCGGACATACTCGGCAAGAAGTGATTCTTGCTCGTCAGTCAGAGCTAGGTTGTTAATAAGTTCCGGCCTTCTTTGCCAGGTTCGTCCGAGCGACTGTTTGAGACGCCAGCGTCGAATCACTTCGTGATTGCCGCTTGTCAGCGCCTCGGGCACCGCCAACCCATCCAACACCTCCGGCCGAGTATAGTGGGGATGATCCAGCAAGCCATCCGTAAAGGAGTCCTGCTCGGCACTGGCCTGATCGCCCAAAACCCCCGGGACCAGACGCGAAACCGCATCGATCAGGGTCATGGCAGGCAACTCGCCACCACTTAACACGTAATCCCCGATAGACCACTCTTCGTCGACTTCGGTTTGTATCACGCGTTCATCGATACCTTCGTATCGACCGGCTACCAGAATCAGTTTCTGATTCGTCGCCAACTCGGTAACGCCCGCTTGAGTCAGCTTGCGCCCCTGAGGAGAGAGATAGATGACTTTCGCCCCGTCTCCCGCCGCTTGCTTGGCTGCATGAATCGCGTCACGCAGCGGCTGAACCATCATCAACATGCCGGGCCCACCACCATAAGGACGATCATCGACCGTACGGTGTTTGTCGTGGGTAAAGTCCCGAGGGTTCCAGCACTCAATCTGCAGCAGGCCACTCTTGACGGCCCGACCCGTTACCCCGTGCTCGGTAATGGCTCGGAACATTTCAGGGAAGAGGCTAATCACCCCAATCCACATAAGAAACCTCCGGCACCCGTGTTAGCGCGGGAAACTAGAAACCAGGATCCCAATCAACTTCGATTGTTCGAGCAGTCAGATCAATATTCTTGATCACCTGCTCTTCCAGGAACGGAATCAACCGCTCCTTCGCACCAAAGGCATCTTTTACATTGGCCTCAACCACCAACACATCGTTGGAGCCGGTTTCCATCAATTCGGTCACCTTGCCCAGGTCGTATCCCTTGGTGGTCACTACCGAGCAACCAATCAGGTCACGCCAGTAGAACTCGCCCTCAGGCAACGCAGGCAACAGATCGGCGGCTACACCAATCTCGACATTGGTCAATGCCAGGGCATCCTCGCGCACGTCGATACCATCGAGTTTGCAGATCAGACCCTTGTTGTGACGCTTCCAGGATGAAACCTGGATTTCACGCCACACCCCGTTCTGATTGATCAGCCAGGGGTTGTAATCGAAAATCGCTTCGGCAACATCGGTGAAGGAGTTCACTTTAAGCCAGCCCTTGATGCCGTAAACGGTACCCAGGGTGCCCAGAACTACAGGTTTTTCCACCTTAACTCCTTACCGTTTGGCTGATTAAGCAGCTTTGGCAGCGTCTTTGATCAGCTTGGCAACGCGGTCAGAAACAGCGGCACCAGTACCAACCCAATGCTCGATGCGAGCCAGGTCCAAGTTCAGCTTTTCAGCGTTACCAGAAGCAACCGGGTTGAAGAAACCAACGCGCTCGATGAAACGACCGTCACGGGCGTTACGGCTGTCAGCAACTACTACCTGGTAGAACGGACGCTTTTTCGCGCCACCACGTTGTAAACGAATGGTTACCATATCGTCCTCATTAACATCTAATGAACAAGGCCCGCAAACACGCGGACCCTAGCTTAAAATAAGCCGCATAATTCTACTTGGATTCGTAATAATTGCAACCAAGCCAGCCATTTTTTGCGCAAGGTGGCAATGAAAAGGGCCTGCAACTCGCAGACCCTCGCTCAATACCTAACTCCGGATAATCAGAACGGACCGCGACCGCCACCAAATCCCGGTGGCAGCATGTTCTTCATCTGGCTCATCATTTTGCGCATGCCGCCCTTGCCGGACATCTTCTTCATCATGCGCTGCATCTCTGTGAACTGCTTGAGCAGCTTGTTCACGTCCTGCACCTGCATGCCGGAACCAGCAGCGATACGACGCTTGCGAGAGCCCTTGATGAGGTCGGGATGGGCACGCTCTTTCGGCGTCATGGAGCTGATGATGGCCTCCATCCGCACGGTGAGTTTGTCATCCATCTGATCCTTGATGTTGTCCGGCAAGCCGGACATGCCGGGCAGCTTGTCGAGCATGCCCATCATGCCGCCCATGTTGCGCATCTGGGCCAACTGCTCGCGGAAGTCCTCGAGATCGAAGCCTTTGCCACTCTTGACCTTGCTGGCCAGCTTGGCGGCCTTCTCTTTATCGACGTTACGCTCGACTTCCTCGATCAGCGACAACACATCGCCCATGCCGAGGATACGAGAGGCGAGGCGATCAGGGTGGAACGGCTCCAGTGCATCGGTCTTCTCGCCCATACCGATAAACTTGACCGGCTTGCCGGTGATATGGCGTACCGACAGCGCGGCACCGCCACGGGCGTCACCGTCCGCCTTGGTGAGGATCACACCGGTAAGGGGCAGTGCTTCATTAAATGCCTTGGCGGTATTGGCAGCATCCTGACCAGTCATGGCATCCACCACGAATAGGGTCTCGACCGGCTTGATGGTGGCGTGCAGATCCTGGATCTCGGCCATCATCTCGCTATCGACGTGCAGACGGCCGGCGGTATCGACGATCACCACGTCATAGAATTTCTTGCGCGCCTGATCGATGGCGGCGGTGGCGATGTCGACCGGCTTCTGGCTGGCGTCACTCGGGAAGAAGTCGACGCCGATGTCACCCGCCAGGGTCTCCAGCTGCTTGATCGCTGCTGGGCGATAAACGTCAGCACTGACCACCAGCACCTTCTTCTTGTTGCGCTCTTTGAGCAGCTTGGCCAGTTTGCCGACCGTGGTGGTTTTACCGGCACCCTGCAGACCGGCCATCAGGATAATGGCGGGCGGCTGGGCAGCCAGATTGAGCTGCTCGTTGGCCTCACCCATTACAGTGACCAGTTCGCCGTGCACAATCTTGATGAACGCCTGACCCGGGCTCAGGGATTTGGCCACTTCCTGGCCGACGGCACGCTCCTTGACGCGAGCTACGAAATCACGCACCACCGGCAGGGCGACATCCGCTTCGAGCAGCGCCATGCGGACTTCGCGCAGGGTTTCCTTGATGTTCTCTTCGGTCAGACGGCCGCGGCCACTGACATTGCGCAAGGTGCGCGAGAGTCGTTCAGTCAAATTCTCAAACATGACGCATTCCGGTTCTTGGCGTTGTAAATGGAGGGCATTATAACCCAGAGCAGCCGCGAGGACGATTATTCACCGCGGAGCCACTCATCGATGCTTCGTCCCTATATATGGGCAGATCGGCCATTGCACAACTGGCGAGCACATCTTGTGCAAGGTATACTGCTCCTCTTGTATCCCTAAATGCTTGTGTAACAACGACCTGGTTATGATCGTGATCTCTGTTCTGGCCCTGGCGTTTTATCTGCTGGCCATCATCGCCTCACTGCACCTGCTGCTCAATGCCAAACAAGTCGGGCACGCCCCCCTGTTTGCTTGCGTAGGACTGGCGCTGGTCGCCCATGGTGCGTCTGTTGCCAGTGAAGTAATGGTGACCCATTCAGGTCAAAACCTGAGCATGCTCAACGTCGCCTCGCTGGTGAGTCTCATCATCAGCTGCTTCATGACCTGCGTCACTCGTCGCTTCAACGGCTGGATCCTGCTGCCGGTAGTGTACAGCTTCTCGGCCCTACTGCTGGCTGCCAGTGCCCTGATCCCGGGTCGCTACATAACCCATCTGGAGGCCCATCCCCAGCTGCTGCTGCACATTGGCCTCGCCCTGATGGCCTATGCGGTATTAATGATCGCCTGCCTGTTTGCGTTGCAGCTTGCCTGTCTGGACAAGCAGCTTAAATCTAGAAAAATCAGTAACCTGCCAGCGATGCCGCCACTGATGACGGTAGAGAAGCGGCTGTTCCAGCTTATCTCTGCGGGGGTGCTGCTGCTGACCCTCTCCATCGCCTCCGGCCTCTTTTTTCTCGAAGATATGTTCGCCCAAGGCAAATCACACAAGGCGGTACTCTCCATTCTGGCCTGGTGTGTATATGTTCTGCTCTTGTGGGGTCACCACACCTATGGCTGGCGCGGTCGCAAAGTCATCACGCTGAGTCTGATCGGCAGCTTCATCCTGACCCTTGCCTACTTTGGCAGCCGCTTCGTCAAAGAAGTGCTGTTGAGCTGACATACTTAGCCATACCACCCAACAGGAGCCCTTTGTGGACAGTATCTCAACGAGCACATTACTGATTGTTCTCGTTATCTTGATCCTCTTATCCGCCTTCTTCTCCAGTTCCGAAACCGGTCTGATGTCCATCAACCGCTACAAGCTGCGGCACTTGGCACAGACCAAACACAAAGCCGCACGTCGCGTCGAGCAACTGCTCGCCCGCCCCGATCGCCTGCTGGGACTGATCCTGATCGGCAACAATCTGGTCAATATCCTCGCCTCTGCCATCGCCACCATCGTCTGTATCCGGCTGTTTGGTGATCTCGGGGTCGCCATCGCCACCTTCGGCTTGACACTGGTTGTTCTGGTATTCGGTGAAGTGACACCAAAGACGCTGGCCGCCATGTTCCCGGAGAAGATCGCTTATCCCGCCTCCTGGATCCTCAAGGGACTGATGGTGCCGCTCTCGCCGCTGGTCTGGCTGATCAACGGCATCACCAGCGGCCTGCTCAAGATGCTGAAGATCAATCCCCACAAGGATGACTCCCTCAATACCGAGGAGCTGCGCACCATCGTCAACGAGGCAGGCAACCTGATCCCCAAGCGTCATCAGGAGATGCTGCTCAGCATCCTTGATCTCGACAAGATGCTGGTCGAAGACATCATGGTACCGCGCAGCGATATCTACGCCATCGACATCAACGATGACTGGAAAAGCATCCAGCGCCAGCTGGCTCACTGCGCTCACACCAAGATCCTGCTCTATCGCGACAATATCGACGACGTTGTCGGCTTTTTACACGCGCGTGATGCCCTGCGGCTGGTAGCCAGGGACCAGTTCAACAAATCGAGTCTGTTGCGGGAAGTGGACGAGATCTACTTCATTCCGGAAGGAACCCCACTTAACGTGCAGCTGGCCAAGTTCCAGCGCAACAAGGAGCGAATTGGTCTGATCGTCGACGAGTATGGCGATATTCAGGGGCTAATCACCCTGGACGATATTCTGGAAGAGATCGTGGGGGACTTCACCACCTCCATGACGCCAGCGCCGAGCGACGAGATCCATCCCCAACCGGACGGCTCCTTCCTGGTGGAAGGCTCAGCCAGCATCCGTGAGCTGAACAAGGAGATGAACTGGCACCTGCCCATCGACGGACCGCGCACCCTCAACGGTCTGATCCTCGAATATCTGGAGGAGATCCCCCAGCCCAACATAGGTATCCGGCTTGCTGGCTATCCTATCGAGATCCTCGATGTAGAGAATAACATGGTGAAGATGGCGCGGATCATGCCGGCATCGTACCGGGCGGAGTCGGATTCGCAAGATTGAAAAAGGGCTGCCAGTGGCAGCCCTTTTCTATTGCTCATCTTCGTCATCCGGCTCCAGCACCAGTGTCGGGATCAGTTCACCGAAGACCAGTTGCAGCTCGTCACGGTTGGCCAGCAGGTCTTGCAGCGTATAGCTATCCATCACCGCCAGAAACGCATCCATCGCCTCTTTCAGCGCACTCTTGAGCAGACAGACAGAGACGATGTGGCAAGCGGGCGAACCACAGTCAATGCCGTCCAGATTGCCTTCCAGCGCCCTGATCACCTGCCCGATATTGATGGTGGCGGGATCGCAAGCAATGCGAATACCGCCATTCTTGCCCCGCTGGGATTGCAGATAGCCCAGCTTCACCAGCTGATTGACCACCTTCACCATGTGGTTGCGGGAAACACCATACAGGGCCGATACCTTGGCAACGCTCGACAACTCCCCTTCCGGCAGGGTGGCAAGATAGAGCAGGGCTCTCAATCCGAAATCTGTATAACTGGTTAGTCTCATAAAACCTGATTAGCGCGATGCGAAAAGTGGAGTATTGATTCAAATCAAATAAACATCTAGGATGCCACTTATTAAATGACATTTTATATGTTCAATTAGAACGAGGCCTCTATGCTAGATCAAACCACCGTTGCCGTCATCAAAAGCACCATCCCGCTGCTCGAATCGGCAGGCCCTGCCCTCACCCAGCACTTCTACCAACGGATGTTCAGCCATAACCCGGAGCTGAAAGATATCTTCAACCTGGCCCACCAACGCAGTGGCGGCCAGCCGCTGGCCCTGTTCAATGCAGTCGCCGCGTATGCAAAGAATATCGACAATCTGGGAGCGCTCGCCGGTGCGGTCGAGCGGATTGCGCACAAACATACCGGATTCCTGATCCAGCCGGAACAATATCACATTGTAGGTAGTCATCTCTTGGCCACGCTCAAAGAATTGGGCGGAAGTGCGGTCACCGACGAGGTGCTGGAGGCATGGGGCAAGGCGTATGGCGTGCTGGCAGACATCTTCATCGGCCGCGAGCGAGAGATCTATCAGGAGAAGGCAAGCCAGGATGGCGGCTGGCAAGGAACCCGCACCTTCATCATCAAGGAGAAGCGGGCCGAGAGCGCCCTCATCACCTCCTTCCTGCTGGCGCCGGAAGATGGCAAGCCGGTATTGACCTTCAAACCGGGCCAATACCTCAGCATCAAGCTGGTTCACCCCGAGCTGGAATATCAGGAGATCCGCCAGTACTCCCTCTCCGATGCCCCCAATGGGCAGGATTACCGCATCAGCGTCAAGCGTGAGCCGCAGGGCCAGGTCTCCAACCTGCTGCACGATCACCTGCAGGCGGGCGACAAGATTGAAGTGATGCCACCCACCGGCGATTTCTACCTGAAAGCGGATGACCAGACGCCGGTTGTGCTGCTCTCGGCCGGGGTCGGCCTCACCCCCATGATGAGCATGCTCAACCAGCTGCTGGCGAGCGACCATCAGGCCGACATCACCTGGCTGCACGCCTGCGAACAGGGCGCTGTACACGCCTTCCGGGAGGATACTCAGCAAAAATCCCGCCAGCATCCCAACTTGCTGAGCCGGGTCTGGTATCGGGAGCCGGAGGCCAGCGATGTACAGGGTGAAGATTACGACCTGGCCGGCACCATGGATCTGACGGCCGTGAAGGAGCGCATCACGCCAGAGGCCCACTACTACTTCTGTGGCCCTGTCAGCTTCATGCAAGAGATCAAGCGGCAGCTGCTGGCTGCTGGGGTACCAACGGGGCAGCTCCATTACGAAGTTTTTGGCCCCCACCAAGATCTCTAAGGCGCGGGCAGCCATATAACAGAGGGAGGTTCCGGCCTGTCATGGCACGGCGGCTGGAACCGGACCCACAGGTGCAGATCTGTGGGTCATTTTTTTGGATCAGTGCATCGCCTTGGCGCGGGCCACCACGTTGGCCGGCATCCTGTTGCCAAGACGGTTGAGCAGACTCGCCGCCTTCTGGTGCAGCGCCTTGTCACCTATGACGGAGCCATGGAGCCAGCGATAGGCGTCCTCATAATCGAGCGGACTGCCCATCCCCTGCAGCAGCATCTCGACCCACTCGATGCGGGCCCGCAGAAAACCGAGGCTGGCCGCCTCGCGCATCAGGGTCTCGGCTCGCACCAAATCCTTCTGCACCAAAGTTCCTTTCCAGTAGTAGCGACCCAGTTGCTCCAGCGCCGGCGCCAACCCCTGATTGGCCGCCTCCCACATATATTGCACCCCGAGCTCAGCATTCGATTTGGTGCAGACACCCCACGCCAGCATATCCCCCCAGAGGAATTGATAGGCCGGGATCTTCATCACCGAGGCGCGCGCTTCGATATCCTGAGTCAGCTGACAGCGATCCTGTTTAACCTGAGTGAGGTGGCGCCCCTGCTCAATCCAGTTGAGCAGCTCGTCCTGACGATAGAGCGGCACCGCCTGCAACTCGCCTGCGGCCAGAGGTGCGGGAGGCGCCACCACAGCGGCAGGCTCCGCCGGTTTTGGCAGCGGCGCGGCCCCCTCACCACTGCTGGCAACGGGCGTGACCGGCTCAGCCGGAAGCAAAACGGGGACTGCCTCAGAGGGCGCTGGCGTAGCAGCAGAGACAGGGGCCGCCACCGCAGCACTGCTTGCGGTCGGTGCCGATGCACTTGCTGCAGGCGCATCGCTCGATACGGCAGCCGATACCGCCTCGGCACCATAGAGGGGCGCGGTGAATGCACCGACAAGAACGAGAAGGGTAAGGGGTTTCATCATAAGGATCTCCTGCTGCACTCTGTTATCGGCACCAAGCCCCATCCCCTTAGCCTGCCGAGCGGCTCTCATCAATACAAAAGGGAGCCGAAGCTCCCTTGTTGGCACGGTTGACCCGCTTACTTGACGAAATCGACACCCAGCTGGATATCGGCTTTCAGGGTAGCCAGCATGCCTTCCATCGCTTCCTGCTCGAAGGCGCTCAGCTTGCCGTAATCCAGTACGGTTTCGACACCGTTCTTGCCCAGCAGTACCGGCTGCGCGAAGAAGGTGGCGTGCTCGCCGTTGCCTTCCACGTAGGCGCACTCAACAACGTTGGCTTCGCCCTGCAGACCCTTGATGAGGGAGAGACCGAAACGGCAAGCCGCCTGACCCATGGAGAGGGTCGCAGAACCGCCACCGGCCTTGGCTTCAACCACTTCGGTACCGGCATTCTGGATGCGCTTGGTCATGGCAGCCACTTCTTCAGCGGTGAAGGAGGCGCCTTCAATCTGGGAGAGCAGCGGCAGAATGGTGACGCCACTGTGACCACCGATCACATTGACGCGAACCTTGTCGATGTTCAGCCCTTTGGCGGCGGCGACGAAGGTCTCGGCGCGGATCACGTCCAGGGTGGTGACACCGAACAGACGGCGCTTGTCATAGACACCGGCTTTCTTCAGCACTTCGGCGGCGATGGCCACAGTGGTGTTGACCGGGTTGGTGATGATGCCGATCAGTGCTTTCGGGCAAGTGGCCGCGCACTTCTCGACCAGATTCTTGACGATACCGGCGTTGATATTGAACAGGTCGGAGCGATCCATCCCCGGCTTGCGTGCCACACCGGCGGAGATCAGCACCACATCGGCCCCAACCAGCGCAGGAGTCGGATCTTCACCGCAGAAGCCCTTGATGGCGACGTCGGTAGGAATATGACTGAGGTCAACGGCCACACCCGGAGTAACCGGGGCGATGTCATACAGGCTCAGCTCGGAGCCGGCCGGCAGACGGTTTTTCAACAGCAGAGCGAGGGCTTGACCGATGCCACCAGCGGCACCCAGAACGGCAACTTTCATGATCAACTCCATGTTTAAGCGTAGGTTTAAGGTTGTTTGTTGTTGTGCGCCCAACCTTAATGGATCCCCCCATAAAAAACAATCTGATAACAGTTGCAGTCACGGGTTCTGTGAGCCACGAAACATGCGGGAGCAAAAATTGGAGGGAAATACAAAAAGTTGGAGGAGAAGCACAGTTTTTCTGCACTTCCCCTTACCATAAAGAGGTAGATTTGAAGGTCTCAGGATTGGAATGCCAGCGCCCGTTTTTCACACCAGCGAAAACCAATTGTTAACAATCCGTTCATCGCCAGATAAAGCCCGCCAGCCACCCCGAACACAGCCAGGGTATCGTAGGTCTGGGCATTCAGCCCCTGCGCCAGCCCCATGATGTCCATGATGGTGATGGTACTGGCGAGGGAGCTCCCCTTGAGCACCAGGATCACCTCGTTGGAGTAGGCAGGCACCAGATGACGGGCAGCATGACGCACCTTCATCCACAAGGTCTGGCGGCCATTAAAGCCAAGCGCACGACACGCCTCCACCTCACCAGCCGGGATGGCATCGAGCGCCCCCTTGAACAACCGGGTAGAGTAAGCCGCCGTGTTGAGACCCAGCGCCAGCACGGCGCAGAACCAGGGCTGCTTGAGCAGCGGCCAGAGCGGGCTGGCTTTCAGCCACTCGAACTGGCCCGGCCCGTAGTAAATCAGGAAGATCTGAATGAGCAGCGGCGTGCCGGTAAAGAGCAGCACCCACAGTTGCACCAGCTGGGTCGCTACCGGCAGGCGCAGCTCCAGCACCCAGGTCATCAGGGCCGCCAGCACAATCCCCAGCAGCAGGCTGAACAGGGTCAGCTCCAGCGTGGTGACAAGACCGCCCAGCAACGTAACGAGATACTCTTGCATCAGTTAACCTCCGTAGCGGCGGGTGTAGCGGGCAGCCAGCCCGAGGCCATATTCACTCACCAGACTGATGGCCAGATAGATGAGGGCCGCGGCGGCATACCAGGTGAAAGGCTCATAGGTACTGGCCGAGGCCATCTGCGCCTGACGCATCATCTCGTTCACCCCGATAAGCGACACCAGCGCGGTATCTTTCAGCAACACCAACCACTGGTTGCCGAGGCCCGGCAGGGCATGACGCCACGCCTGCGGCAACACGATGCGAAAGAAGATGTGGCTCTTGCTCAAACCCAACGCCAGCGCCGCCAGCCGTTGACCTGAAGGCACCGCATTGAGCGCCGCCCGCAGGGTCTGGGTCGCATAGCTGGCGAACAGCAGGGAGAGCGCCAGCACGCCACAGGCGAACGGACTGAACTCCACATACTCGCCTGTGATGAGGAACAGCACCTGGGTCGAGCCGAAGTAGATGAACAGCACCACCAGCAACTCGGGCAGGCCACGGATCAGCGTGGTCAGGGTGGCCACCGGCCACACCAATGCACGCTGCTTGCTGAGCTCGGCGGCACTGAACGCCAGTGCCAATACCATGCCCCCGACCAGTGATGCTAGGGCCAGCCCGAGGGTCATCCAGGCTGCATCCAACAACAGGCTCAACATGGCTTACTGCGCGAAGTATTTGTCGAAGATTTTCTGATAGGTGCCGTTGGCCTTGATCTCGGCCAGCCCCTTGTTCAGCTGGGTCAGCAGCTCCTGATTGCCCTTGGCGACCGCGATGCCAAAGCCGGTACCGAAGTACTTGGCATCCGTCACCGGCGCACCCACCACCGCATACTCCTTGTGCTGCTTCAGCCAATCGGCAGCAACGGCGGTATCGGCAAAGACACCGTCGGTACGGCCATTCATCATGTCGAGGAAGGCGCTCTGGTAGCTGGCGTACGGCACGGTCAGCAGGCCCTTGCTCACCCAGTTATCCACCAGATAGGACTGGTGAGAGGTACCGTTCTGCACACCGACTGTCTTGTCGACCATCTCTTCCGGCCCCTTGAAGGCACCTTTCTTGGCGACGAATACTGCCGAGTTCTCGTAGTAGATGTCGGAGAAGTCGACCTGCGCGGCCCGCTCCGGGGTCACGTCCATGGCGGCGATGGCGGCATCGTAGCGACGGAATTTCAGGCTAGGGATCAGGCTGTCAAAGGCCTGGTTGTGGAAGCTGCACTCCAGCTTGGCCTGCTCGCAGATGGCGCGGGCCAGATCGATGTCAAAACCCTGAAACTCGTTCTTGTCATCCAGGTATTCGAACGGCGCGTAGGTGGCCTCGGTGGCGAACTTGATCTCTTTGGCCATGGCGGAGGTACTCAACAGGCCCATGGCAGCAACCAACAACAGACTCTTTTTCATGACAGCTTCCTTATCGATTCAATATCAATGCATCAAGAATTCGGCAAACCGGCTGGTTTGCGGGGATTGGAAAATGGCAGCGGTGCCGGATTCTATGATCCGCCCCTTCTCCAGATAAATCACCTGGCTGGCTACCTTGCGGGCAAAGTCGACCTCGTGGGTCACCACCACTTGGGTAATGCCGGTCTGGCTCAGGTTACGGATGATCTCGGCCACCTCCTTGGTGATCTCGGGATCGAGGGCAGCAGTCGGCTCGTCAAACAGCAGCACTTCCGGGTCCATCATCAGGGTACGGGCAATGGCCACCCGCTGCTGCTGGCCGCCAGAGAGACGGGCAGGCCAGGCATCGCGCTTGTCGGCCAGTTGCAGCTGGGCCAGCAGGTAGGCCCCCTTCTCGATGGCGGCCTCCTTGCTCATGCCGAGCACCTTGACCGGCGCTTCAATCAGATTCTCCATCACAGTGAGATGTGGCCAGAGATTGTACTGCTGGAACACCATACCCACCTTGCGACGCAGCAGTTGGGACTGGCGGTTGAATTCGGCGGCAGAGAGGGAGTTCGGGAAAGAAAATTCACTTTCGCCAATCCGCAGAACACCCGCATCCGGGGTATCCAGCAGGTTCATCATCCGTAGCAGGGAACTCTTGCCAGCACCGCTCGGGCCCAGCAACACCAAGGTTTCACCGGGGGATGTCCGAAAGCTGACCTGTTGCAGAACCGGCACCTTGTGCCAGGACTTCTCGATACCTATTAATTCAATACCCATACAACCCAATTGAATAAGTTTTCAAAATTTCATCCCGATTCTATCCCTAATAAAGGTTGATGCAAGCCATTTTTGAATCAATATGCAGAACAAGCGCCGCTTCCTTGCAAAAAACGGCATATGAATGCAAAATGGCCCCGCTGTTCGTATCTGCCGCCTGTATCGCACAGGCCGCCACACCTCCTCATTCGTGAGACCAAGATGAAACACAACGACAAGCAAGAAAAACTGGCCAAGGCCTTTAAAGCCTTGCTGAAAGAAGAGCGCTTTGGCTCCCAGGCAGAAATCGTCACCGCCCTGCAAGAGCTGGGCTTCGAGAACATCAACCAGTCCAAGGTATCGCGCATGCTGAGCCGCTTCGGCGCCGTTCGCACTCGCAATGCCAAGATGGAGATGGTCTACTGCCTGCCAGTGGAACTGGGCGTGCCCACCACCTCCAGCCCGCTCAAGAATCTGGTGCTGGACGTCGATCACAACGGCGCACTGGTGGTGATCCACACCAGCCCGGGCGCAGCCCAGCTGATCGCCCGCCTGCTCGACTCCCTCGGCAAGGCAGAGGGGATCCTCGGCACCATCGCCGGTGATGACACCATCTTCATCACCCCGACCAGCGATACCGATATCGAAGAGCTCTACCTCTCCGCCCTCGAGCTGTTCGAACAGACGCCGTAATGGCCGCTACCGCGTCATCGCGGTCACGCCAGAACGAAAAATCCCGGCCAAGGCCGGGATTTTTGTTTTCTGCAGCTTCGTCAGGCGGGCTTATTTGCCCTGCGCCATCAGAAAACCTTCCGATGGGGCGAAGAAAGCGGCGCCGGTCACCGCCTTGGTGAAGCGCAGCAGGTGGTCGAAGTGGCTGCCCTCCCCCTTGTACATGCTGGCCAACATGGCGTTGAAGTGCTGCGGAGTGCGGCAGCAGGAGATGAAGTAGAGCCCCTGCTCGGTCATGGTGCCCCAGGGCATGCTCTGGCGCAGGATCTCCATGGACTCCCCTTTCGGCGTCTTGAGGTTGACCCGCTTGATGTGGGCGGTCAACGGCTTGGCGGCAGACTCATACTCGATGTTGTCGGGCTTGGTGCGACCGATAATGTCTTCCTGCTCTTTTTGCGCCAGCTTCTCCCAGTCGCTCATGGCGTGGACCCAGCGCTGGACATGAATGTAGGAGCCACCGGCAAACTCGCCATCGGCCAGCAGCGCCACTTCGGCACGGTGTTCATCCTGCGGGTTCTCGGTGCCATCAACGAAACCGGTCAGGTCACGGAAATCCAGGTTGCGGAAACCGCGCACCTCTTCGGCCAGCTCGACCAGCCCGGCCAGCAGCGCCATCACGCGGTGACCGGCGTGGTGCAGCACATCCACCCGCTCGGCACGCAGCTGAATAAAGAGATCAAACGGGGTGTTGGGGGCTTCCTGACCGTTGGCGGATTGCGCCATAAAGCTGCGGAACTGGGGCGGACGGGCGGCAGGGTAGAGACCATCCCAGGCATCGGCGCCAACGGCAACCAGACCGCTGAAACCGGCATCGGGGAAATCGGCGGCGACCGCCTGCCACAAGGCGGGCAGTTTGGCCAGACGGCCGACCAGTTCGGCGGCATCGCCGGTACGATTGAACATCAGATAGAGGGCGTGCAGATTCGGCTCTGCGCAGATCCCGGCTTGGGCTTTCATATATCTCTCCCCTGAGTAGGCGTTAGCGTTACGGGCTATTTGCGTTGCGCGATTATAAACCAGAGTGGATCCAGTTCTTTGATTTCACGACGATATCACGCGTTCAGGGCAAAGGGTCAAACAACACCAGCCCATGGGGGGCAACCTTGATCCGTGCCCGCATCCCATCAAGGGGCTCGCCAATGCTCGCCTCCAGTTGCAGATCGCCACACTCGAACAGCACCCGGCAGTGGTGACCGAGGAACTGCTGCTCCACCACCTTAAGCTCGCCATCTGCGGCGCTCTCCAGCAGCAGTTGCTGAGGTCTGAGCATCAGCTGCAACTGCTCACCCACTGCGCGGCCATGAGGCTCACTGCCACAGATGACCCCGAGCGCCGTCCGCACGCAGTGGCTGTCCACCACCTCGGCGGCCAGATAGTTGACCCCGCCGAGAAACTCCGCCACGAAGCAGTTTTGCGGGCGGCGATAGAGCTGCTCCGGCTGGCCCACCTGCTCGATGTGACCGGCGCGAAACAGCGCCAGCCGATCGGCGAAGGCGAACGCCTCCTCCTTGCTATGGCTGACGAAGATGGCGCCGATCCCCTGCTGCTTGAGTAGGGCGCGGATCTCGAGGATCAACTTCATCCGCACCTGGGTATCGATGTTGGAAAAAGGTTCATCCAGCAGCATCAGCCGCGGCTTGCACACCAGCGCCCGGGCGATGGCCACCCGCTGCTGCTGGCCACCGGAGAGCTGGTGTGGATAACGATCCCCCAGCCCCTGCAGATTGACCAGCGCCAGCGCCTCGTCCACCTGCTGCTGGCGGGCGCGGCGATCGAGTTTGGTCAGGCCAAAGCCGACGTTGTCAGCTACCGTCAGGTGGGGGAAGAGGGCGTAATCCTGAAAGATCATCCCGATATTGCGCGCCTCGGGCGGCACGCTGGCACCCGGCCCGTCGAGCAGGGTATCGCCGAGGCGAATCGAGCCCTCTGCCAACGGCAGCAGCCCTGCGATGGCCTTGAGCAGCGTGGTTTTGCCGCAGCCACTGGCTCCCAGCAGGCAGACGATCTCGTTGTCTGCCACCGTCAGGGAGAGCTGTTCCAGCACATTGCGGCCGTTGTAACGGCAGCTGACATTTTCAACCTGCAAACAGGACAAGGCTGACTTCCTCTCGTTTCTGGCGGCGCGCAGCCTTTTGGTTCAGCACACCGCATGCAATTTCATTGACCGACGTGGCGACTCAGTGGCCCGGACTGTCCAGAGTGCGGTTGACCCAGATCAGCGGCAACAGTCCCACCAGCACAATGACGATAGCCCCCAGCGCGCCGCGCTCCAGCATCTCGTCCGAGACGAACTGATAGACGTGGGTCGCCAGAGTATCGAAGTTGAACGGCCGCAGCAGCAGGGCGGCGGGCAGCTCCTTCATGGATTCGATGAACACCAGCATGGCACCGGCAAACAGGCCACGGCGCACCAGCGGCAGATGGACCCGGCGCAGCATGCCGCCATCCCCTTGCCCAAGAGAGCGGGCAGCCATGTCGAGGCTGGGGGAGATCTTGCCCATACTGCTCTCCACCGAGCCGATGGCGATGGCCACAAAGCGTACCAGATAACCGAACACGATGGCGGTGATGGTGCCGGTCAGCAGCAGGCCCGGGCCCTGACGCCCCAGCCACTCGGCCAGATCGTTGATGGCAAAGTCGAGGGCGGTGAGCGGCACCAGCACGCCGATGGCGAGCACGGTACCCGGCATGGCGTAGCCCATGGCGGCGATGCGCAGGGGCAGCAGACTCTTGATCCCGCCATCGAGACGACAGAAGAAGCCGAGCAGCAGGGCGATGCCCATCGCCAGCAGGGCGGTCAACGCCGAGATGAGCAGACTGTTGCCGGCGAAGCGGACAAACTCCGGCGTCCACGACAACTCGAAGTAGCGCACCCCGTAATCGAGCAGGATGACGAACGGCAGGCCGAAACCGGCCAGCACCAGCCCCCAGCACCAAAAAGCGGCCAGAGCGCGACTCATCCCCTTGAGCGGATAGCGCAGCGGCTGCTCATGACCCATGGACTTCTGGAACACCTGCTGCCGACTGCGAGAGCGGCGCTCCAGCGCGATCAACAGCACCACTGCCAGCAACATCAGGCAGGAGAGTTTGGCCGCGGTGGCCAGACTGCCATAGCCGAGCCAGGTGTCGTAGACCGCCGTGGTCAGGGTGTTGATGGCAAAGAAGTGGACGGTGGCGAAATCGGCCAACGTCTCCATCGCCACCAACGACACCGCCACCATGATGGCCGGGCGCGCCAGCGGCAGACTGAGGCGGCGAAAGCTCTGCCACGGGGTACAGCCGAGCAGGCGGCTGGAATGAATGAGGCTGACTGACTGCTCCAGAAAGGAGGCGCGGGTCAGCAAATAGACATAGGGGAACAGCACCAGTGCCAGCACCCAGGCTGCGCCACCAAGGGAGCGAATGGCAGGAAACCAGTAATCGGCCGGACTGTTCCAGCCAAAGAGTGTTCGCAACCCAGCTTGTAGCGGGCCCGAGTAGTCGAGCAGGTCGGTATAGACGTAGGCGACGATATAAGAGGGCATGGCCATTGGCAGCATCAAAGCCCACTGCAGGGCGCGCCGCCCCGGTACCTGACACATGGCCACCAGCCAGGCGGTAGGCACGCCAAACAGCAAGCTGAGCAATACTACGCCGACCACCAGCCCCAGGGTATTGCCCAGATAATCGAGCAGCACGGTATCGGCGAGGTGGCGAAACAGCTCCCCCTCAGCCGAGAAGGCAGAGAAAAGCAGGGCTATAACCGGTAAACCCAGCAGCAGGGCGATGGCCCAGCTGCCGGTCATCCATCCAAAATTTTTCATGAGACCACAGATGTTGATGGGGCCGTTGGCCCCATCTGATTACAAGTCGAACTTCACTTCATCCAGCAACTGCAAGGCGTCCTTGCGGTGCTTGGCGTAATCGCTGACCGGTAGTGGGTCAGACTTGAAACTGCCCCAGGACTTGACCATGGCGGAAGGCTCGACTCCGGCCTTGACCGGATATTCGGCGTTCACGTCCGCATACATGTGCTGGGCGGTGTCGCCGGCCAGAAACTCCATCAGCTTCTGGGCCTCGGCCTTGTTCTTGGCATACTTGGTCATGGCCACGCCACTCACGTTGACGTGGGCACCGCGGTCAGCCTGGTTCGGGAAGTTGATATAGACCGCATCCGCCCAGGACTTCTGAGCAGGATCTTTCAACATGGCGCCCAGATAGTAGCTGTTGCCGAGTGACACGTCACAGATACCATCCTTGATCGCCTTGACCTGATCCCGGTCGTTGCCCTGCGGCTTGCGCGCCAGGTTGGCCTTGACCCCTTCCAGCCAGGTTTTGGTCTCGGCCATGCCGTGATGGGCAATCATGGAGGAGACCAGCGCCACATTGTACTCATGCTTGCCGCTGCGGGTGCAGATTTTTCCTTTGAATTCAGGCTTGGCCAGATCTTCGTAGCTGATGGTGTCGAGCTTGCCGAGGCGATCCTTGCTGGAGTAGATGGCGCGCACCCGGGTGGTCAGGGCGAACCAGCGATTCTCCGGATCACGATAGATGGCGGGGATGTTCTCCTGCAGGATCTTGCTATCCACCGGCTGCACCAGCCCCTTGTCCACCAGATCGGTCAGACGGCTGATATCGACGGTCAGCATCAGGTCGGCCGGAGAGAGCTTGCCTTCCCGCTCCAGACGCTCGTTCAATCCCTCTTTGGCGAACACCACGTTCACCTTGATGCCAGATTCCTTCTCGAACTGCTGGATGATGGGCTTGATCAGCTCATCCTGCCGGTTGGAGTAGACATTCACTTCCCCGGCCGCCAATGCCGACTGAGCTGCCAACGCAGAGAAAGCCAGTGCCAACATCTTCATTTTCATCATCCATTCCTTGATTAGCTATACAGAGTGATAACGATTTCCGTTTGCATTCTGCATACATCTTATAAGCGGATCAAGAAAGCTCGCCGTCGCCACATCACATATTTAATCGCCCATAAATGAAAAGGGCCGGATGGAATCCCATTCGGCCTCTTCTGAGCAAAACGTTATGTTGATCAGGCTTCAATAAGCGCTCACTCCATCGGGATTCCCCGAGATCGGGAGGTCAACAGATCTGTACGTCACTGATGCGGTTCATCACAGCGCCTCGTCGTCACTCTCGCCGGTGCGGATGCGCACCGCTTGCAGCAAGTCGTAGACAAAAATCTTGCCGTCGCCGATCTTGCCGGTATAGGCCGCCTTGCAGATCGCCTCGATCACCCCTTCCACGTTATCATCGGCGGTAGCAATCTCCAGCTTCACCTTGGGCAGGAAGTCGACCTGATACTCGGCTCCCCGGTATAATTCGGTGTGTCCCTTCTGGCGGCCAAATCCCTTGACCTCGGACACGGTCAGCCCTTCCACCCCCAGGTTGGCAATAGCCTCGCGGACATCGTCCAACTTGAACGGTTTGATAATCGCACTAATCAGCTTCATCTGGTTGCTCCCAATCCATGGTGTGTCATGAATCGGGTTTCAATTCTTATGCCAAGTATTTTTATTGTTTTATTTCATATAGATAGAGTTTAATGTCGGCGCCATTCGCCAGGTACATCCCCATAACTGGCCAGCACGCCCCATAATGAGGCACCATGCTGCAGCGGTCAGCGGGTATGCACCAAACAAGAGCAAAACAGCATGTTAGTTATCTCCAACAGCGTCACGATTCCCTGGCATGAGCTGCAATTTCAGACCATGCGGGCACAGGGCAACGGTGGACAGCACGTCAACAAGACCGACTCCGCCGTCTGGTTGCGCTTCGATTACCACAACTCTCCCAGCCTGACGCCCCTCTACAAGGAGGGTCTCGACAAGCTGAGCGACAGCCGGGTACACGATGGCTTTGTCCTGATCCGGGTCGAGAGCCATCGCAGCCAGGACATGAACCGCAAGGAGGCGGTGAGCCGTCTGGTGGAGTTGCTGAAAAAAGCAGCCTGGCGCCCCAAGGCTCGCCATGCCACCAAGCCGACCCGCAGCTCCCAGCGCAAACGGGTCGATGCCAAAAAGCGCAAGGGGGATATCAAGTCCGCCCGCGGCAAACCAGTTCTGGACTGAGCCAACCCCCAAAGGATGTCAGCCGATGAGATACAGTTTTTGCGACAGCGCCCGCGGCCCCCTGCTGGTCGCCATCGATCAGGATGGACTGCGCCACGTGGAGTTCATGCACGGGGAGCGACCAGTCATGCCGCAAGCTGACTGGCAACGGGATGACAAGGCGCTGGCGCCCTATCTTGCCCAGTTCACCGCCTATTTCACCGGAAAGTTGCAGCAGTTCGATCTGCCCATGGCAGCGAAGGGCACCCCGTTTCAGCAAACGGTATGGAACGCTTTGTGCGATATCCCCTATGGCGAGACCGTGAGCTATCTCGAGATTGCCCAGGCGATAGGCAATCCCAAGGCGGTGCGGGCTGTGGGCGCTGCCAATGGGCGCAATCCGCTGAGCATCATAGTGCCCTGCCATCGGGTGATCGGACGCAGCGGCGATCTGACCGGTTATGCTGGCGGCATTCCCATCAAGCGCTGGTTGCTGGCACTGGAACAGGCAGGCACAACATTCGAGCTGGCCCCATGAGACAATGAGCGTCCCCGGAGAGGAACAGGACAATATCGCGACCAGAATGAAAAGGCTTTCAATCAGTGGCCACGCCTTGCTGACAAGATGAACAGAAGATGAAGAATCGCCTCAGAACTACTTCAGATTGAGCTTGGCATGATAGCTCCATACTTGAATGGCACGGCTCATTCGCTGATTCAAGTAGCACCCATGTGACGCTTCCAATCTGTCTTTTTCCCCGCGCCTCCTCTGAGGCGCTTTTTTTGTGGCAACACAACAGGCCACCCTCTGACTGAGTGACCTGAGCATCGCACGCTCTGCACCTCCACAAAGACAAGAGGCGAAGGATCCCCCTTGGCCTCTGGCGTTATCGCTGGCTACTCGCTCTGGGGCAGGAACTGCAGCTCTGGCGCAGAAGAGGTCAGCACATCGGCGCAGTAATCCCAAGTGGAGATGCGATAGTGCTGCAGATCTTCATCCAGATGCAGGCCGTCCGACTCCTGATGGAACCAGCTGGCAAAACGGGATGGAGTGATGAGCTGGATCTGCTCTTCGATGGCGTGGCTATCCTTCCCCTCGGCCAGATCGCAATCCTCGATGACCCGCAGGGCGTAGATATGGCGAAAATAGACCCTGCAGAGGATTTGCGGGGGTAGATCGATGCTGCGCGCCCGCCCCAGCATGATGGTCAGGGAGTCGCTCCAGAGATCCTGATGCAACTCGGCCACAACCAGACCGGGCGGTAGCTGGCGGGACGGAGCCCAAGGGACGGCAACCTGCCGAATGGCATTTTTCTGTTCCATATTCACCTCACGACAACTCGCTCCCTGTCTTGAGTCTATCTGAACCACATAGTCCCGGCGAAGGCAATCGATGGACAATAAAAACGGCAATAAAAAAGCCGACGTATCAAACGTCGGCGAATAAAAAGTGCTTACAACAGAGGATTCACATATTCAGACCCTCGGGTCGAAAGATTGGTTCCCTCTTTTTGTAATTAATTTTCGGCGCGTTTAAACATCAGGGTATTGGCGTCCGACTCTTCCGGCACGAAGTAGTAGCCCTCGGCGTTGAAGCCGGTCAGCTGCTCCACCTCGGTCAGACGGTGCTTGATGATGTGGCGGGCCATCATGCCGCGAGCCTTCTTGGCGTAGAAGCTGATGATCTTGAACTGACCGTTCTTCTCATCCTTGAACACCGGCGTGACGATCCGCCCTTTCAGGCTCTTGGGTCGTACCGACTTGAAATACTCGTCGGAGGCCAGATTGATCAGCACCTCATCCCCCTGGGCTGCCAGCGCGTCGTTGAGGTGATGAGTGATCACCTCCCCCCAGAACTGGTAGAGATCCTTGCCGCGACTATTGTTGAGCCTAGTCCCCATCTCCAGTCGATAGGGCATCATCAGGTCGAGGGGACGCAACACGCCATAGAGGCCGGAGAGCATCCGCAGGTGTGCCTGAGCGAAGTCAAAATCGGCCTCGCTGAAATCCTCTACCGCCAAACCGGTGTAGACATCCCCCTTGAAGGCCAGCAGCGCCTGACGGGCATTGGCGGGGGTGAAATCTGGCTGCCACTCGGCAAAACGGGCGGCATTGAGACCGGCCAGCTTGTCGCTGATCTTCATCAGTGTGGCGATCTGGTCAGGGCTCAGTTGGCGGGCTCGGCTAATCAGCTCGGCGGAGTGATCCAGCAGCTCGGGTTGGGTGAAACGGGGTGTCACCAGCGGTGACTCGTAATCCAGCGTCTTGGCCGGGGAAACCACAATCAGCATAACGTTCCTTTATGGCGAGGGGCCGAACGGCAGAGCGGCCCCATGATTCATTCATCCAGCGTCACATTGTCCAGCGTGCCGGTGCCGAGCCGCTCGCGACCGGAGAGCTTGATCAGCAGTCGCAGGTCGTTGGCCGAGTCGGCGTGGGCGAGTGCCTCACTGTAGCCAATCTGGCCGGCGCAGAACAGGCTGAAGAGCGCCTGATCGAAGGTCTGCATACCCAGCTCGGTCGATTTGGTCATCACCTCCTTGAGGCGATGCATCTCTCCCTTGCGGATAATGTCGGTGATGAGCGGGGTATTGAGCAGGATCTCGAACGCAGCGCAGCGCCGCTTGCCATCCATACTCGGCACCAGCTGCTGAGCGACGATGGCCTTGAGGTTGAAAGAGAGATCGAACAGGAACTGGCGGTGTTTGTCTTGCGGTACCAGATGGAGGATGCGATCCAGCGCCTGGTTGGCATTGTTGGCATGCAAAGTGGCGAGACAAAGATGGCCCGTCTCGGCGAACTGCAGGGCAAACTCCATGGTCTCCTGACTGCGGATCTCACCGATCAGGATCACGTCCGGTGCCTGACGCAGCGAACTTTTCAGCGCCACATCGAACGACTCGGTGTCGATCCCCACCTCTCGCTGGGTCACCAGACTGCGACCATGCTGATGGACGAACTCCACCGGATCTTCCACCGTCAGAATATGACCATCGGCATGCTGGTTGCGATAGCCGATCATCGCCGCCTGGGTGGTCGATTTGCCCGCCCCGGTGGCGCCGACAAACAGCACCAGCCCCCGCTTGGCCATCGCCACCTCTTGCAGGATCTTGGGTAGCTGCAGATCTTCAAAGGTGGGAATGCGGGTCTCGATACGCCGCACCACCATGCCGGGCAGCTCCTGCTGCCAGAAGGCGCTGACCCGAAAACGGCCAAGCGCCTCGCGATAGATCGCGTAGTTGGCCTCCTTGGTGCGGATATAGCGCTCGAAGTGATCGCTGCTGAGGGTATCCCTGACCAGCGTCAGTGCCCCCTTCTTGTCGAGCGCCTCACCCCCCAGCGACACCAGATGGCCATTTACCTTGAGGGTGGGCGGCGAGCCCACCGTCACAAACAGATCCGATCCCTTTCGCTCGACCAGCTCGCTCAGCAGATCATCCAGATTCATCATCTATCCCTCCCTGGGTGCGAGTCTCTTAAATGCTGTTGGGATCCACGGCCTTGGCCTTGGCATCAAGGGATGCCACCACGCCACGACTAACCAGCTGCTTGAGGCTCTGATCCATGGTCTGCATGCCGTGGGTCATCCCGGTCTGGATCACCGAGTAGAGCTGGGCAATCTTGTCCTCGCGGATCAGGTTACGCACCGCCGGAATGCCCATCATGATCTCGTGAGCCGCCACCCGACCGCCACCGATACGCTTGAGCAGGGTCTGGGAGATAACCGCCCGCAGGGATTCGGAGAGCATGGAGCGCACCATGTCCTTCTCCGCGCCGGGGAAGACGTCGATGATACGGTCGATGGTCTTGGCCGCCGACGAGGTGTGCAGGGTGCCAAACACCAGATGGCCAGTTTCGGCGGCGGTCATGGCCAAACGAATGGTCTCAAGGTCGCGCATCTCGCCCACCAGAATGATGTCCGGGTCTTCCCGCAGTGCCGAGCGCAGGGCGTTGCTGAAGCTCTTGGTATCCCGGTGCACTTCCCGCTGGTTCACCAGACAGCGCTTGTTCTCGTGGACGAATTCGATGGGGTCTTCGATGGTGAGGATGTGGTGATGGAAGTTCTCGTTGATGTAGTTGACCATGGCCGCCAGCGTGGTCGACTTACCGGAACCGGTCGGGCCGGTCACCAACACCAGACCCCGCGGAAACTCGGCGATCTTGCGGAAGATCTCCGGCGCATCGAGATCCTCGAGGCTCAGCACCGTGCTGGGGATGGTACGAAATACCGCGCCCGAGCCGCGCGCCTGCTGGAAGGCGTTGACCCGGAAACGGGCCAAATTGGGCACTTCGAACGAGAAGTCGACCTCGAAGTTCTCCTCCAGCTCCTTGCGCTGATGGTCGTTCATGATGTCGTAAATGAGCGCATGCACTTCCCGGTGTTCCAGGGCGGGCAAATTGATCTTGCGAACCTCACCATCAACCCTGATCATCGGGGGAACCCCGGCCGAGAGGTGTAGATCCGAGGCTTTATGCTTTACACTGAAAGCCAATAACTCTGTGATATCCATAGACTTGTCATTCTCCCATCACAAGATCACTAACGAAATATGAACCATATTGCCCAGCACCTGTTTCAGGTAAAGGAACGTATTGCCCAGGCCGCCGAACGGGCGAGCCGAAACCTGCAGCAGATCCGCCTGTTGGCCGTGAGCAAGACCAAGCCGGTCGAGGCCATCATGGCCGCCCATGCCGCAGGTCAGCGCTGCTTTGGCGAATCCTACGCTCAGGAAGCAGCGGCCAAGATCGATACCTTGCGCCAGCAGCCGGAATATAGCGACATAGAGTGGCACTTTATCGGCCCTTTGCAATCGAACAAATCCAGGCTGGTTGCCGAACGGTTCGACTGGGTTCAAAGCGTGGACAGAGAGAAGCTGATCGAACGTCTGAACAATCAGCGCCCTGCCAGCATGTCACCGCTAAATGTTTGTCTGCAAATCAATATTAGCGGAGAGAGCAGCAAATCCGGAACGTCGGAACAAGAGATTTTCCGTCTTGCCGAGCAGGTCTCTCAAAGTGAGCGACTGGTGCTGCGGGGGCTGATGGCCATTCCCGAACACACCAGTGACGAGAGCGTACTGGCCGCCCAAATGACCCGTATGCAGACTCTGTTCACCGAGCTTGCGCGACAATACCCCACGGTGGATACCCTCTCGATGGGCATGACCGAGGATCTTGAACTGGCGATAGCCCACGGCAGCACCATGGTGCGGGTCGGCACCGCCATCTTCGGCGCCCGTGACTACTCATAGGCAAGGCCAGCGGATAACCCATACGTCCGCCTCTTGCCGCGACTTCATCAACAGGAGCGTTTGATGGAACACCGAATTCTGGCGTCAGGTGGTGCAGGCAGCGCCAACCCCGCCGCGACCCCATGTGCAACAGGAGCATCTGATGCAGCATAGAACGCTGGCCTTTATCGGCGCGGGCAACATGAGCCACAGCATCATCGCCGGACTGGTCAAGTCGGGTTATCCCGCCGGGCAGATCACTGCTGCCAACCCCAGTCTGCCCAAGCTGGAGGCGCTGGCGAGCGAACATGGCATTCGCATCACCCAGAGTAATGCCGAGGCGGCCCGCGATGCCGAAGTGATCGTGCTGGCGGTCAAACCGCAGCTGATGGCCGGCATGCTGTCAGCACTGGTTGAAGAGTTGGGCTCCCTTGAGGGCAAGCTGCTCATCTCCATCGCGGCCGGTATCAAGGTGGCGCGCCTTGGCGAGATGGCTGGTGGCCATGACCGCATCATCCGCACCATGCCCAATACCCCGGCCCTGCTGGGTCTGGGCATGACCGGTCTCTATGCACCCGAACATATTGCCGCCGCGGATCGCGACTTTGCCGAGCAGATGATGCAGGCGGTCGGCAAGACCCTCTGGGTAGAGCAGGAGTCCGGCATCAACGGCGTCATCGCCGCGGCGGGCAGTGCTCCGGCCTACTTCTTCCTCTTTATGCAGGCGATAGCCGAAGAGGCGGAGGCGATGGGTTTCTCGCCCGATCAGGCACGCCTGCTGGTGCAGCAGACCGCACTGGGCGCAGCCGCCATGGTGGAGCAAAACCCCGAGCTGGCGCTGCAGACCCTGCGTGAGCAGGTCACCAGCAAGGGCGGCACCACAGCCGAAGCCATCAAGACATTCCAGCAGCAGGGGCTGATGCCGCTGACTGCGCAAGCCATGCAGGCGGCCGTTGCTCGCGCCACCGAAATGGAAACCCTCTTCTAACAGGAGCCCAGATGAACACTGCTTACTTTCTGATTAACACCGTTTTCGATCTCTACCTGATGGTGATCCTGCTGCGCGTCTGGCTGCAGTGGGCCCGTGCCGACTTCTACAACCCGATGAGCCAGATGGTGGTCAAGCTAACCAATCCGCTGGTAATCCCGCTGCGCCGGGTGATCCCGGGCTTGGGCGGCATCGATCTCGCTTCCGTGGTGCTGGCGCTGGCCATCGCCTTCGCCAAGCTGGCCCTGCTCAAGAGCATGAACGTGCTGCTGGCGGACTGGCTCAGCATCTGCCTGTTTGCCGCGCTGACCGTGCTGAAGAAAGCGGGCTCGATGATCTTCTGGGTACTGCTGATCCGCGCCATCCTGAGCTGGGTCAGCCAGGGCCGCAACCCCATCGAATACGTGATGCATCAGCTGACCGAGCCGTTCCTCGCCCCTATCCGCCGCGTACTGCCGGCGCTGGGCGGATTGGATCTCTCGGTGCTGGTCGCCTTTATCGGCCTGCAAGCCATCAACTACCTGCTGGGTGACCTGTTCGGCCAGCTGTGGTGGATGATTTGATGCCAGCCGTCCTGCAACAAGGGGATGAACTGGTACTACATCTGGTGATCCAGCCCAAGGCGAGTCGGGATCAGATCATCGGATTGCATGGTGAAGAGCTGAAAGTGGCCATCACGGCACCGCCCGTCGATGGCCAGGCCAACAGCCATCTGATCAAGTTTCTGGCCAAGCAGTTCAAGGTGGCCAAGGGCCAGGTAACCATAGTGCGGGGCGAGCTGGGGCGACACAAAACCGTCGCCATCGACAGCCCCAAACAGTTGCCGCAAGAAGTGAGTGCACTGCTGAATGACACGCAAGGCTGAATGAATCGGCCTGCGCCAACCGTAGATATGAGAGGGATGACAGATGAAAACAGCCTGGATGAGTGGCCTGCTGGCACTGCTGATGACCCTGCCGCTCAAGGCAGAACAGATGAAGGAGCTGGGGCCCTGGCTGGTGCACTACAACGCCTTCAACTCCAGCTTCCTTACACCAGAGGTCGCCAAGGCGTATGGACTGGAGCGCAGCCGCTACAACGCCATCATCAATATTGCGGTACAGGATAAGCAGAAAGTGGCGCAAGCCGTGGGGATCACCGGTGAGGCCAAAAACCTGACCGGCACCATCCGCAACCTCAGCTTCCAGGAGGTAAAAGAGGGCGATGCCATCTACTATCTGGCGACCCTCCCCTACCGCAACGAAGATACCTATCAGTTCACCCTGAAGATCATGGGCGGTGGGCAGCAACAGAACCTCAGCTTCCAGCAGACCTTCTACGTCGACTGAGCAGCAACAAGAAGCCCCGAACAAGGCCGGGGCTTCATTTTATCCATATGACAAGGGCGCCATCAGGGCGCCCTTGTTGCATCTATTCCGTACCGCAGCGGTTACAGGGCGAGAAACAGACCGGCCAGACAGGCGCTCATCAGGTTCGCCAGCACGCCGGAGAGAATGGCGCGCATGCCGTAACGGGCGATGAAGGATTTGCGCTCCGGCACCATGGAGCCCAGACCACCGATCAGGATCGCCATGGAGGAGATGTTGGCAAAGCCGCACAGGGCGAAGGTCACGATGGCCTTGCTCGACTCGCTCAGGGTCTGATCCTGCACCAGACCGATAAAGGCGACGAACTCGTTGACCACGATCTTGGTGCCGATCAGAGCGCCAGCGGCTTGTGCCTGATCCCAGGGCACCCCGATCAGCCAGGAGACTGGGGCAAACAGCCAGCCCAGAATGATCTGGAAGCTCAGATCCAGCCCTACCAGACCGCCAGCCCAGCCGAGCAGGCCATTCAGCATGGCGATCACTCCAACGAAAGCCAGCAGGGTGGCACCGACCGCCACCGCGATATTGAGGCCGGACATGGCGCCATCGGCCGCCGCTTCAATCACGTTGGTGGCGCGGGGGATCTCTACATCCTGATGGTGATCGACCTCTTCAGCTCCCGGCGGCACCAGGATTTTGGCCATCGCCAGACCGGCAGGGGCCGACATGAAGGCTGCCGCGATCAGGTATTTCAGCTCAACCCCGAGGCTGGCATAGCCCACCAGGGTGCCACCGGCGACGGAGGCGAGACCACAGCTCATCACGGCGAAGAACTGGGAATCGGACATCTTGGAGAGGTAGGGTTTGACCACCAGCGGCGCTTCCACCATGCCGACGAAGATGTTGGCGGTCGCGGAGAGGCTCTCGGCACGGCCGGTGCCCAGCAATTTCTGCAAGCCACCACCCAGCAGGGCGATCACCCGCGGCATGATGCCGATGTGGTAGAGGATGGCGATCACCGCAGAGAAGAAGATGATGACCGGCAACACGTTGAAGGCAAAGATGAAGCCCAGCTTGAACTTGGCCAGATCGCCGAACAGGAAGGCGATCCCCTCCTGACCATAACCGATCACGCTGCTTACGCTCTCGCTGACCCCGTTCAGCACGTGCTGACCGGCAGGCAGCCAGAGCACCAGACCGGCAAACATGACTTGCAGACAGAGGGCAAGACCAACTGTTCGCAACGGGATACGACGACGATTATCAGAGCAGATGACGGCAAGCGCCAGGATACTCAGGATGCCGAGCAGGGCAATCATAGGGACTCCATCAGGTGGGGAAAAAGATGGGCGCGGATTCTGCGCCTCTCACCCCGTCACTGCAAGTCCGCTTGGTTACAACCCTGTTAGAAAAAACGTTTGCACGATATCGGTTGCGCCAACTGGCTGATTTGGTTCGGTTTTAGTATCAGGAGAAATCGAGAGTTTTTATATGGAAACAATCATTCCTCACTGCCGGACAATTTACCCCCGAGCCAGGGGACCAGTCGCTGCTCCCAATAGGGTTCGGGGCCAAAGCGGGCCTTGAGGAAATCGATGAAGAGACGGATCTTGGGATCCAGATGTTCGCGCCTGGCATAAACGGCGTGTACCGCCATCTGCTGGTTCGGTCGCCATCCTGGCAACACCGGGATTAGCTTGCCGCTCTGTAACTCCTTGTCCAGCAAGTAGTTGGCGATATAGGCGATGCCGAGCCCGGCCAGTGCCGCATCCCGCACCGCCTCCGCCATATCCACCCGATAGTTGCCCGCCACCTGCACCGTCTGGCGCTCCTTGCCCTGGCGAAACGACCACTGGTGATAGCGCCGCTCCCGACTCTGGTAAGTGATGCAGTTGTGCTGGGCCAGATCCTTGGGATGGAGCGGCGTACCGTGGCTCAGCAGGTAATCCGGCGAAGCCGCCACCACGAAGCCAATGTCGGCCAGCCGCTGTCCCACCAGCCCTTCCGGCTTGTCCTCATAGGTGGTGAGCCAGAGATCCAGCCCCTCATCCACCAGATTGGTTCTGTGGTCGAACAGCGAGACCTCCAGCTCCAGCTCGGGATAGCGATCCTGAAACGCCTTGAGATGAGGAATGACGTGCAGACGACCAAAAGATTGGCCCACCCCGAGATGGAGCACGCCACTCACCTTGCCACGCCGCTCGGCGATCATGGAGTCAGCCTCCTGCGCCACCGCCACGAGCGCATGGCAGTGACGGGCATACTCCTGACCCAGCTCGGTCAGGACGAAGCGGCGGGTGGTGCGCTGCACCAGCTGGGCGCCAAGGGTGGTCTCCAGCAGCGCCAGCTGCTTGCTGATATGGGATTTGGAGACCCCGAGACGACGGGCGGCAGCAGAGATTCCCTGCTCGCGCACCAGCGCATCGAAGATCACCATTTGAGGAAGACGTTGCAGCACAAGATAACCGGATTGAGTGGCGGGAGCCCATTATTCCAGAGCCGCCCGCCAAGGAATAGGGTCAGAGCCCCAGCGCCCGGGTGATCTGCAGTTTGAGGGGGTCGTCAGCCGGATTCTGGTTGGCGCCGTAGCTGGCGATCAGCTTGCCATCGCGCCCCACCAGATACTTGTGGAAGTTCCAGTTCGGCTCATCCCCATCAGCGGCCGCCGCCAGCCCCTTGAACAGTGGCACAGCATCGGAGCCCCGCACCGCTACCCGATTGAACATCGGGAAGGTGACGCCATAGTCGCGGCGACACACCTCGGCGGTCTTGGTCTCGTTGCCCGCCTCCTGCCAGAAATCGTTGGAGGGGAAACCCAGAATAATCAGCCCTTTATCCTTGTAGCTCTGGTAGAGCTTCTCCAGATCGCGAAACTGACCGCTGTAGCCGCAGTAGGAGGCGGTATTGACCACCAGTACCACCTTGCCCTCGGTCAGCTGACAGAGGTTGTGGCGCTGAGAGTTGTTTAGCTCCCGCATCTCCACATTGAAATAATCGGGGCACGCCGCAGAGGCCGCGCCAGCCCCCAATAACAGCAACAGAGTGAACCATTTCATCGCCAAGACTCCTTTTGTTTTGTCCATCATACGCGGTTACCAGAGCCGCAGTTCACTCTCAATGCAATGGAATGCCGGTCAGCCAGCCGTGGCCCCAGAACACCAGCAGCGCGGTGGCAGCCAGGCCCGCCCCGACGCTGATGCCAGTGCCTGTCCAGTTAGCCGCCGGGCGGGGATATCGCTGCCAGTCCCGCACCGAAATCCAGACCATGCTCACCAGCGCCCACAGCCCGATGCCGCCAAACAGCACCAGAGATCGCGCCTCGCTGTTGACCAGCAGATGGGCCACCGCCCAGAGCAGGGTACCGAGCAGTTGGGGATGCACCAGCCAGCGCCGCAGATGGTTGGGCCCCTGGCCGGAGAAGAAGAGGATCAGAGCAAAGGGCATCATCACCGTCATGGTCATCGGCCCCCACTCCGGCAGGAAATAGAGCGGCAGCGAGCTGGCCGAGCGCCAACCGGCAATGATGCAGGCGATGGCGACAAACACCAGCAGGGAGAAGAGCCCCTTGTAGCGATTCTCACCCAGCCGTTCTCTCAGTCGCGCCCGATGGGCCACCGCAAAACAGGGGTAGAGATGGATCAGGGTAAACAGCGCAACCCCCAGGGTCAGCAGGAACATGAGTCTCTCCTTGTACTTGGTACGACCACTATGCCGTAAAGGGAGATGTGCGCCTATCAAAACCGCGCTGACCCATGGAGTCAAAAGTGTGGCAAGACAAAGGAACGGAAAGAAAAGAGCCGATCACGATGGATCGGCAAATAAGTGCCAGGGCAGTCAGACATCTCACGGGATGGGAGATGCCCCAAACGGGGATATTGAGTGGCCGATGGGGCCCATCGGCCGAACCGGATCAACCCTTGAGTTGATAGAGTGCCGCGACGTTGCGCGCAGTGAGTTGAATGTTTGCGCTGGCGCTCTCCAGCGCCTCCGGCAGAGACATGGCGCGGTTGACCACGGCGAATACCGCGTCCAGCCCGTGATCATGTACCACACCGCAATCGTCGGTCAGGCAACCGGAGATACCGATCACCGGCTTGCCGAACTGCTTGGCGCAACGTGCGACACCGATTGGCGTCTTGCCATGGATGGTCTGGCTGTCGATACGACCTTCGCCGGTGATGACCAGATCCGCATCGGCCACTTCATCGGCCAGTTTCAGCGCTTCGATGACGATCTGAATGCCAGGCTTGAGTTCGGCACCTAGCAGACCGACCAGCGCGGCCCCCATGCCACCGGCAGCACCCGCCCCCGGAATATCCTTCACCTGCTTGCCAAGGGCCTGCTCAATGCAGTCGGCATAACGGGAGAGGTTGGCATCGAGCTGCGCCACCATCTCGGGGGTCGCCCCCTTTTGCGGGCCAAACACCGCAGAGGCGCCTTTCGGGCCGCAGAGCGGGTTGTTCACATCGCACGCTACCTCGATAACCAGATCGCTCAGACGCGGATCCAGACTGCTCAGATCGATGGTCGCGAGCTCACTGAGACCTGCGCCACCCAGAGCAATAGGCGCACCATCCGCTTTGAGCAACTTGCCGCCGAGCGCCAGGATCATACCGGCACCGCCGTCATTGGTAGCACTACCGCCGATACCGAGGATGAGGTGCTTCACTCCCATCTCCAGCGCAGCCAGGATCAGCTCGCCGGTGCCGAAGCTGGAGGTGAGCAGCGGATTGCGCTGCTCGGGCGCCACCAGATGGATACCAGAGGCGGCAGCCATCTCGATGACTGCGCGCTGGCCATCACCCAGCAGGCCGACGAAGCCCTGCACCTTGTTACCTAGGGGCGCGCTCACTTCGACCGGCAGGATGCGGCCACCGGTGGCATCCACCAGCGATTGCACCGTGCCTTCACCGCCATCGGCCATCGGCAATTTGACGTAGGTGGCGTTCGGCAGTACCTGCTTGAAACCGGCCTCGATGGCATCAGCCACCGCCATGGCGCTCAGACTCTCCTTGAATGAATCGGGGGCAATAACAATTTTCATATCAATTCCTTAGGCGAGGCCAAACACGCCAAACATCAGGGTGGAGACAGTGGCAATGGTCAGACCGACTGCAGTTTCGTAAGGGATAAGTTTCAGGCGCTCACCTACCCCCATGTGGACGCTGCCACCGGTGGCATGGAAAAAAGAGCCGTGGGGCATGTGGTCAAACACGGTGGCACCGGCATGGATCATGGCCGCCCCGGCCAGACCGCTGATCCCCAGTTCAATCAGGGTGGAGCTGAATACGTTGGAGGCCACCACGGTACCGGCGGTGGTCGAGGCGGTCGCCAGCGACATCAAAGCACCGGAGATAGGCGCCAGCAGGTAAGAAGGCAGACCGGAAGCGGTCAGGCCGCTGATCAGCACATCTTTCAGACCGGAGTTGGCAATGATGCCTGCCAGAGTACCGGTACCCAGCAGCATGATGGCGACCGGCGCCATGCGGGCGAGGCCGGAGACCGCAAACTGGTTCACCTTGCTGAATTTACCCATCATCAGGGCACCGACCAGACCACCAAGCGGCAGTGCAATCAGCGGATCCACCACGATACCGGCAACAGGACGCAGAGCCAGCAGCAGGATGGCGACCAGCGGTGCACTGATGGCGGCGGCAAAGCCTGGCAACTTGGCACCGGCAAAGCTCACCACCTCATCAGCAGCAACCTTGCTGCCCTTGTTGTTCAGCCGCTTGGCCAGCCAGTAGGCCATCACCAGACCGAACAGACCCGGAATGATGCCTGCCGCCATCACAGAGGTGAGGGGCAGATGGAAGGCATCAGCCGCGGCAATGGCGTTGGGGTTGGGGGACATCACGTTACCCGCCTTGCCGCCACCGATCATCGCCAGCAGGATGGCCGCCTTGGAGAGGTCGGCACGGCGGGCGATGGCCAGCGCAATGGGCGCCACCGTGATGACGGCCACATCCACGAACACGCCGACCGCAGTCAGGATCAGGGTTGCCAGTGCCAGCGCCAGCAGGGCGCGGGTTTCACCGAGTTTCTTGACGATGGTCTCGGCGATAGTGGTAGCCGCGCCCGATTCGATCAGTACGCCCGCCAGCACACCGGCCGCCAGGATCCGCATCACCGCAGTGGTGATCCCCTGGGCACCGCCGATCATCAGGGCGACGGTCTGGGTCAGATCGGCACCGCCAATCAGGCCACCGGCAAGGGCACCCACGATCATGCCGTAAGCGGGCGGCACCTTCTTCAAAATGAGGATGATGGCGATGGAGAGCGCCGCGATGGCGCCAAGGGCTGTAACCGGGATCATGACGGACACCTTCAATGGGAGTGAATGGCCGCCATTATGGAGATCTGCAATCAGAATACTTTGGCTTAAAAACCAAAAATTGCGTCATTTAAAAGTGGTTTTTTGTCCAACTTCACAATCACAAGTCGAGATTAAGGCCGAGATAGAGCAAAAATTTGTCGTCTAACTTGTTGAAATTCAACCCGGTTATCTGCTCTATTCGCCCCAGCCGATAGCGCAGGGTATTGGGGTGAATGAACAGGGCTTCGGCACAGCGATGCAGATCACAATCCTGCAAGAAATAGTGGCGCAGGGTCTTCTGCAGCGCCCCCTTGCCATCTTCCCGGGCCAGTTTCTGTAGCGGTGTGCGCAGCTGATCCGCCTGCCAGGAGTCCGCCAGACTGCCCAGCAG
Organism: Aeromonas sp. FDAARGOS 1405; assembly: GCF_019048265.1. NCBI lineage: Bacteria > Pseudomonadati > Pseudomonadota > Gammaproteobacteria > Aeromonadales > Aeromonadaceae > Aeromonas > Aeromonas sp. FDAARGOS 1405. The sequence goes on along the minus strand of NZ_CP077311.1, from coordinate 1,892,692 downwards.
CACCGGCAAACGGTAGTCCTCAAAGAAGTAGACCTGTTTGCGCGGCGCCTGCCGCATGCCACGGCGCAGGGTATCTCGCGCCGTCTGGTAAGAGCGCGCCAGCCCGTCTATCCCGGCGAAGTAATCGCCCACCGCGATATGCACCTTGAAGTGGGGAATGCGGGCCAGCAACTGCTTGATCCGGCTGCGCTCCTGCGCCGATTGCCAGACGCCATCACTCAATTGTGCCGGTTTGAGCACCACTATCTCGTCGAGCCCGTTGATGGCGACCAGATTGTCCCGCTCCGGATTCTCCAGCTGATGGACCAGCTCGCGCAGACGAGCCGGATCGGCCTCCTCCAGCGCAAGCACGGCCACCACCCTGGGCTGGGCCAACTCCAGCCCGAGAAAACGGGCCGCCTGCTGCAGCTGATCGTCCCGCCCTTCACCACGGATGAGCTGCAGCACCAGCTCCTCCTTGTGGCGCTTGTCCCACTGCAGCTGCTCGGTGAGCGCCGCCTGCTCCAGGATCAGCTCGGCGGTCATTCGCACCAGCTCAGCGTAAGCACGCACTTCCTCCGGATCGCCGGAGATGCCGATCACCCCGATCAGCTCCCCCTGATAGGAGATGGGCAAATTGATGCCTGGTCGCACCCCTTTGAGCTGCAGGGCTGTCGCTTCGCTAATCTCCACCACCCGGTTTTCAGTGAGCGCCAGCACGGCCCCTTCGTGACGCTGATGGATCCGCTCCGGATTGCCGGACGCAATGATGAGGCCGTGTTCGTCCATCACGTTGACCGAAAAGGAGAGGATCTTCATCGCCCGCGCGACGATCTGGCGGGCAAGGTTATCGTTTAGCTGCATAACATCTCCGGACAAGGGGCTGATCTGGCTACGTCACCACGAGGCGATTCAGGGCACATGGGCGCAAAGATGCCACATCATCAAGACAAGCGAGAGGGGGATCGCTAGAATAGGCCACTTTACCCGATGTGTGCCCCGCCATGGAGCAGGAATTGCGTGCTTGCACCCGCCTGCCCGTGCTGGCCCATCCCTCCGATCTGGACTGTGCTATGGATTATGAATTTCGCCGCGACCCGTTTGGTGGCTATCGCGCCCGGTTCTCCATGGGCCATGAAGCCATCGGTCAGTGGCTGATCGACGAGGTTGGCAAGGATGAGGAGAAGCTCGACGAGCTCTTCTCCATCATTGATCAGCTCTCCAACCGCACCCGAGTCGAATACCGGCTCAACGGCGGTGACTACTCCCTGCTGCTGACCCATGAAGAGGCGGAGGTGAAAGCCAACGCCCTCAATATCGAGCTGGATGAGGATCTTGACGATCTCGCCTACTACGATGATGAACAGCTGGCCATGTGCGGGCTGGAAGATTTTGCCCAGGTGCTCAGCTCCTGGCGCGCCTTTATCCGTAACGAGGATATGGGCTGATTGACCCAATGTCGGATTACTATGTCGGGCAAACGTGCCCTTTTGCCTAACTCAACAGGATTGACTATGTCTATTTACGATTTTGATGACGAACTGCCGGAAGACGAAGAACAGGAATCCACCAAGAAAGCGGCTGCACCTGCCAAGAAGAAAGGCAAGCAGGTGATGAACACTCAGGTCAACCTGAGCCCGCGCGATGCCAGCCGCCTGAACGGCATGCACGTTGAAGCGATCGCCACACTGGACGACGTCAGCCTGCCGAAGAACGTCATCTTCAAGGCTGGCCTGATCGCTCTGGGCGAACTGGAAGCCGGCAAGCGCGCCGATATCATCGCCCGCGTGATTGCCGAATCAGGCCGCTAATCGCCCCTGAAGGCATAAAGAAAGCCGGAGCCACTGCTCCGGCTTTTTAATTGGTGCCAATCTGCTCTGACTCAGGGTTGCTCACAGCGCAGCAGACGTGGCTGTCCCCAGGGAACCAGTTGGTCGTAATGGCCACTGGCACGTGCCGCAGCCAAGGCTTCGTTGAAGCGTTCTATCAGTTCGCGTCCATTTTGCATCTTGCGCGACACCAGCAAATAGAAGGTATCCCGCTGGCGAAAATAGGGGAGCGGTTGCAGATAGTTCGGGTCGCCGAACACCTGCATGCTGGCGTCCGCCGTCACCGCATCATTCATCGGCATCAGATCAACCCGTTTCCGCTCAAGCAGTTGCAGACATTGCACCAAACTCTTGGGGCGAGTGAGCCGCAATGAAAAACGGGCAATCACCTCATCTGCGTGACTGGTGCTCCAGCTGGCGGGAATACAGACTCTCAACCCCTGCCACTTGCCATCGAGTACCGCATCACTGCCACGATAGGTGAACCAGGAGAGGTGATCGATATGAATGGGGGCGCTGTAATAGAACAGCTTGGCTCGCTCACGCGTCCAGGCATAAGGGAAGGTGGCGGATGCCAGGCCGTTGCGAACCAGCTCGTAGCCCCGGTTCCATGGCAGATAATCCACCTTCAGCTCGTCATAGCCAGCCTCGCGCAGCAGGGTCGTCACCAACCGGGTGCTCTGCCCACCATCAGGCAGCCCGGCCCCGGAATAGGGCGAAAAATCTCCGGTTACCAGCGACAGGGGAGCGCATGACAACCATCCACACCAACAACAGAACAACCAGCCATAGTGCTTCATCGCCATCCCTCTCTTTACTCTCCAGTTCAGTATAGGAGGCTGACCCAAATAACCCGGTCTGGTTGCCTTTGCGCCAACGCCCCTGCTAAGGTGCTGCGCTTTTGTTACAGAGGAGTTCCGATGTTACCCCTACCTGACATACTGATCTGGGCAGAACTGGCACTGGCCACCCTGCTCTGTATGGCACGCCAACGCCAGCCGGGTTTCCTGCTGCTTGCTGTGGCTCTGCTGCTGGCGCTCTGGCTGGATCGCATCACCACGACCGCACTGCTGGTGACGCTGGCAGCCCTGCTGCTGGCCTGGCTTCTGCCCACCCTCTCCGACCGTAGCCGCCCCCTCGCATGGTCAGCCCTGCTGGCATGGGCGGTGGCACTTACCCTGCATTTGATCCCCGGTTTCAGCAATCTCAAGGTGCTGGATCAGGTACTGGCAGGCCCCGCCAGTGTGCCATTCAACATGTATCTGAACCTCGACAAACCGCTGCTGCTCTTTGGCTTGCTGCTGGCCTGCCCGATGCTGCTGGGCAAGGGGGGCGCAATCCGCTGGCGCCCGCTGGCGCTGTTGCTGCTGCCGCTGGGTGCTCTGCTGGTCATCGCCTGGCAGTTGGGGGCACTGAAACCGGAAGTGGGTCTGCCCCACTGGTGGTGGCTGTTTGCACTCAACAATCTGCTGTTCACCTGCGTGGCGGAAGAGGCGCTGTTTCGCGGCGCGATCCAGCAGGCGCTGACCGAACGTTACCGCCCCTGGATTGGCATCATCGTGGCTGCGCTACTGTTCGGAGCCATCCACCTGCCCGGTGGCCCACTGCTGGCGCTGTTTGCGACCCTGGCAGGCTGCTGCTACGGCCTGGCATTCCAGCTCAGCGGGCGACTCTCCGTGGCCATCCTGATCCACTTCGCCTTCAACTTCGCCCATCTGGCGCTCTTCACCTACCCGCTGGCCCGAGCCTGACGCTCAACTACGCGGCGTCTTGCCTTTGAACTGCTTGACGCTGCGTTTGGCCTGGGTACGGCGATTGGCCTGCTTGTCACGAGGGGGGCGTTTGCCCTCCCCGCTGGCAGGCTGGTCGGTGACCGGGAATCCCGCCAGATCGCCCAACGGCAGCTCGCGGCCGGTCAGGGTGCGGATAGCTTGCAGCATGTCACTCTCGCCATGGCAGACCAGCGAAATGGCCAACCCATCGCGGCCAGCCCGGGCGGTACGACCGAGGCGGTGTACATAGACAGGGGCGCTGGCGGGCAAGTCCAGATTGATCACCAGCGGCAGCGCCTCCACATGGATGCCGCGCGCCATCAGGTCGGTGGCCACCAGCACCCGAATTTTGCCCTCTTTGAAATCGCCGAGCGCCTGCTCGCGCACCGCCTGCTCCTTCTCGCCATGAAGGGCGGCCACCGCAATGCCCGCCTTTGCCAGCTTTCTGGCAACCCCGTCGGCATCATCCCGCACACTGATAAAGACCAGCACCTGCGGCCACGCCTGCTCCTTGAGCAAGCTGATAAGCGCCGGTACCTTGCTGCTCTTGTTGACCAGATAGAGCCGCTCTTCGATCTCGTTCACCACGCTGTTGAGGGGGTTGGCCTCGATACGGGTTGGCTCGCGCAGCAGGCCGTTGGCCAGCGCCTCCAGCTCGGCAGGCAAGGTGGCGGAGAAGAGCAGGGTCTGGCGATCCGCCGGAATAAAGCCGAGCAGCGCCTTGATGTCGGGAGCAAAGCCCATCTCCAGCAAGCGATCCGCTTCATCCAGCACCAGCAGTTGCAAACCATCCAGCCCCAACAGTTGCTGGGTCAGCAGATCCCGCAGCCGCCCCGGCGTCGCCACCAGCAGCTGTGGCCCCAGCGCTAGCTCGGCCTGTTGCCGCTCCTGCGCAACGCCACCACACAACGTCACGATGCGCAACCCCAGCGCCTCGGCCCCCTCTTTTAGCGCGGCAGTGACCTGAATCGCCAGCTCGCGGATCGGCACCAGCACCAGACCCTGCACCTGACTGGAGGCGGGATCCAGCCGTTGCAGCAGCGGCAAGCCAAACGCCAGCGTCTTGCCGCTGCCGGTCTGGGCCAGCGCCAGCAGATCCTGCCCCGCCAGCGCCGCCGGAATGGCCAGCTGCTGGATGCGGGTCGGCGTCTGCAAGGTGGCGGGCAAAGAGGCAAGCAGAGCGGGATGGAGGGCAAGTTCGCTAAAGGTCATGGCGCTACGTCAACAAAGAAGTGGGAGGCGAAGTCTAGTGAGCGGGGGCCGAGAAGTAAAACCCTATCCATGATGGCCTGGCCGAGGGGCGCTGGCGACGGTCTGACTACACTTTAGCTGACCCATCACCAAGAGAGACACGTCATGACCAGACACATCCCCCTTCTGCTGCTCGTGGTCACCCTGCTCGGCAGCGCAACTCTCGGCCTGTCGCAGACTCCGGAAAACGACGCCCCCCCCGAGCCGTCTAAACCTGTGCGCATCCTCAATGCCCACCTTGGCGAGCTGCCTGGGCTGATCAATGCCGACAAGACAGGCCCCTTTGTCGACCTGGTGCACGCCATCGATGATCTCTACCCCGATGTGACCATCAAGATCACCATCTACCCCATCGCCCGTGCCATGGCTGGGGTGATCTCCGGCAAGGCTGATCTGGGGCTGCCCGCCATCCGCAACCTCAAGGATATCGATATGCTGGCTTATCGCTTCAGCACCCGCAGTTTTGGCAAAGTTGCCCATGTGATTTACAGCAATACCGCCTATCCGGTCACCACAGATATGGCCTACGGCATAGTGCCCACCAAACGGGATCTGCTGATCGAGGCCGTTCCCGACTATATGCCCTTCCCGGTGCAGCGATCGATGAGTATCGAACAGTCACTGCGCAAGCTCTCACGCGGCCGTATCGACGCCTTTGTCTGGGCACAAGAGGAGGCCGACCTGATGCTCAAGCAGCTGGGGCTGACCAATATCAGGCGAGAATTTTTCGGGGATTTCGAGGATGTCTTCATCATCCAGAAAGGGGCAGCAGGTGATGAGATGGACGAATTTCTCCGCCAAGCCATTGATCAGCTGGCTGCCACCGGCAAACTGGCCGAGATCTACGAGAAGATCCACCGCCCCTATGTGGAGTGGCAACCCTCCCCAACCGCCAAGGCTGAACCGGCGACCACCCCGCCAGCTACGCCCTGAACGGACAATTCCCGCATAAAAAATCCCGCCGAAGCGGGATTTTTTATGGCTTGCAGCCTTATAGCACGGCCAGCGCAGCAGCGTAGTTCGGCTCGTCGGCCACTTCGGCGACCAGCTCGCTATGCAGCACCTTGTTGTCACCATCCAGCACCACGATGGCGCGAGCGGTCAGACCGACCAGCGGACCAGAAGAGAAAGCAACGCCATAATCTTCCATGAAGGCCGCACCGCGCAGGGTGGAGAGGGTCACTACCTTGTCCAGACCTTCGGCGCCGCAGAAGCGGGACTGGGCGAACGGCAGATCGGCGGAGATGCACAGCACGACTGTGTTCTCCAGCGCGCTGGCCTGCTCGTTGAACTTGCGCACAGAGGTCGCGCAGGTTGGGGTATCGACGCTCGGGAAGATGTTCAGGATTTTGCGCTGACCGGCAAAGCTTGCCAGGGTCACGTCGGAGAGATCCTTGGCCACCAGAGAGAAGGGCTTGGCTTGCTCACCGGCGACCGGGAAGTGACCAGCGACGGAAACCGGGTTGCCTTGCAGAGTGACTGAGTTGCTCATGTGTTATGTCCTTTATTGGTGTAGTAAAAATCCGGGTGATCAGTATAGGGGCGGCGGGACCAGACAAACACCCGCGAAGACAAGGGATATAAAGGGGTTGACCTTGGACTTAACACCAAGGTTTAGACTCCTTCTCAGTAATCAGGGATCTCGCAGGGGCGGGATCCATCAAGAGGGACTCATCATGAGCAAATCCTGCTGCAATCATCAGCACGCCGCCCCCATCAAGGCCGTCAGCAAGGCGGCCCCCGGCCAGAGTGAACATCACCACGATAGCCACTGCTGCGACAACACCACGCCCGTCAGTTGCTGTTCAACCCAGACGCCTCATGAGCACGCATCCCGTGACGGCAATGAATCCCCCGAGGATGAAGAGCCTCCCCGAGGAGGCTGTCACGATCAAGTGTGCTGCAGCGCCCCCTTATCGCCAGCTCACGAGCATGAGCACGATATGCCACCTGCCGACCCTCTGGTTGCGCCTGCGCAAGGTAACAGTCGCCACAGCTGGCAGGTGTTGGGGATGGATTGCCCCAGCTGCGCCCGCAAGATCGAGACCGCCGTCAGCCGGGTGAGCGGCGTACAACAGGCGCGCGTATTGTTTGCCACCGAGAAGCTGGTGGTGGATCTGGCCCCCGGCCTCTCACCCGATCCCGTCACCGCCGCCGTGCTGGCCGCCGGTTTCCAGCTCAAGGGGGAAAGTGCTGACAAGCAGGCAGCTGGCCGCAAGCAAGCTTCACAACCGCCCCTGCAAGGCAATCTATTCGGTAACTTTTTGGGCAAATATTGGCAGCCCCTGTCACTAGCCGGCCTGATGCTGGTCGCCGCCCTGCTGCCGAAAGAGCTCGGTCAGCCACTCTTTACCCTGGCGACCCTCTGGGGTCTGTGGCCCATCTCCCGCAAGGCGTGGGCGCTGACCAAAAGCGGCTCCCCCTTCGCCATCGAGACCCTGATGACGGTGGCCGCCGTGGGGGCCCTGTTCCTCGGTGAAACCGCCGAAGCGGCCATGGTGCTGCTGCTCTTTATGCTGGGTGAACATCTGGAGGCCTACGCCGCCGGACGCGCCCGGGCCGGGGTCACAGCCCTGATGGCGCTGGTGCCTGACAAGGCGCTGCGCATCCGTACCACTGCCGAGGGCGAGGTGCGGGAAGAGGTAGCTGCCGATGAGCTGCATCCCGGCGATATCATCGAAATCGCCCCGGGTGCCCGTCTACCTGCCGACGCCCGCCTGCTCAATGAGCTCGGTGCGTTTGACGAAAGCGCCCTGACCGGTGAATCCATTCCGGTGGAACGTCGCCAGGGGGACAAGGTGCCGGCCGGTAGTCTGGCTGCCGATCGGGTGCTGCACCTTGAGGTGGTGTCCGAACCCGGCAACAACGCCATCGACCGCATTCTGCACCTCATCGAGGAGGCCGAAAGCCAGCGCGCCCCCATCGAGCGCTTTATTGACCGCTTCAGCCGCTGGTATACCCCGGCCATGATGCTGGTTGCCCTGCTGGTGGTGCTGGTGCCGCCCCTTGCCTTTGGCCAGAGCTGGGACGAGTGGATCTATCGCGGACTGGCGCTGCTGCTGATCGGCTGCCCCTGCGCGCTGGTCATCTCCACCCCGGCAGCGGTTACCTCGGCGCTGGCTGCGGCAACCCGTCAGGGGGCCCTGATCAAGGGTGGTGCCGCGCTGGAGCGATTGGCCCATATCGATACCGTCGCCTTTGACAAGACCGGCACTCTGACCCAGGGCAAGCCGCAACTGACCGAGCTGGTCAGCCTCAATGGCCAACCGGAGGCCGAGTTGCTGGCACTGGCGGCTGCCATCGAGCAGGGCTCCCACCACCCGCTGGCCCGCGCCGTGGTCGCCAACGCGACCGAACAGGGACTCTCGCTGGCGGAGGCTCGCGACCTGCGTGCCCTGCCGGGCATGGGGGTTGAGGGACGCATCAACGGTGAACTGTGGCAACTTCTGGCACCGAGCCGGGTGGCGACCCTGAATGTGGAACAGCAAATCCGGATTGCTTCGCTGGAGCGGCAGGGCAAGACCGTTGTGGTGCTCTGCCAGAGCGTCGGCGACCAGGCTCTGCCGGCCGCCCTGCTGGCCCTGCGCGACCAGATCCGGCCGGAAGCTGCTGCGGCACTGCAAGAGCTCAACCAGCTCGGTCTGCAGAGCATCATGCTGACCGGCGACAACCCCCGCGCCGCCGAGGCCATCGCCGGTGAGCTCGGCATGGGCTGGCGTGCCGGCCTGCTGCCGGAGGGCAAGGTCGATGAGATCGCCAAGCTCGGTCTGACGCAAAAGGTCGCAATGATCGGCGATGGCATCAACGATGCCCCCGCCATGAAGCGGGCCAGTATCGGCATCGCCATGGGGGGCGGCACCGACGTGGCGCTGGAGACTGCCGATGCGGCGCTGACCCACAACCAGCTCGGTGGCATCGCCGCGATGATCCGGCTGTCGCGGGCGGCACTGGCCAATATTCACCAGAATATCGCGCTGGCACTGGGACTGAAGGCCATCTTCCTGGTCACCAGCCTGCTCGGCATCACCGGCCTGTGGATTGCGGTGCTGGCCGATACCGGCGCCACCGCGCTGGTGACTGCCAACGCCTTGCGTCTGCTACGCAAGCGCTAATCCCGCACAGCCAGACATCATGAAATAACCAATGCCGCCCCATCCGGGCGGCTTTTGTTTCAGCCGGTGACGGAAAAGAAAAAGCGCGCCTGCCGGTCGGCAGTCGCGCTTTGCTTACTCTCTCGGAGTTATCCCACCCTTGGCAAGGTGGAATTCAACCCGGGGACGCCGAGCCATCCCCCGGACTCAATGGGTTGCTTACTTGGCACTGCACTCCTGAATGACGGCAGTACCTGCCTTGACGCCAGCCGGGTCAACCTTCACCAACACACTCCACAGCCCTTGCGGCAATGTGATGCTGTTGTTGGCACTACCGGCCTCGGAGAAGGCGAACGGGTAGCCCGTCTCCGCCTTCAGCGCGCCGCCGCCGTTGAGCAGGTACTCCTTGCTCCAGTCCTCGTTGGCGACCTTGAACTCGGTGCTGCCTGTGTAGTTGAAGGCTGCCTGATAGATGGCGAGATCGCCGTCCATCCCCTTGTAGCTCAACTGGTACTGGGGCTGAGCGGCCCAGCCGGAGAGCTCACCCTTGACGAACAGGTTGTAGCCGAGCGGATTGCCCGCCACCGTGTCCAGTACCTTGCAACTCTGCACCGGCTCGGTGAAGCTGACGCTCAGGGTGGGCTTGTCCTTGTTCATGGCGGTAAACACGAACTTGTAGCTGCCCGCCTTGGCCAGATCGAGCCCGATGTTGCCGGTATCCCCACCCTTGCAAAGGGTCAGCGGAGTGCCGACCACCAGCTTGTCACCGGCGTTGCAGCTGCCATAGTTGACCGGCCCCCAGCTGGCATCTGCAATCTTCACCTCGGTTGAGCCCAGCTTGTCAGCCTGTACTTCCGTGGTGAATTCATACATGAAGTTGCTACTGAAGGTCATCTGGTTGGTCTCACCCCATTCACCGAGGAACCCCTTCAGATAAACGGCGGTGTTGCCAAACGGTGGCAGGGTGCTCAAGTCGGTCTTCTTGCTGACCGGCAGGCCCGCGCCCTGTGCACCAGACTGCGGCTTGACGAACACGGCGGCAGACCAGGCCCCCAGCGTCAGCTGGCCGTTGTCATAGGCGGCGCCGCTGGCGATGCTGTCGACTGCGCGATGCTTGCTGCTAAGCACCATACCGCTCAGATCGATGGGCTGATCGTTGCCATCACGGAGGTCGCCGATGCTCTGGCTCTGGTTGCTGGCGTTGATCATCACCACCAGACCATCGATGGCCGGATCCAGATCCGCCCCGGCACTGACGCCATCATCCACCGTCATGACGATAAGGCCGGGCACCTGATCCGGGCCGGTATTGCGGAAGTCGACCCGCTTGATCACCTCGGCGCCGCTGCCCAGACGCAGCAGGCGGGAGGAGTTGCGCAGCTCCGCCAGCTCCTGATAGAAGCTCACCATCTGCGCCATCTCGGCCGAGCCCGGCTTGGCATGCTTGCCGAGCACCTGCTCAATCAGTGGATAGTTGTCGCCATCCTTGTCCTTGCGCGGCAACCCCTTGTCGAAGTTGTTGTCGCCCAGGGTGTAGTCGACCTTGTTGTACCAGTCGCCCGAGTCATAACTGTCCCGCTCCATGGATTTGGAACGCAGCAGCTCGACACCGGCGTGGGTGAAGGGAATGCCCTGACCCAGCATGGCGGTCGCCAGCGATACTCCCTGCATCCGTACCAGATCGGCACCTTCCGGCGCCTTGTAGATCAGGTTATCGAACAGGGTCTGGTTGTCGTGCTTGTCGACATAGTTCTGCACTTCCACCGGATCCTGGGCATAACCGGCAGGCTGACCGTTGTAGTCAATCTCGGCGCCTTTCTTCGGCATGCCATCCTTGTCGGTCAGCACGAACTCCTTGAGGTTGCCCGCCATGCCGAGCCGCACCAGATCGGACTGGTGCAAGGCCGTCGCCAGATCCACCTTGCTCATTTCGTTAGGATCGACGAAGGCACCGTTGCCAAAGCCCTGGGTCTTGCGAATGGTATCGCCACCGTCGAACGGACTGCCGCCGCGCACCGCATCGCGCAAGCGGTCGGAGAAGGAGCCGATACCGGTACCACCCAGATGCTTCTGGGTAGCCTGCACGAAGCGCTTGTCATCCTGCACTTCGCCGAAGTTCCACCCCTCGCCGTAGAAGTACATCTCGGGATTGACCTTCTTCACCGCGGCCAGCGCCTGCACCATCTGATCTTTCGGATGGTGGCCCATCAGGTCGAAGCGGAAGGCGTCGATCTTGTAGTCGCGCGCCCAGGTGACCAGGGAGTCATCCATCAGCTTGGCAAACATGGCGTGTTCCGGCGCCGTGTTGGAGCAGCAGGTGGAGTTCTCCACCGAGCCGGTCTCCGGATTGAGGCGCTGATAGTACCAGGGCACTATCTTGTCGAGCACCGATTTGGGGCCGAGCCCGGATTCGTTGGTGTGGTTGTAGACCACGTCCATCACCACGTTCATACCGATGTTCTGCTTGATGGCCTTGACCATCTCGCGGAACTCCAGAATACGTTTGGTGCCCTCGGCGTTGGTAGCGTAGGAGCCTTCCGGCGTGGTGTAGTGGTAGGGATCATAACCCCAGTTGAAGGAGTCGACGCCGCGCAGATAGCCGTACAGCTCCTGCACCACAGGGTTCTCCTTGCTGTCGCTGGCTTGCAGCTCACCGAGCACGGCTTCAATGGTCTCGCCACCACCACAGTGGCTGGCAAACCGGGAGTTCTTGACCTCGGGATTGACCTCGCACAGCTTGCTGAAGTCATCGCCGATGTTGGCCACCTTGGCCGGATCCTCGTTGACGGTGGCGATGTCGAACACCGGCAGCAGGTGCAGGTGGCTGACGCCGCTCTTGGCCAGGGATTTCAGGTGGGTGACGGGCACGCTGTCGCTGTCGGTCAGCCCGAGGAACTTGCCACGGTGCTCCACCGGGGTGGAATCATCGTTGCCGGTCAGATCGCGGACATGGGCTTCATAGATGGTGATGTCGGCGGGATTCTGCTGGCTGTGGGGCGCCTTGAGGCTGTCCCACCCTTCCGGTTTCAGGGCCGGATCGTCGAGATCCACCACCTGACTGAACTCGGAGTTCATCGCGAGGCTGAGCGAATAGGGGTCGGTCACCTCGTAGTGCTCGACCTTGCGGCTCAGCGGATGGTAGACCTCCATGTCGTAGCGGTAGAACTGGCCGATCAGCTCGCTGCCCCCTTCGTAACTCCAGCTACCGCTGGCGCTATCGAAGGTCATGGCCACCTCGCCACTCTTCTGGTGGCTAGCGTTGTAGAGGGCCAACTTGACCGACTTGGCGGTCGGCGCCCAGAGACGGAAGGTCACCCGGTTACCCTCCACCACGGCGCCATAGCTGAGCTTGGTCGCCTCTGGGGCATAGAGCGCATCAAGGGCACCAGCACTTTGCACCAGGGTCGCCCCCTGCAGGATACCGTCGGCATCGGTGCCGATAGCCACCAGCTCACCCTTGAGCAGGGGCTTGAGATCTTTACCGGCGGGCAGGGCGAAGGCGGCCGCATCCTTGAGGTGCGGATATTTGGCCTGCTGCTCGGCAGTCAGGCTGGTCGCGGTCAGGCTGATATAGGGGAAATCGAACACCCCATCGGCATTGGCCTTGATGGTGCCCGAGTCGGTGTAATAAAGGCGCACGTGAGGCTTGTCCTTGCCCCCTTGCCAGATCAGGGTATTGCCATCGATCAGATGGGCACTGGCCCCCGCCACGCCGAAGGCCGCGGTAAAGGCCTCGGCGCGGCTGCCAAACAGATCCTTCTTGCCCGCGACGATGGCCACGGTGCGATCCGGGTGCTCACTGAAGATCACCTTCATATCGCTGCCGGTCAGGTTGGCCAGATCGCCGTTGCGAGCGATAAAGTTGATGCACCCTTCCACCTTGCTGAGCGGTACGACCCAGGCCGGACCAAAGTTGTCGGCAGTGGCAGGTGTCTTGCTCTTGTCATCCCACCCGCTGTTCAGGCCGCTATCTGCCGTTGCATTGCAGGCATCGTTATTCCAAAGATGCAGGCTGTGGCTGTCAAACGGTGTCTTGGCACTCTTGGCTGCCGCCTGGGTGTCCACCAGCGCAATGACTACCTCGTTGGGGCCTGCTTGCAGCAGCTCCTTTGGGGGATCCATTTTGGGCAGTCGAGCGACAGGTCCGTCAGAAGGTTCAGGTGTAGAAGTAGATGTGCTGTTGCCATTACAGCCAGACAAAAGCGCGAGCAGTGAGGCTGTTACCAGCGCCACTTTGGTCTTTTTCATATCCATATTTTTATAATTCCCGCTGTAGTTAGTCTCGATAGTCGAGCACCCGGTCATTGCCAGGCGGTGCCATATTAATCAGCGGCAATCGATTCAAATGTGAGCGACAGGGCAAAAAAACCATCCAGTTTCAACAAGATAACGTTTTCAGACTGAAACTTCGATCCGGCTCACAGACCTCGCGGCCATTTGGCCTCATATCTGGAAAGCGGCAGTCACGGGGTCAGAAAAGCAATGTCTGATCAAGTGGATAGACAAGGAGTAAACAATGAAACGGATTGAAGAGCAGGCAAGACGACTCGATCAGGAGTATCAGGCAATCGGTCAGCTGTTCGACCAGTTCTGCCAGCAGGCTGGCGCCCTGGCCGAGCAGTATCACTTCTTCAACTGGCCCGATTATGAAGACTCCCCCCCGCTGAGCCGCGCCTTCACTCTGCTGGGGGAGCCCCGCCAGTTGCGGCTGCGCTGTCAACCCGGTGAGCGCTCTGCCCTCAATGGTTTGATCCAGGTGGTCTCGGAGGATGGCACTATTGATGCCAGCCTCGGGTTTCGCGCCGATGGTCAGCTGCTGCTGGAGTCCGGCAAGCTGCTGGACAACCCGCCCGGACTGCTGCTCAAGTTGCTGCTCGGGGCAATCTGGCAACACAAGCCACAGGCAGATGTTGCACAACAGGAGATCTAGCAGCAGAGCCAACTGTTGACCCGTTCTGGCTATTGTGGCCGCAGCAAGCATCTACAATAGCCTGTTCCTGTCGAAGTAAGGTTCAACGGATGGGCGTCTTCGCGACGTACCGTCGGCACCTGCCACACAGCAAAAAGGCTCCAGAGGAGCCTTTTCTTATTCCGGTTACTTTCTATTCCGGCTGCAGCGGTTCCACCACCTTGCCCTCCAGCTTTCTGACCGGCTTTTGCAGGATCAGGTTGGCCGGATAGGTGACCAGATCGCCGTTGTCATCACGCACCCGCACATAGAAGAGGCCGATCTCGGTGATGACGCCGGTGACCGAATCATCCTTGTCGAGGATGCGGATCCGGTCGCCAATCTTGTAGGGGAAGGCGAAGAAGATGGTGATGCTGGCGGTGATGTTGGAGAGGATCGACCACTGGGCGACCATGGCGACCCCCAATACCGCAAAGAAGGAGGACGCGAGCACCACCAGTCGGGAGAAGTCGAGCCCCCATACCCCGGCCAGCACCAGCAAGGTGGCGCAGCCGAGCAGGAAGTGGAACACATGGGCCACGTAGAGCACCCGGTTCTCGCTCACCTGCCTGCTCTGACCGAGCGCCAGCAGGCTCTTGTGAATCAGCCGCCGGATCAGGGTATGACCCAGCAACAGCAGCAAGGTCAGGCCAATTGATTGCCACATGGGTTATGCCTCCTTACCACCAGCGCCGATGTTTGAGCCAGATAGCCAGCCCGCTTGCCAGCGCCACCAGCGAACCACAGAAGACCCAGAAGGCAGTCGGATTCTCAGCCCCGGGGATACCGCCGAGGTTGATGCCAAACAGACCGGTCAGGAAGCTGGCAGGTAAAAAGAGCAGTGCCATCACCGACATCTGGTAGGCGCGGCGGTTGGTCGCCTCCGCCATCAGATTGTTGATCTCGTCCGCCAGCACGGCGGTACGTGCGACCCCGGCATCCAGATCGTCCAGCCAACGCCGCAGCCGGTCGGCGATATCGAGCAGACGACGGCGGTCATCCTCATCCAGCCAGCTGATCTTCTCGTTGGCCAGCCGCGCCACCAGATCCCGCTGCGGCGAGAGGTAGCGGCGGATCATGATGAGCTGCTTGCGGATCAGCGCCAAGCGGCCATTGGCGGGCATGTCGCGCATCAGCACCATCTCCTCCAGATCGAGGATCTTGTCGTGCAGCTCCTCGACAAACTCCCCCGCCCGATCAGTCAGGGCATCACAGATCTCCACCAGCCAGTCGGCCGGGGTATCGGCGCCGCCCCCCAACTTGAGCTGGTTGAAGACATCCTGCTCGGAGAGCAGCGGACGACGACGGCTGCTGATGATGAGATCCGGGGTGATGAAGATGCGCAACGCCACCATCTCTTCGGGCCTGTGATCCTTGTTGTGGTTGATGCCGCGCAGGATCAGCAGCACCGTCTCCCCCATCCGCACCAGCTTGGGACGATTGCTCTGGCCGAGCAGCGACTCCCTGGCCGCCTCGCTGAGCAAGGGGGTCTGCAACAGCCAGCGCGCCGAATCGGGATTGCCGTAATCCAGATGCAGCCAGCCGGGATGTGCCGCCGGGACTTCGCTTCCCGCCGTCAGCGGCGCCATGCCACCCTTGCCATCCAGGGTCAGGGCATAAATCACTTCACCGGGCACCCGATCCATCTCGTCTCCTTCTCGTTTCATGTGCTGGCCCCAGCTTACACCAAAGGCTGGGCCGACTCAGCCCCGCGCCGGGAAGGGAAGGCCTGTGTTAACATGACCACTCTCGTTTTCCATCCGCTTTCACTACAGGAAACCATGCCATGCCCATCTGGGTTGATGCCGATGCCTGCCCCATTCCGGTCAAGGAGATCCTCTACCGCGCCGCCCACCGCGCCCAGGTCGTCACCACCCTGGTGGCCAATCAGGGGTTGCGGGTGCCCCCCTCGCCCTTCATCAAAACCCAGCAGGTGGAGAAGGGATTCGATGTGGCAGATCATGTCATCGCCCAGCAGGTTCAGCCCGGCGATCTGGTGATCACCGGTGATATCCCCCTCGCCTCCTGGGTGATCGATGCCGGTGGCGAGGCACTCAATCCCCGCGGCGAGATCTACACCCGCGAGACCATCAAGGCGCGGCTCGGCATGCGCAACTTTATGGAAGAGCTGCGCTCGGCCGGCGTGCAAACCGGCGGCCCGGCCCCCTTCAATGCCGCCGACAAACAGCGTTTTGCCAACGCCCTCGATAAGTGGCTGGTCAAAGGCAAGCTGTAAAGAGACCCTAAAGGCGCCCAACATGGGCGCTTTTTCGCCGTAACATCCTGATTTTTAAAATAAGAGCTGACCACAACCGTCAGGCTGGTAAGATGCGCCGCCATCTTATCTACGCCGTAATCATCATGACCGCCCAAGGGCACCTGCTCTTCTCCGTTACCTGCACCCTGATCGCCCACAAACTGCAGCTCACTCCGGCCCTGGCCGATGCCAGCTTGTGGCAAACCATCCCTGCCGCGCTGGCCAGCGCCCTGTTGCCCGACCTCGACCACCCCAAATCTGTGCTGGGGCAGCGACTGCCGTGGATCTCGAAACCTCTGTCGCGGCTGTTCGGCCATCGCGGTTTCACCCACAGTCTGCTGGCGGTCGCCGCTGCCGTCTGGGGGCTGAACCAGAGCCTGCCGCCGGACACCTTGCCCATGGGGGTCAAGGATGCCCTGATCGTCGGCTACCTCAGCCATCTGCTGGGGGACTGGCTCACCCCGGCGGGCATTCCGCTCTTCTGGCCCATCAAGCGCCGTTACCGCCTGCCGGGCTGGTCGCTGCGCAGTGGCGGCGCCATCGAAACCGGCTTTTGCACCCTCACCCTGCTGGTTGCCGGCTGGTGGTGCGGCTGGCGCCTGTAAGCCAGAAATAAAAAAGCCCCTGACGAGGTCAGGGGCTCAAACCGTGGCAGATGCCACTAGAGGATCAGATCATGATGCCTGCGATAACAGCAGAGAGCAGGCTGACCAGAGTTGAACCGTAGACCAGCTTCAGACCGAAGCGGGAAACCATGTTGCCCTTCTCTTCGTTCAGCGCTTTTACCGCACCGGCGATGATGCCGATGGAGCTGAAGTTGGCGAAAGAGACCATGAAGATGGAGAGGATGCCGACGGTACGCGGGGAGAGCTCGGCAGCAATCTTGCCCAGATCCATCATGGCCACGAACTCGTTGGTCACCAGCTTGGTCGCCATGATGGAGCCCGCTTGCAGCGCTTCACCACTCGGGATACCCAGAATCCAGGCGATTGGATAGAAGAGGTAGCCCATGACGTACTGGAAGTTGACACCAAACGCCAGCTCGAACAGGTAGTTGACCAGGGCGATCAGGGCAATAAAGCCCACCAGCATGGCCGCCACGATAACGGCAACGGAAAAACCGGCCATGATGTACTCGCCCAGCATCTCGAAGAAGTTCTCTCTCTTCGGCGTATGGTGCTCGTCGCCCTCGGCCAGCGCCTTGGCATCGGTCACGGTATTGTCCGGGTCGTACGGGTTGATCAGCGACAGCACGACAAAGGTGCTGAACATGTTGAGCACCAGCGCAGCCACCACGTAACGCGGCTCGATCAGCTGCATGTAGGCACCGACGATGGACATGGAGACGGTGGACATCGCCGTCGCCGCCAGGGTGTACATCTGCTTCTCGTTCAGGTGCGGCAGGATGTTCTTGAGCGCGATGAAGTTCTCGGATTGACCGACGATCATGGAGCTGATGGCGTTGAAGGACTCCAGCTTGCCCATGCCGTTGATCTTGGCCAACACGGTACCGATACCGCGGATCACCAGCGGCAACAGGCGGATGTACTGCAGAATACCGATCAACACGGAGATGAAGACAATGGGCATCAACACCATCAGGAAGAAGGTAAATGAACCTTCATTCATCATGCCGCCAAATACAAAGTCGGTTCCCTGCTTGGCAAACTCCATCAGCTTGGTGAAGCCGGCCGCGAAGCCACCCACCACAGCCAGACCCACTTCCGAGTTCAACATGAACCAGGCCAGCGCCAGCTCGACCACCAGCAGTTGGCCGATATAACGCAGCTTGATCTGTCTCCAGTTGTGGCGGTTAGCCAGCAGAGAAAGAGCGAGGACCATAACCAGTCCGAGCACAAAGTGAACGTATTCCATACCTGTAGCACCTGAGTGAATTGTAATTTTCGACCGGCGCCATCATAGACATTTGCACATTTAAAAATCAGAGAGTCATCACAATCCCGTGTAATAATATGCATGCAGGATAATACAAACGTTTTTAAATTAATTACGCAACAACCTGATATTAATCGCACAACTTTGACGACGACAAATTCATTAAAAAACATGATATTACATAATTAAAATGGCATTTTCATGGCCCTCCAAAATATCTTGATATCATTTTCGCAACATTGTGCTTAATGCCACACTCGCCAATAGAATATTTTTCAACCATTATATTTAAACAACAGAAATGGCAAACGTTTATCCGCAATAAATAATTACACGCATGTTTGAATAATTACCCCGATATCCTTTCACATATTGCTCACAACCAATCTGGCAACAAATACCCCCATAATGTGCCCCCCATGGCCAGCCGTTCAAAAATCCGCCACATCCGGTGCCACATTCTGGTATGATGCGCGGCCTTAGCGCTCGCGCATCCCCGTTTTCTCCGAAATAGAGTCCTTTTGTGAACAACAGCGAATTTAGCAGCCTCAATCTCTCCCCCGCCCTGCAAGAGAACCTCACCAGCCTGGGTTACCTGCAGATGACCCCGATCCAGGCCCAGAGCCTGCCCCTGGTGCTCGATGGCAAAGACCTGATCGCCAAGGCAAAAACCGGCAGCGGCAAGACCGCCGCCTTCGGCCTCGGCCTGCTGGCCAAGCTCAACGTCAACCGCCTCGAAGTGCAGGCGCTGGTGCTCTGCCCGACCCGCGAACTGGCGGATCAGGTGGCCACCGAGATCCGTCGTCTGGCGCGCGCCCTGCCCAACGTCAAGCTGGTGACCCTGTGCGGCGGCACCCCGACCGCACCGCAGTCCGCCACCCTGAGCTTTGGTGCCCACATCGCTGTTGGCACCCCGGGTCGCATTCTCAAACATCTGGAGCAAGGTACGCTGGAGCTCTCCGGCCTCAAGACGCTGGTGCTGGATGAAGCGGATCGCATGCTGGACATGGGCTTTGGCGAAGATATCAACCGGGTCATCAGCTATGCCCCCCAACAGCGTCAGACCCTGCTCTTCTCCGCGACCTATCCGGAAGGGATCGCCCAGATGAGCCGCGGCGTGCAGCGCAATCCGGTCGAGGTGAGCGTGGAGTCCCTGCACGAGGGGAGCGCCATCGAACAGAAGCTCTATGAAGTGCCTGCCGGTCATCGCCTCGACGCCCTCACCTGGCTGCTGAGTCACTACCAGCCCAGCTCCTGCGTGGTGTTCTGCAACACCAAGCGCGCCTGTAACGACGTGGCCGACCATCTGGCCACCAAGGGCTTCTCGGCGCTGGCGCTGAATGGCGATCTGGAACAGCGCGAGCGGGATCAGGTGCTGGTGCGCTTTGCCAACGGCAGCGCCACCATTCTGGTGGCCACCGATGTGGCGGCCCGCGGCCTCGACATCAAGGAGCTGGGCGCCGTCATCAACTACGAGCTGACCTATGATCCGGAAGTGCACGTGCACCGCATCGGCCGTACCGGTCGTGCCGGCCAGCAGGGTCTGGCCCTGAGTCTCTATCAGCCGAACGAGGCCCAGCGCGTCAACTTTATCGAAGAGTACCAGCAAGCTCCGATGCCGCTGGGTGATCTCGACAGCATCGGCCGCGACATCAAGCCGATCGCCCCGCAGATGGTGACCCTCTCCATCGATGCAGGCCGCAAGACCAAGGTGCGGGCCGGTGACATTCTGGGTGCCCTGACCGGTGAAGGCGGCATTGCCGGCGCCGACGTGGGCAAGATCCAGATCTCCGAGCAGTACTCCTACGTCGCGGTGAAGCGCAGCGTGGCGAGCGCCGCCCTCAAGCGGTTGCAGGAAGGCAAGATCAAGGGTCGCAGCTACCGCGCCCGCAAACTGGGCTAAGGTTTTTGCAAGCCTTTAGCCAGACCACAGGCGCCTGACAGGCGCCTGTTTCATATCTCCGATGCCGCCATGCGGCAAGACAGGCCCCATGACCCAAGCAATCCAGACCGATGTGAGCTGCCAGAACTGCGAAGCCTGCTGCTGCCGCCTCGAAGTGATGCTCTTTACCGATACTGGCGTGCCGGACCGTTATGTACTGGAACGGGAAGGCGAGATACCGGTCATGCGCCGGCTGGACGATGGCTGGTGCGCCGCCCTCGACCGCAACACCATGATGTGCCGTATCTACGAGGTACGGCCGTTGATCTGCCGTGAATTCGAGATGGGGGAACCCGACTGCATCGACGAGCGGGACAAGTGGTTTATCAATCTCGGTTAAATTGAGCGGCTCACTGCGCAGAGCGATAGCTCCTGCTCCAGCCAGCGAATGGCGGCCCCCTCCTGCTCGAAATAGCGCACAGCCCGAAACGGCAAGCCTTTGAAGATTTGATCGGCCAGATAGCGCTTGAATCCCCCCGACAGCACAACCGCCAGAAAGAGACAGCCGTTCTCGGCACACCAGCCAAACTGGCGGCGAAAACGGGCCAGCACCTCGGGCCCGGCCGCTTCGAACTCGGTCGCGACCTCGACAATCCCCCAGGGGCTATCCATCAGTCCGGCCAGTTCGTGACGAAAACACGCTTCATAGGCCACGGCGCCAGCCAGATTGAAGGGGCCACGCGGGCGGCAGATCAGCATCTGGCCCCTGCGCTCCATGTCGAATTGCCCATGTGGCTGCATGACTGCTCCCATTCCGTTACCACCACCATCGCCTGCAAATTGTTACCACAAGGTAATAATTTATAAGGAAAAGTCCAGCAGCAAACAGGCTTTTCCCAAAGCGTGTTCATCCTATCCGGCAAACCGTTGGCACCTCATGTTACCGACATCCCGCACCGAACCGATCTCAAGATGTGTGATTGCAGTTAACGAAACGTTACTGCTATTATCCGCGCCGCCACAAACATTCCACCAACCGAAAGGTTTGGTGCTCCAACAAGGATGTGCAATGAAAAACAGGGACTCTAGTCATTACCAACGGGTCTGGCGCTGGCACTTCTACGCCGGTCTCTTTGTCGCCCCTTTCCTGATCCTGCTGTCACTGACCGGGATCGTCTATCTGTTCAAACCCCAGCTCGACAACCTGATGTACCCCGAGCTGATGAAGGTCACCCCCGCCAGCCAGACACTGAGTGCCGACCAACTGCTGGCCAAGGCGATGATGACCATGCCCGATGCCAGCCTGCGTAAATACCTGCCGCCTGTCGCTCCCGAGCAGAGCGCCCAGTTCATCGTCAATCGGGGCGAGCAGGAGCTTACCCTGTTCCTCGATCCCGCCAGCGGCGCCCTGCTCGGCACCATGGATAACAAGTGGAATCTGCAAGCAGTGGCTCGCTCCCTGCACGCCGACCTGCTGCTCGGCACCACGGGGGATCGGCTGATCGAACTGGCTGCAGGCTGGGGGCTGGTACTGCTGCTGAGCGGTCTCTACCTCTGGTGGCCACGCAAAGGGCCCGGGGTGGGCGGCATCCTCTGGCCCAGAGTGAACCAGCGCGGACGCCTCTGGTGGCGAAATCTGCACGCAGTGGTCGGCTTCTGGGGCGCCGGTTTCCTGCTGCTGTTGCTGCTGAGCGGCATGACCTGGACCGGCTTCTGGGGCGATAAGTTTGCCGCTGTCTGGAACCGCTTCCCCGCCGCCATGTGGAACGAGGTGCCCAAATCGGCGCCGCTGGCCCGCACCCTGAATCAGGCACACGAGCAGACCGTTCCCTGGGCGGTGGAGAACACCCCTATGCCCAGCTCGCAGCCGGTCGATGAGGGACACGATCACGGTGCCATGAACCATGGCGAGCATGAGGGAGTGGTGATGGCGAGCCAGCGCATTGCGCTACAACGGGTCGTCGAGATCGCCCATGAGCGGAGAGTCCATCCGGGTTACAGCATCACCCCGCCGGTCGGCGCCACCGGCGTCTACACCATCGCCCTGTTTGCCGACGATCCGCGCAACGACGCCACCCTGCATGTCGATCAATACAGCGGCAAGGTGCTGGCCGATGTGCGCTGGCAGGATTACGGCCCGGTCGCCAAGACGGTAGAGAGTGGCGTCATGCTGCACATGGGCAAGCTCTACGGCTGGCCCCATCAGCTCGCCATGCTGCTTATCTGCCTGATGGTGCTGGCCAGCGCCGTGAGTGGTCTGTGGATCTGGTGGTGCCGTCGTCCGCAGGGCCGTCTCGCCGCGCCGCCGTTGCCTGCCAAACTCCCGCCGATGCGCGGTGCCATCGCCCTGCTGATCCTGCTGGGGATCGCCTTCCCGCTGGTGGGCGCCTCCATGGTCGCCATCTGGCTGCTGGATACCCTGATTTTCTCCCGCCGCCCTCTCAGGGTGGCGCGCGCCAGCTAAACCGGCCAAAACCAAAAAGGGCTCCCATATCGGGAGCCCTTTTTATTGTTCGCCTTGGCGAGCTGCGACCAGCAGTCAGGAGAGCGCCAACCCGATAGAGAGCAGCAGACTGAACAGAAACGCGCTGATGGCGGTCTTCTTGAGGGCGCCAGTCAGCACCTCGCCATCGTAGCTTTCGCGCAAGGTGCGCGCCGCATCGCTGAGGGGCTTCATGGCGGGCAGGAAGATCCACGGCCAGAAACTGGCGGGCTGGATCAGGATAAAGGCGATGGTTGCCAGCAGCGCCGCCCCCAGCAACACCCAGTGATAGGCGATGGCACGGTTGCGGCCAAGGCGCACTGCCAGGGTGATCTTGCCGCTGGCGGCGTCGGTCTCGATATCGCGCACATTGTTGATATTGAGCACGGCGGTGGCCAGCAGACCACAAGCGGTGGCAGGCAGCAGCAGATCCCACTCCAGACTCTTGGTGAAGAGGTAGTAGGAGCCGAGCACCCCCAGCAGACCAAAGAAGAGGAACACCGAGATATCGCCAAACCCGCGATAGCCGTAAGGGGTCTTGCCGACGGTGTAGGTCACCGCCGCGACAATGGCCGCGCCACCCAGCACCACAAATGCCAAAATCTGCAGCCACTGGCCGCCGAAGGCACAGCCCAGCAGCAGCAGGCCACTGGCCACCGCCGCCAGCGCGGTCAGCCCCATCGCCACGCACATCTGCTTTTTGGTGATAAGACCGGAGACCACCGCCCGCTGCGGGCCGATCCGCTCACCGTTGTCGGCGCCGGAGACCGCATCGCCGTAATCGTTGGCCAGATTGGAGAGGATCTGCAGCAGGATGGCGGTCAGCAGGGAGAGCGCCATGATGGTGCCATCGAAGGCGCCACGACTGGCAGCCAGCCCCGAGCCCAGCAGGATGGAAGAGCAGGCGAGCGGCAGTGTTCGCAAACGCGCCGCCAGCAACCAAACAGAGAAGGTATTTGTCATTTTGTAATGGCCAAACAATCGGATATTGATCGTGTTAAGGGTTATCGAACAGGATTTGGGTATACTTGACCCCGGAGAGTGAAGCTCCCGCGGGCGATTTACATGGACGAATGGGCAGATAATATATAGGAAATCATCGCCCTTTGGCATAAACCTACGGCATCCAGCTACCGGATCGCTCGTTACTACCCGGCTCAGACAAGAATCCATGTTGGCTCAGACCCATATCAAGCAACAACTGGACGCCCTGCGTCACAGCAACGTCAGCGGCTTCGTACGGTTGCGAGTGGCGATCGAAATCCGCTCCTTTCTGGGCTGGCTCGCGGCGCAAACCCTCTATCCCCGCATCTACTGGCAGGCCCGTGGAGAGGCTCGTCCCGAGTATGTCGCGCTGGGCGCCATCCATGAACTGACCGAACCGCACGCCATCAAGCAGGTGTGCACGAACACAGCCAACCAGCATCATGACGACAGCCCTCGCTACTATGGCGGACTGGCGTTCGATCCGGCCCAGTCCGGCTGGCAAGGGTTTGGCCCCTGCCGTTTCGTGCTGCCCCGCATCGAGCTGGTGCGCCGTGGTGAGTGCGTCAGTCTCTGCCTCAACCTCTGGCTGGATGAAAACAATCTCGAGGCCGAACTGCAGGCGGCCGAAGCCGCCCTCGATGCCCTGCGTCCGGAAGCTGCGCTGCCCGCCCTGCAAAAGCAGCCCTGGCAGCGACAGGATTGCCCCGGCCCCGCCCAGTGGCAGACGCTGGTGGAGCGCGTCACCGCCCCCGATTTTCAGGCCCACACCCCCAAGGTGGTGCTGTCGCGGGAGAGCGTGCTGACCAGTCCGAACCACGATGCGGATATCAATCCCTGGGCCATGCTCGACCAGTGGGCCCGCCACGCCCAGGACTGCTTCCACTTCGGTTTTCAATTCTCCCCCGAGCAGGCCTTTATTGCCTGCTCCCCCGAGCGGCTCTACCGCCGGGAAGATCGCCACCTCTTTACCGAGGCGCTGGCGGGCACCATTCGCCGCTCCGGCGATGAAGAGGTGGATGCCCAGCTGGCCGCCGAGCTGCTGGCCGACAGCAAGAACCGGCTGGAGAACCGGCTGGTACATGCCGACATCCTCAGCCGACTGGCGCCACTGACCCACGATGCCACCCTGACCGAGCCGCGCATTCTCAAACTGCGGCTGCTGCAGCACCTCAAGTGCGATATCGAAGCAGAGCTCAAGCCCGGGGTCTGCGACTGGCAGCTGCTCGACGCCCTCCACCCGACGCCAGCGGTGGGCGGCGCCCCGCGCGAGGCAGCGCTCGCCTTTATCCGCGAGTTCGAGCCCTATGATCGGGGCTGGTACGCCGGAGCCTGCGGCATGCTGAGTCGGGAGACCTCGGAGTTCTCGGTCGCCATTCGCAGCGCCCGTATTCAACCGGGCAGCGTTACCCTGTTTGCCGGTGCCGGCATTGTCGCCGGTTCCGAGCCTGTCGCCGAGTGGGCCGAACTCGACAACAAGATCGCCAATGTGCTCTCCCTGCTGGGATAGTCATTCACCCTTTTCACGCTACGAGAGCCCCTATGCCCACCCGTAAAGAGCCTGCCAGCGAAGAGTTTGCCTGCACACAGTTTTCGAGCCAGCACGCCACCTTCAACCACGTCTGGTCCTCCCTCTTGCTGGAGGAGCTCTTTCGCCTCGGGGTGCGCGACATCGCGCTGGCCCCCGGCTCCCGCTCTGCGCCGCTGACAATGGCAGCCGCCGCCCATCAGGGCTTTCGTCGTCACCTGCACTTTGACGAGCGCGGTCTCGGCTTTATGGCGCTGGGTCTTGCCAAGGGGAGCAACCGGCCCGTGGCGGTGATCATGACGTCGGGCACCGCGGTAGCCAACCTCTGGCCCGCCGTGGCAGAGGCCCAGCTCACCAGCGTACCGCTGATTATTCTCTCCGCCGATCGCCCTCACGAGCTTATCGACAACGGCGCCAATCAGGCGATCGACCAGCAGGGGATCTTCGGCCGCTACCCCGTCTATCAGCAGAACCTGCCGAGCCCCACCCCGACTATTCCGGCGGCG
The DNA here is from genome assembly GCF_019048265.1 of Aeromonas sp. FDAARGOS 1405. Lineage (NCBI taxonomy): Bacteria > Pseudomonadati > Pseudomonadota > Gammaproteobacteria > Aeromonadales > Aeromonadaceae > Aeromonas > Aeromonas sp. FDAARGOS 1405. The sequence continues at coordinate 1,867,287 of NZ_CP077311.1, read as the reverse complement.
TTTGTGCTGAGCTCGGTGGATCAGGCGCTGGCCAAACAGGCGCTCACCCCCGGGGTGGTGCACTTCAACTGCATGTACCCGGAGCCCCTTTACCCGGGGGAGCACTATCAGGATTTCTCCGACTATCTGGCCCCCCTCGGTGACTGGCTCGGCTCGCACAAGCCCTGGAGCCCGTGGCAGCAAAACGAGCCGACCTGCCCACCTCAGGCGGAGTGGGAAACCTTTCGGCAACAGCGCGGCATCGTTGTAGCTGGCCGCATTACCGACCCGAATCAGGCACAGGCCGCCGCCGCACTGGCGGAGCAACTCGGCTGGCCGCTGCTGGCAGATCTGCAGAGCCAGATCCGTTTCGATAGCCGCAACCTCATCCATATGGATCTGGCGCTCAACGACCCTGAATTTGTCGCCGAGTTGGGCCGCGCCGAGGTGCTGCTGCAATTTGGCGCGCGGCTTGTCTCCAAGCGGCTTGGCCAGTTCATAAAACACCATTCATGGCAGGATTACTGGCTGGTGGATCCGCAACCGGCGCGGCTCGATCCCGACTACCGGCTGCGCAACCGGCTGCTCTGCAGTGCCAGCGCCTTTGCAGTGGCTCATCCGGTCACCCCTCGGGCCCCTTGGCACCGGCTGGCCGAGCTGCAACACAACGCCAGCCAGCAGATCGCCGCGGCCTGCGAGGGTTTCTCGGAGCTCGGAGTCTGCCATCACCTCAACCGCCTGATCGAAGGACAACTGTTTGTCGGCAACAGCATGCCTGCCCGACTGATGGATATGCTCGGTGACACGGGCAAGGGGCCGAGCCGGGTGATGACCAACCGCGGTGCCTCCGGCATCGATGGCCTGATCGCCACCGCCTACGGGTTTGCCCAGTCGAGCGACCAGCCAACAACCCTGCTGCTCGGCGATCTCAGCGCCCTGCACGATCTCAACAGTCTCGCGCTGCTTGGCAAGGCGAGCCGACCGCTGGTGGTGATCCTGCTCAACAACGATGGCGGCAGCATCTTCCGCATGTTGCCAGTGCCCACCGAAGGGGCGCTGCTGGAGAGCTACTACCGGCTGCCCCACGGCCTCGGTTTTGAACATGCCGCCGCCATGTTTGGCCTCGCCTATCGCGCGCCGACCACACTGGCCGAGTTCGAACGCGATTACAGCGCCGCCCTCCAACATGGCGTTACCTTGATCGAGATCCGGGTACCGAGCGAGCAGGTGGCCGATGATCTCAAGGCACTGGGGGCCGCCATCCGTGGCAAATAAATATGCCAATGTGCCGCTGGTGCTGCTGCACGGCCTGCTGGGGGATAGCGGCGACTGGCAACCGGTGATCGACCGGCTGCCCGCCATCCGCTGCATCGCCCTCGACCTGCCGGGTCACGGTCAGCATAGCGATCTCAACATCAGCGACTTTGAACAGAGCCACCAGTGGCTGGTCACCGAGCTGGCCAGCCGCAATATTGAACGCTATCTGCTGGCGGGTTACTCGCTGGGTGGGCGACTGGCCCTCTATCACGCCAGCCACGAGCCCGCCGGGCTGCGGGGGCTGCTGCTGGAGAACTGCCACCCGGGGCTACCGGCCAGTGAACGGCCCGCCCGCATCCAGCACGATGAACAGTGGGCGCGGCGCTTCGAGCAGGAGCCCCTGGCTGACGTGCTGGCAGACTGGTACCGGCAAGGGGTGTTTGCCGATCTCGACGACGCGGCCCGGGCCCGCCAGATCGCCCGCCGCCTTGGCAACGACGGCATGGGCATCGCCACCATGCTGCGCGCCACTTCGCTCGGCAAGCAGCCGGATCTCGCCCCCTGGCTCATGGCTAGCCAGCTGCCGGTCACCTGGGTGAGTGGCAAGCGGGATCACAAATTCCATCAGCTGGCTTGCCAGCTGGCGAACCAAAATCGCAGAATCAACCACTTGGTACTGGATGGCGGCCATAATCTGCACGCCCATCAGCCTGATAACTTTGCCCGACTCCTCTCGGAGTGGGTCAACCAACAAGAAGAGACGAGTCATGATTGAAGCAATGACGGAAGCTGAACTGTACGCACCTGTTCAACATGCCGGGATTGCTCAACTCTGTGCTCAACTCGGTGCTCAACTGCACTCTCCCAGATCAGAAGGAAAAAACCATGATTGAAGCAATGACGGAAGCGGAACTGTACGCTCCTGTTGAGTGGCAGGATTGCTCCGCCGGTTACGAGGACATCCTCTATCACAAGTCCAACGATGGCATTGCCAAGATCACCATCAACCGTCCCCAGGTGCGCAACGCCTTCCGCCCCCGCACCGTCAAAGAGATGCTGCAGGCGCTGGCCGATGCCCGTTATGACGATCAGATCGGCACCATCATCCTGACCGGTTTTGGCGAGAAAGCCTTCTGCGCCGGCGGCGACCAGAAGATCCGTGGCGACTACGGTGGATACCGGGATGACGAGGGGACTCACCACCTCAACGTGCTCGACTTCCAGCGCGACATCCGCACCTGCCCGAAACCTGTGGTTGCCATGGTAGCGGGCTACGCGGTCGGTGGCGGCCACGTGCTGCACATGATGTGTGACCTGACCATCGCCGCCGACAACGCCCAGTTTGGCCAGACCGGCCCGAAAGTGGGCTCCTTCGATGGCGGTTGGGGTGCTTCCTACATGGCTCGCATTGTCGGCCAGAAGAAGGCCCGCGAAATCTGGTTCCTCTGCCGCATGTACGATGCCCAGCAAGCCCTCGACATGGGTCTGGTCAACACTGTCGTGCCGCTGGCGGAACTGGAGCGCGAAACCGTGCGCTGGTGCCGTGAAATGCTGCAAAACAGCCCGATGGCGCTGCGTTGCCTGAAAGCGGCGCTCAACGCTGACTGTGATGGTCAGGCGGGCTTGCAGGAGCTGGCGGGCAATGCCACCATGCTCTTCTACATGACCGAAGAGGGTCAGGAAGGCCGCAACGCCTTCAACGAAAAGCGTCGCCCCGACTTCTCCAAATACAAGCGGAACCCCTGATGACACTAGCCCTGTATCGCTATCAACTGCCTTTTACCCAGCCACTGACCTTTCACGGCAAGGTGGAGGTGGCGCGAGAGGGGCTGTTGGTGCGCATCAACGACGGCTGGGGGGAAATCGCCCCCCTGCCCGGCTTCTCGAAAGAGAGCCTGCAACAGGCAGAGGCAGAAGCCCTGGCCACGCTGGCGGTCTTGGCCGCCGGCGATACCCCGAACCCCGTGCTGCCGTCGGTGCAATTTGGCCTCGACTGCGCGCGCCGGACATGGCCCGAGCAGCGCAACCCGCTGCCGGAGCCCTATCCCCTCATTCAAGGCTCCCCCCAAGAGCTGCTGCGCAACTGGAAAGAGTGGCTGCACCGCACGCCCGGCAAGGCCAAACTGAAGGTGGCGCGCTACCCGATGCGTGACGAGCTGGCGCTGATCCGCCTGCTGTGCGACCGCATCCCCTCCCTCAAGCTGGTGCTGGATGCCAACCAGGGCTGGACTCGCGAGGAGGCGTGGACCTTCTGCGGCCACCTCGACCCGAATCGCATCGAGTATCTGGAAGACCCCTGCGCCGACTTTGCCGACATCGCCTTTGTCGCCAACCGCACCGGCATGCCGGTGGCGTTGGACGAACTGCTGGCGCAGGGCAAGCCGTGGGAGCCGATCCCGCAACTGCGCGCGCTGGTGCTCAAGCCTACCCTGCTCGGTTCACTCGCCAACTGCGAAGCGCTGATCGCCCGCGCCCGCGAACTGCGGCTCAAGGTGATCATCTCCTCCTGCTTCGAATCGGATCTGGGCCTGAGCCAGCTGTTTCATCTGGCGGGCGAATGGGCGCCCGAACAGGCGCCGGGTCTGGATACCCGCCGCTGGATGGCAGGCAACCTGCTGGGGGAAGATGGCAAACCGGATCTTAGCCGACTGGAGCAACTGTATTACCGTGATTGACCCCTCCCGCTCATCCGAACAGACACCTTGCCCGGTACGCCACCGGGCAATCACAGCCCCGAACCGCATTGCCATCCACACAGCCTCGCCCCTCAATTATCGCCAGCTCGATGCCCGCCTCAACAGCCTGTGCCAACAGCTGGAACAAGTCGACGTGCGCCGTGGCGATCATCTGGCTGCAGTGGTGCGCGGTGCGCTGGAAGATGTGCTGCTGGCGTGGGCCTGCGTGCGCAGCGGCGTGGTGTTCTGCCCGCTCAACCCCGCCTTTCCTCTCGAAAAGCAGCGCGAGCTGGCGGTACAACTCGATGCCGATGCCTTCTGGTCGGCAGGGGAGATCCCGGCAGGCAACTGGCAGCCCTTGCAGCTCGACTTCACGCGCGAACTGCCAGCAAGCGAGGAAACATGGTCGCTGGAATCGACCCAACTCAATAATATGATCCTCACCTCCGGCTCCAGCGGCACGCCGAAAGCGGTGGTGCACCGGCTCTGCAACCACCTTGCCTCGGCGCGCGGCTCTGCCCCCCTCATTCCCCTCGATGAAAAGTCCGGCTGGCTGCTCTCCCTGCCGCTGTTCCATGTGGGCGGCTACGCCATCCTGTTTCGGGTCTTTCTGGCGGGCGCCACGTTGGTGCTAGACGATCGCAGTCAGCCGCTCAAGGCGCGGCTTGAACAGCAGCCCATTACCCATCTCTCGGTGGTGCCGACCCAGCTCTGGCGACTGCTAGCAGAGGGTTTTGACCCCGCCCGTACCCGCCTGCGCGAGCTGCTGCTCGGTGGCGCCGCCATCCCGCAGCCGCTGGTGAGCCGCCTCTGCGCCATGGGGCTCGAACCCAAGGTGAGTTATGGTCTCTCCGAGATGGGCAGTCAGGTCTGCACCGCTATCCCCGGCGATGCAGGCGTAGTTGGCAAACCGCTACCGGGGCGGGAGGTGTGCATCCGGGAGCTGGAGATCTGCGTGCGCGGCGCCACCCTGTTTGCCGGTTACTACCGAGATGGCGAGCTGGAACTGCCGCTCGATGACGAAGGCTGGTTTCATACCCGCGACAAGGGGAGGTTCACTGCGGCAGGGGAACTGCTGGTAGAGGGACGGCTCGATAACCTCTTTATCTCGGGTGGCGAAAACATCCAGCCCGAGACCATAGAGCAGCGACTGGTGGATCACCCCGCTGTCGCCCAGGCACTGGTGGTGCCGGTGCCGAGCGACGAGTGGGGCCAACGCCCCGCCGCCTTTATCGACTGGCACGGTGAGCCGGTTCCCGACTCCGAACTGGCAGCCTGGATCCGCAGCACCCTGCCCGGCTTTATGGTGCCCGACCACTGGCTCCCCTGGCCCGATCTTGGCGGTAATCTCAAACCCTCCCGCCAACTGCTGGGCAAGGTAGCCCGACAACAAACCACTCGGGCATAACAAGCTGAATGAGATCGGACTCACAATTTACCGATCTTCTTTGAAAACAAAAAAAGAAACATGTGAGTCCTCACTGCGGCGCCAACCCACGATAATTCGATCAGACTCAAAAAGTCACCATCTTATTGATTTATCTGATTTTTAATTGGCAATTGATATCCCTTTGGAACTGTTTAAATTGCCTTGCGATTACTCGCAAGACAATACACAAACAACAACAAAGGGATAAAAATGAACCGTTCAGGTACCGGGTGGCTGCTGCTGGCAGGCCCCCTGCTTTTGGCTACATCCTCGGCGCAAGCCAACTACTCCCCCAATGACTGGCGACAGTATCAGCTGACTGGCGAATCGAGCCGGCAACTGGCCGCTCGCATCACCGAGATCACCTACGAGCTCAAGGCACGCAGCAGCAATGCTCCTTACCAGCAGCTCAGGGTCTACCGTCGCTTCGACTGGCAGAGCAGCGATCTCGCGGCCCTCGCCGAGCAGCAATGTGGCGAGCCGCAACTCAAGGTAGATGCGGGCTGGCAGATCCGCTTCGTGCGCTGTGAAGCTCGGATTCCGGCGGGCAAGCTCATTCCCGCCAGCAGTTATGACTTTGGTTATGGCCTCAAGCAGGGTCGCTGGGAGCAGCTGGCGGGCACGCCGACCGCCCAGCGCCAAGATCGTCTGCCGCTGCCGCAAGCCATCATCCTGGGTCAGAGCGAAAGGGAGCTGGATCGCTGCGAACTCAACCCGCAGGGCCGCTGCGCAGAGTCGGAGTGGCACTATCAGCCGCAGGATTGGCAGCAGTTGCAGGTACTTGAAGAGACCCCGAGTGAGCGGGATGGCCGGTTGGAGCAGATCTTCTTCCGCCTGCAGCCGGTGGCAGGCAGTCAGGCTGCCGCTCAGGTCAGCGAGATCCACGTCTGGCGCCGCTATCAGTGGCAGCTGGATCAGCTCACGCCTCAGCAAGAGTGTGATGAGCCACAGGAGCGCAAGGAGGGGAGCAACACCATCCGCTATCGCATCTGCCGTCAGGAGATCCCCGCTGGCAGCGAGGTTCAGGTAACGTTGCAAGATAGCGGCTACCAATACCCGGTCGCTGGCGGCGAGTGGCAGCCCCTGCCAGAGAGCAAAGAGTGGCAGGAGAGTCGGGTGCTCAATCGCCCCATCGTGCTGGCCAGCAAGGAGGAACAGCTGGAGTGCCGCCGCGCCAACGGTCGTCTCTGCTCCGAGCCCGAGCAGCCCGATGTGGATCTGCTCGACAGCGATGCCGCCAAACTGGTGGCCGACGTGAGTGGCCAGAACAGTCCTGCCTGGCAGGCGGATTACGGCCACGATGATGCCAAGCTGATGGCGGTGGTGCGCGGCATGCGTGCCCTGCTGGCGGCCAACCAGCCGACCCATCCGGCAATGGACAAGCTGCTCTACTATGTGCGCGCCCATAACTACCATGGCGGCGTTGGCAAGGAGAGTGATCAGGCCGCCCGGGCACTGGCCGGGGTGATGATTGATCTGCTCAACCACCCCCTGCTGCTGGGTGCCGAACCGCAGGATCAGGCTGGCACAGTGCTGGAAGCCTGGAGCGTAGCGGCGCAGGGACAACTTGGCCAAGCCGCCTTCCGCCAGAGTGCCGCCCCCATGCTGGCCCAGCTCAACCAGGCGCTCGGCTATGCGGTGCAACATGCGGCACAGATCAATGGCCACAAACCCTGGGCCGATGGCCTGTTCGAGCTGCTCAATCTGGTCGATCAGAGCGCCTCTTACGGTCAGCAGGCGGACTTCAGCGCAGCTGTGCTGCAACAGGAGGCGGCATTGCGCCAGAGCCTGCTGCAACTGGGCCTGAGCGAGCTGGCCCTCTGGAAACAGCGCGATGGCTCACGGGATCTGTTTATCTTCAACAACATCCTCGATGCCCATAGCCGTCTCTACCAAATGATGCGCTACCTCCATCACACCAGCCCGGATAAGGCGATCGCCTATCGCCAACAGCTGGATCGCGATGTCATCGCCATCATGCGCCAGCAAGGGCTGATCCCGGGCGGACAGCATCCGGCTGCCATGTTGGAAGAGGTATCCCTGACCCTCTCCAGCTACTACCTCACCTACACGGATCGCACCAGCGAAGCCTGTATCAGCGGCGAGTTCGCCGGGCTCTGCACACCGATCCGCATGGAAGATATTCTGCCGTTCGAGCACACCTGCTCACCCACCCTGCGTCTGCGCGCTCAGGATCTGACCCAGGCTCAGGCCGAAGGGATCTGCCGCGAGCTGGGTGATGAAGAGCAGCGCTTCCACCAGCAGATGGAGACAGGCTGGCAACCGGTGGCCGATGATCACAACGAAGCGCTGGAGCTGGTGATCTTCAACTCCTCCGCCGACTGGGGCCGCTACGGCAGCGCGCTGTTTGGTGTCTCCACCGACAATGGCGGCATCTATATCGAGGGGGATCCGGCTCGCCCCGGCAATCAGGCCCGCTTCTTCGCCTATGAGGCGGAGTGGAAACGCCCTGCCTTCCAGGTGTGGAACCTGCGCCACGAGTACGTTCACTATCTGGATGGCCGCTTCAACCAGTACGGCAGCTTCGGCCACTATCCGCTCAACCGCACCACCTGGTGGGCCGAGGGGATTGCAGAGTACATCGCCCACGGCCAGTGCTTTGCCCGGGGTCTGGATAACGTGGCAAACCGCCCCGCCAACCAGCGTCCGACACTGGCGGCTATCCTCCACCTTGACTACGACCAGGGTGGCGAGATGGTCTACTCCTGGTCCTATACCGTGCACCGTTTCCTCAACGATACCGGTCGCGGCGCCAGCTGGCTGGCGCTGGCACAGGCGCTGCGCAATCCGGATCGGCAGCAGGCGATGAGCGACTTCGAAGGGGAGCTGGACCGGCTGATCGCCAACGACAGCGATGCCTATCAGGCGTGGCTCGCCCGGGATCTGCTGCCCTGGTGGCAAGCAAACAAGGAGTCAGACGCCTGCAAGGGTAACGACTCCGCCCACTGATAGACATCCAACACAAAGAGGGGCTGCCACCGCAGCCCCTCGCTTTATCCCCCCGCACTCCCGCCTCTGCTGCGACAACCTCTGCCCGAATGAGGTGCCCGCCCGTTATCAAGTCTGACACCAGCGGCCGAGTTGTAATAGAATGCCGATAGCCACTCCCAACTTCAGACCCTGACCGCACCGCGCATGAAGAAGTTTGCCAAGATCCTCCTCGCCTGCCTCGTTTTGCTGCTGGCCCTGATTGCCATGCTGCTGGGCTACAGCGAGTGGATCGTCTCGGATGCCCGTCACTACACCTACGATCGGGTGGACAAGGTGCCCTACAACCGGGTTGCGGTGGTGCTGGGTACCTCCAAATATCTCTCCGGTGGCGGCCCCAACCACTACTTCAAATACCGCATCAAGGCGGCGGCCGAGCTCTACAACAATGCCAAGGTGGACTTCATCATCGTCTCCGGTGACAACGCCACCGTGCAGTACAACGAGCCACGCCAGATGCGCCGCGCCCTGATCAAGGCGGGCATCCCCGCCTCCGCCATCTATATGGATTTCGCCGGATTCCGCACCCTCGACTCTGTGGTTCGCGCCAAGGAGGTGTTCGGCCAGGAGCGCTTTACCGTGGTCTCCCAGGGCTTTCATAACGAGCGGGCCATTTTCATCGCCCGCCATTTCGGTATCGATGCGGTCGGCTTCAATGCCGAGGATCCCAGCGCCTATCAGGGGATCCGCACCCGGGTGCGGGAAGTCTTTGCCCGCCTGATGGGGTTGCTCGACCTCTATGTACTGGACAAGGGGCCCAAGTTCCTCGGGGCACCGGTCCCCATCGGTCTGCCTGTGCCTTGCCAGTCACTGAGCACCATCGGCAGCCTGCAACCCTGCCTCAAACAGCCCAAACCGGCGGTGGATGAGGCCAAGCCAGCGGCAGTCTCTGCCGCGGTTGCCACCGAGTCGGCTACTCCATCTGCCTCGGCCGCGACTGAACAAGTCACTCCTGCTGTATCCGCAGCGGCAACGACTGAGCTGGTCACTCCCGCCCAACCCGCGATGGAAACCGCCGCAGAGGCGTCCAGCACGGCCTTGCCCACATTGCCGATGACCCCTTCAGCCGCCAGCGTCAGCACTGCCACACCATAAACAGACGACCCGCCAACTGGCGGGTCTTGTTATTACAGCGCGGGTTGTAGCGGTGAGCCTGCACACCCATTCCCAGCGACCAGGTCAGCCTCGCGCCGCCTGATAGCGGCGGGCCACTTCGGCCCAATCCACCACCTGATAGAAGGCTGCGATATAGTCAGGACGCTTGTTCTGGTACTTGAGATAGTAGGCGTGCTCCCACACATCCAGCCCCAGGATCGGGGTATGGCCATGCATCAGGGGACTGTCCTGATTGGCACTGCTCTCCACCTGCAATCTGCCTGCCTTGTCCACCACAAGCCAGGCCCAGCCACTACCAAAGCGGCTCAGAGCCGCCTGAGTGAAAGCCTGCTTGAAGGCATCGAATCCCCCCAATTCCCGCTCGATGGCCAGAGCCAGCTCACCGCCCGGCTCACCGCCCCCCTGCGGGCTCATCACCAGCCAGAACAGGGAGTGGTTGGCATGGCCGCCGCCATGGTTGCGGACCGCTCCCTGCAGGGCGGTTGGCAGGGTGTCGAAGCGGCTCAGCAGCTCCTCTACCGGCAGTGCGGCCAGATCGGGCGCCGTTTCCAGTGCGGCGTTGAGGTTATTGATATAAGTCTGGTGATGACGGCTATGGTGGATCTCCATGGTCAGTGCATCGATATGGGGTTCCAGTGCGTCGTAGGCATAGTTCAGGGCAGGCAGGGTATGGCTCATGATGACCTCTGTTCGGATTAATGGAGCCGGGATGAGGGCTCGCTCTGACACAGGCAGTGACCGAGCGAACGCATGATCCCGGCGTGGCTGCCGTGGCGCTGTACGAACGTCAGCAACTCGGCACGGGTTGTGCGGGTATGGCGCAAAGCCGCCTCTCGCAGGCGAGAGGAGCAAGCGGGGGAGTGACAGGTCGCCAGCAGGCAGTCGTGCACATAGCAGAGCAGGTCGGCGGCGCAACCGGGCAGAGTCATGGCCACCAGCAGATCCGCCAGATTGTGGTGAGCCACAACCAGCGCAGCCACCGCCTCATCGGCGTCATGCCACTGCACCAATTGCTGACGAGCCAGCCAGAGCGCCTGCTGATAATGAGCCAGCGCCTGATGATACTCGCCGCAGTCAAACAGCCGGTTGCCCTCTCGGGTCTGCTGTTTCCAGTGACTCATGCTGCTGCCACCTTCGGTCGACTCGACCCACCCCTTCACCCAGGTTGCTGTCATATGCTTCACACCAATAAATGATAATAATTATCATTACATGAATTGTATCCGGGAGACAAGGGGCGTCGGGATCGCAGCAAATAGCCAAAACAGCGCGGCCACCCCTTGGCAAGGAGTGGCCGCTTGAGGCACCGGTCAGTGGATTCGACCGGCCAATTGGAAGTTAATGGCAGGTCAGATGTTGTTGGCGGGCGAAGGCGGGGCAATTCCCAGCAGCATGTGATCCATCATCCCCACCATGCGCCCTATCTCGGGCTTGGTGATGGTATCGTTGGCCCCCAATTGCAGCGCTTTCTGACGGTTGTCATCGCTCATCAGGGAGGAGAACATCACGATGGGCATCTCCTTGTAGGAGGGGGTATCCCGCAGTCGCTTGAGCAGGTGCATGCCATCCATGCGCGGCATCTCCACATCGGTGATCACCGCGTTGACAAAGCCGGTCACCGGCATTCTCTCCTCCTGTGCCAGACGATCGAAATCCGTCATCATCTCCAACCCCTCGCCCCCATCCTTGGCCGTAATCACGTTGTAACCAGCGGTACGCAGGGTGGTCTCGATCATCTTGCGGATAAAGGCCGAGTCGTCCACCACCAGAATGGTCTTGCCCTGGCGTAGCGCCATCATGCGATCGTCGATGAGCACCTTGCGATCCTGGGTGACGTCGTACTTCTCCATGCTGAGCTCGGGGTTGATATCGGCGATGATCTTCTCGAAATCGAGGATCATGATGAGGTTGCCATCGCGCCTGACCACGGCCACCACGCAGTCGTTCTCCCCCGCTTCCAGAAACTGGCTGGGGGACTCTACATCCTCCCAGGAGACCCGGTGGATCCTGCTGACACTGTCGATCAGGAAGCCGTTAGCCATCTTGTTGAAGTCGGTGACGATCACCACCTTGTGGCTGGGGTCAGGGTTGGTCTTGATGCCGAGCCAGCCCGCCAGATCCACCAGCGGGATGAGACGATCCCGCAGGGAGAATACCCCCACCATATGGCGCTGGGCGTTGGGGTAATCTGTGGTCTCCGGCACCCGGATCACCTCGCGCACCTTGGCGACGTTTATCCCGTAATAAGCGGTTTTTTCACGGCCGTCCGGCAGCTGCTTCTTGAGGTGAAACTCGATGATCTCGAGCTCGTTGGTGCCACTTTCGGTCAGGATAGATTTACGCTCTTCCCCATCTTTGGACATCATGGTGACTCTCATTCTGGTTGCGCGGGCAGCAGACCGCTGCGGTTTTCCCTCAGTATAGGAATGGAATTCACCCAACGGCTCGGATCTCGGCAAGAATGCAGCCTTAACCGTTTGATCCCGCAGGCTGGTACGATCGTATCTGCCACTCAGGACAACATTGGCAGATGGTGAAATCCATCATGCACTCACAAGGAGCCGGAGATGAGTGAAGGCATAGTCGTGATTGGCGCTTCTGGCGGTATCGGGGCGGCTCTGGTGGCACACTGGTTGGCGGCGGGTGTCGGGCCAGTGATTGCCATCAGTCGTCAGCCCGCACCTGCGGGCCTCTCGTCGCCGGCTCTGCACTGGCTATGTTGCGATTACAGCGATGAGCAGATGGCAGTTACAGTAGCCCGCATCGCGGAGTGGGCACCGAGACCGCACAGAGTGGTGATCTGCAACGGCATCCTGCATCAGGGGAAGATCCAGCCAGAGAAGCGGCTCGAAGCAATCAATCTCGATGCCATGGCCCACCTCTACCAGAGCAACGCCTTGCTGCCGCTGTGCTGGATCAGCCAGTTGTTACCGCTGTTTGGCCGCGAACCTTGCACTATGGCCGTTCTCAGCGCTCGGGTCGGCAGCATTGGCGACAACCGAGCGGGCGGCTGGTATGGCTATCGCGCATCCAAGGCCGCCCTCAACATGCTGCTCAAGTGTGCCGCCATCGAGCTGGCCCGGCGGGCCCCCGGCGTCAAATTGCTGGCTTTCCACCCCGGCACTGTGGATACCCAACTCTCCCGCCCGTTTCACGCCAATGTACCGCCAGGAAATGTGCAGAGTCCCGAGCTGGTAGCCGACCATCTGATTAACCTGATGAACCGGCTGCAACCGGATGGCGAGCTGAGCTTTCTCGACTGGCAGGGCAAACCTATCGAGTGGTAGAGGAACTCAAAAGACGCGCCAGCAGCGCCCGCAAACTCTTGATCACGGCGGGCTTGCCCGCCAGTTGCAACCTCGCAGCCAGTCTTCCCCAGTCGGCATATTGCCAGATGGCTGCGATCAGCAGATAACGCTCTTCAGGAGTCAGTGAACTCAGCACAGCCAGATTGCGCGCCAACCACAACTGCAGGCTGGATTGGCTCAGTTCAAACGGCTTGTGATGCAGGGCAAAGCACTCAACCTCATCGCGCTCGAACTCGTCAAGCTCCGCTGCGGTGACGGTGCTGCCTTGCAGACATTGCCATACCAGCTCGGGCTCCAATCCTTTCAGCTCACCCGCCAGCAGGGTCGGCAACTGGCGAATGAAACGCTGCTGCCACTGATTCAACTCGGGCTCATGCTCGGGTTTCAGCGCTTTGAGCAGCAGGGCTGCATGGCAGCCGCTGGCGGCATCCCGTTGCAGGCCGATGCGCAGCACCTCCAGCCCAGCCTTGCGCCAGAAAGGGAGCAGGTCGGCGCTGGCCGAAAAAGCCGAGCCAAGGTAATCGATCCCCACCTGACGATAATGCTCTTCAAGCCTGCCAAGCAGTAGCGATCCCAACCCGTGTCGGTGTAGCTCGGGATGGATGGCGATACGCATCACCCGGGCGTAGCTGCGCCCCCCCGCCGTTTTGAAACCGGCGTGGGCCAGCAGCGACTGGGGCAGCAGATGGCCGCGCGGACGGCGACGCCCGGCCCAGATCGCCTCGGCAAGTTCAGGATCTATCCCCCCTTCCCGCGCCACCAGCGCCACTCCCAGCAGGCTCGCATCCTGCTCCAGCAGATGGATGTCGAGATCCGGGCTCTCCAGCAGGGACCTGAGATCGCTCGGCGTGGTCTGGTAGTGAGCCAGCACCAGCAGGCCAAACAGCTGGTTGAGCAACGCCTCGTCGCTCGCCAGCGCCTCCTGGTTGACCAGACGCCAGCTCGGGCTGGTCGGCGGCAAGGGCGTTGCCACTTCGGCATCAAGCCCCAGCAGGCGGAAGATCAGCGGCTCCAGCGGATCGTGCTCACTCCAGCGAATGGACTCAGAGAGGTGGATCTCCTGCCACTCCGGGGTCTGGCTATCGAGCACCCGTTTGAAGCGCAGGTGAAAACCGCGCCCCGTCCCTTCGTAACCGTGCTCGGTGGTGGCAAACACAATGCGGCTATGGCGGGCCAGCATGGCTTCAAGCAGCGGGGTCGGAATGGCGGCAGCTTCATCCACCAGCAGCAGATCGGGATTCATCGCCTCGTGCACCAGCCGATCCGGCGAACAGTAGCTCAGCCCGCTCAGCTGTTCAGGCGTGGTATCGAGCCCGCGAGTAGCGTGGGCAAACAGGGTCGCCACTGTTGCCTGCGATGGGGCCGTCACCACTATGTTCAGCGCGGGCTGCTGGCGCAGCAGCTCGGCGGCAGCCAGCCCCAGCAGCGCACTCTTGCCACGACCGCGGTCGGCGCTCAGCACCAGCGGCCGACGACGATGACCGTGCAACACCTTGTGGATGGCAGGCAGTGCCCGTGCCTGATCGCAGCTCAGCCTGCGCTCCGGCCCAAGCTGTTGCCACGGCTGCGAGCAAATCGGCGGCTCCAGCGAGAGGGCAGGATCACCTTCCAGCAGCCGCACCAGCCGGGCGATAAAGCCGTGACCCGCCAGCACAATGTCTTCCGGTTGGGCCACCAGCCGGATCCGATCAGGATCCGGCCATGCAGGCCACTCTACTCTGGACGGGGTCAGCAACAGCAGCAAGCCACCGGCGCGCAGGGTGCCAGCCAGCGCCCCGAAGGCGTCGGGATGAAAACCGCTGAAGGCGTTGAACACCAGCGTGTCGCACTCCTGACCGAGCCGCTGCAAGGCCTTGGCCGCCGGTTGCGGGTTGTGCTCGCTCGGGCCGTCCCCCAGCCAGTAGCTGACGCCGCTCAGCAGCACCTCGGCTCGGGCGATGCACTCGACCTCCTCCCCCTCCAGCCAGATCAGGCGTCGCTCACCGGCGCGGGCCAACGCCTCGCGCAGCAGGGTGCTCTCTTGCAGTGTCATGAAGCTTGGCTGTCAGCCGGTTTGCGGGGCTCGAACATGCGATCTCCCATCTGATCGATAAAGGTGTGGGCCTTCTGCACCATGAAGCGCTCGGCATCGGCCGGATTGGCAAACAGATCGGAGCGGATGAAACGGTGGGTTTGCAGCACCCCATCCAGTTCTTTGGTGATGCGGCCAGCCAACCGGTACTGGCCCCCTTCGGCCATGGGTTCCGGATAGATGAGATAGCCGGCATATTCGGTGGGAGTGACTTCGGCGACCACAGCGGGCTGGCCGCCAAACAGGGCAGTGAACAGTTTCTTGAGCATGATGTTTTCCTCAGTGACAGGGCATTGTCACCAAGGGGTTGATGGCTGGCAAGCGGGGGATCTTATTACCAATAGTTATTTGCACTACGAACCATTCTCATTTAGATTTCATGTCATTCCACAAGAGGTAATCATCATGTACGTCTGTTTGTGCCGCGGCATCACAGATACCCAGATCCGCAAGGCGGTGCAGTCAGGTAAAAGCGAATTCCGCCAGCTCAAGCAGTCGCTCGAGGTGGGCGCCCAGTGTGGCAAATGCGTGCGCATGACCATGGAGATCATCGCCGCCGAACTGGACAAGGCCGAGCTGGAACAGGCGCCGCTCTACTACGAGGTGGCCTGAGCAGGGCCTGTCGCCGGTAAAACCGGCCCGTCTTTTCAATCCCTTTCCGCAGGCGAGCTAGCTCGCTGGACCTCTTGTTGTCACTTTTCTGGACTAAGCTCTAAGGATCTCAGCCTCAGGCACGAACCAAGGAGCACTGTCGATGAAAGGAGATCCCAAGATCATTGCCCACCTCAACAAGGTACTGGCCAATGAGCTGATAGCCATCAACCAATACTTCCTGCACGCCCGCATCTACGATGACTGGGGCCTCAAGGCGCTCGGGCATAAGGAGTATCACGAGTCTATCGATGAGATGAAACACGCCGACGAGCTGGTGAAGCGGGTGCTGTTTCTGGAAGGGATGCCCAATTTGCAGGATCTGGGCAAGCTGCGCATCGGCGAGACCGTCGAAGAGATGCTGCGCTGCGACCTGTCGCTGGAGATGGATGCCATCCCCGACCTCAAGGTAGCCATCGCCTACGCCGAGTCGGTGCAGGACTACATCAGCCGCGACCTGTTCCAGGAGATCCTGGAGGATGAGGAGGAGCACGTGGACTGGCTGGAGACCCAGCTAGACCTTATCGATCGCATCGGGCTGGAGAACTACCAGCAGTCGCAACTGCACCACAGTTCATCCTGAATAGTTATGGCATGAAAAAACGGTTAAAAAACCCGCTCAGGCGGGTTTTTTAATGTCTGGCTGCATAGCTTTTCACACCACTTATCAGCATGAAAAATAAGCGTATTTTTGCTATTCAGATCGCAAAAACAGACGCTTGGGAGTTGCACTATTGGGGCCCCTCACAGGGACATACAATAACAACATGTGAAAGGACTACATCATGCACTTCCTACCCAACAAGCTCGCGCTAGCCTGCGCCATTGCCCTGTCTCTTGCCGCCTGCAATGACAACAGCTCGAACGCACCTGCAGATCCCGCAGCCACCAAAGCATCCCTGATGCAAACCATGGATGAGGCCCTGCGCGAGAGCCAATCGCTCGACCCCTACGGTTTTGCCATCGATGCCACCAGCATCGCCAAGCGCAAAGCACTCGACAGCTCACTGCTCCAACGACTGAATGCTCTGGATCCCACGGTGCTAAGTGAGCGGGATCGGCTGTTCTACGACATGATCCGCTGGGACTTGCAGATCAATCTTGAAGGATACGATTTACCCCAATCCCAGATCCCGATCCATCACTTCCGCAACCGCGTGGTGGATCTGGCAGATGACGTCGGAGCAGCCCCTGCCAGCGGCAAAGCGGCTCGCACCGTCAGCGGTGACTTCGACTATTTCGAGCACAGCTCGGCCGACAGGGTCACGCCGGGTGATGGCGCATGGCGACGGGATCTCGACCGCACAGACACAGCTCCGGCACTTGCAATGGCAACTCGAGCAAAGACAACAATGACCCCGCTGGCCTGGTATCAGGAACACCTCACCTGGCTCAAGGCCTATGATGTCTATCTTGCCGAGGTGAAACACCAATTCGAGCTGGCCAGTGTTCAGGGCAACACCTTGCCTGATGAGCTGGTAGACCGGCTGCTGGCCCAGCTCAACAGCAAGCTGGATGGGGAGGCGATCGCCGGCTCCTACCTCGGCTGGCAGCAGTTGCCGGGGGATGCCGATGCCACACTGCGAGCAGACTACAAAGCCGTGTTGGACAGCATCAACACCCGCTATCTGGCGCTGCGCGACTATCTGGATTACCAGCATGGCGGCGCCTATGCAGTGCGCTTGGGTAGTGGCGAGTGTGATGATGGCTTCTGCGGCATGACCAACGGGCGAGACTGGTATCGCTGGCTGCTGAAGAAGCACACCACCACCAATATGACACCCGAGCAGGTACATGAGCTGGGATTGAGCGAGGTAGAACGGATCTTCGCTGCCATGGTCAAGGTATGCCATTCCGTCGGCAAGTGTGACAGCGACGACGCGAGCCAGAGCAAGCAGAGCGGCCAGATCTACGCCTTCTTCCGCTATCTGAACGAGCCGGCCTTCTTCTATCAGAACCCGCTAGAGGTCTGGTCCGCCGGCCTCAACCCGGACAATGCAGCCGGGGCGACGTTGAGCGGGCCACAGCAGCAGGCGCTGGCCGAACACGAGCGGGCACTGCAGGAGTACAACGTCTTCAAGAGCAAAGCAGCACTGGTGCTGCCAGACTTCTTCGATGCCGAACGAACCATTCCCAAACTGGATTACGAGGTGGTGCCCGTCTCCTATGAAGATGCGCCATACGGCGGGGTAGCCTGGTATCAGGACGGCAACCCGCAGACCGGCCGCAAGGGGCAGTTCTTCCTCAACACATACTACCCCTATGGTCTGCAGAGCTGGAACATCAGCACCCTGCTGGCCCACGAGGCGGCGCCGGGTCACCACTTCCAGATCACCATCGCCCAGGAGCTAGCCGCCAAGGATCCCGACTTCCCGCAGTACGTGGCTAACGCCTCCTACACCGCCTATGCGGAGGGCTGGGCGCTCTACACCGAATACCTGGCGGATCATGACATGGGGCTCTATCAGGGGCGGGGCCTCTATGATCCGGCGGTGGGGGACGTGAAGGTCGAGGGATCGTCCGCCTTCAACAACCAGTTGCAATACTTCGGTCGCCTCAACGAGGAGATGCTCAGGGCGATGAGACTGGTAGTGGATACCGGTATCCACTGGTATGGCTGGAGCCACGATCAGGCTGTCAACTACATGAAGGAGAACTCGGCGCTGGGGGCGGGGGACATCAGCTCCGAGGTGCCGCGCTACATGGCCTACACCGGTCAGGCGACCTCCTACAAGGCGGGCCAGCTGGCGCTGATCCGGATGCGGGAGTCGGCCGAGCAGGCACTGGGCGGAGGCTTTGACCTCAAGGCGTTCCACCACCATGTGCTGGAATACGGCATGTTGCCCATCTCGGTGCTGGAGCAGAAGAACAAGCAGTGGATTGAACAGTCGAAGTGATCACAGTTACGGCGCCCGGCAAGGCAACGGGCGCCGCTTTCGATTAGGATACGGCTCTCTTCCAATAACAATGCTACGGACGATTTCCATGGAACAGATTGCACGCGAGATGGCGCCCCACAAACGGGTGGCACTGGTGGCTCACGACAACATGAAGACCCCTCTGCTGAACTGGGTGATGCGCCGCAAGGAGGAGCTCAAGCTCCACCATCTTTACGCCACCGGCACCACCGGCACCATGCTCGGCAAGAAGGCGCAACTGCCCATCACCTGCCTCTTCTCCGGCCCCATGGGGGGCGACCAGCAGCTCGGCGCCCTGATCGCCGAAGGGAAGATCGATGTGCTGATCTTCTTCTGGGATCCCCTCAATGCGGTGCCCCACGATCCGGACGTGAAGGCGCTGCTGCGACTTGCTGCGGTGTGGAACATCCCGGTTGCCACCAACGAAGCGACCGCCGACTTCATCATGGACAGCCCCCATATGCGACAGGCGTTCAGCGTGCAGATCCCGGACTACGCCGGCTACCTCAAGGCGCGTACCGAGTGATCGGCTAACCCGTCATGCAAGAGGGCCGCAACAAGCGGCCCTCTTTAATTGGGAAAATGCATCAGCCAGGGAAACAAATCGACGCTGGCTTATAGCGCCCGGGCGAGAATGCGCGCCACCCGATCCGGGTCGATATCCTGCTGCTCACCGAGCGCGGTGCGCCCCACCCGCTTGAGGTTGGAGCAGACCGCCGGAATGCAGCTTTCGCTGAGGCCATAGTCGGCCAGCCGGGTACCCAGTCCCATCTTCTGGAAGAACTGCTCGGTGCGGATGATCGCCTCCTCGATGCGCAGGGCCTTGTCCTCGCGGGTCGAATGCCACACCCGCTCGGCAAACTGGGCCAGCTTGTCCTGCTTCTGGCTCGCCCGCTCACGGAGCAGTGAGGGGAGCACCACCGCCAAGCTCTGGCCGTGATCCAGCCCATAGAGCGCCGTCAGCTGATGGCCGATGGCGTGAGAGGCCCAATCCTGCGGCACCCCGCAACCGATAAGCCCGTTGAGCGCCAGACTGGCGGCCCACATCAGATTGGCCCGTACCTGATAGTTGGTCGGCTCCGCCAGCGCCTTGGGGCCGTTCTCCACCAGCACCTGCAGCAAACCTTCCGCCAGCCGATCCTGTACCTCACCTCCCACCGGAAAGGTGAGGTACTGCTCGGCAATATGGACGAAGGCATCCACCACTCCGTTACCGGTCTGGCGCGGCGGCAGGCTGTAGGTGGTGGTCGGGTCGAGCACCGCAAATTGCGGCTGCACCAGCGGGCTTCTGAAGGAGATCTTCACATCCCCCCGGCTCACCACCGAGGTGGGATTGCTCTCGGAGCCGGTGGCTGGCAGGGTCAGCACACAGCCCATCGGCAGCGCCTTGTGCACACTCGCCTGCTTGCCGCAAATATCCCAGGGATCATCCCCCTCGTAGCAGGCGGCCGCCGCAACAAACTTGGTGCCATCCACTACCGATCCGCCGCCGACCGCCAGCAGGAAGTCGATGCGCTCGCGTTTCACCTGCGCCACCGCCTCCATCAACAGCTCGAATCTGGGGTTGGCGCCGATGCCGGAGAACTCCTGCCACGTCACCCCCTCCAGCGCCCGGGTCAGTTGCTCATAGACGCCGTTTTGCTTGATGCTGCCACCGCCGTAGAGCACCAGCAGCCGGCTGCCGGGCGGGATCAGTTCGGGCAGGCTGGCGATCTGCCCCTCGCCGAAACAGATACGGGTCGGATTGGCATATTGGAAGTTGTACACGGCGGACTCCTCGACTGGCTCAATGCGCGGACATTGTGCGCCTGTGGGGAGGTGAGGTCAAAAGAGGTGGCAGAAGCTTGCCCATCGGCGGTCGACACTGGCCCATCGGTGCCGACCGGGTAGATCTCAGAACCGCGGCAGGATCAGGCAGTTTTGGCCTCATCTGTGGATGAGCTCTTCTTGTCGGTCAGGCGATCCATCGCCTCCTTGAGCATCGCCTCTCGCTGTTCGTTGAGCGGCTTGCTCTGCTCCACCCGCTCTTCCGGCGTCAGCTTCTTGTTATCGGCGATGGTCTTGAGCTTCTCTTCGATCTCGTTGAACTTCTTGCGATCGAAACCAAGCGCCTTGTCCACCAGCTGCTGCACCACGCCCCCCTTGTCGGAGCTCATATCCAGCGCCGGTGGCAACTTGTTGTTCTTGGCCAGATGTTCGTAGGTCAGCACCTGCTGGGCCTGACCGGTCATGCGCTGGGTGGAGAGGCTGACCATCTCCTCCCAGCCACCGCCCTGACCGCCGCTACTGGCACTGTTGAGGGTAGCGAGGGCACGGTTGTTGGATGCGCTCTGGGCAAGCTGCTGGCTGTAGGGTTTGATATCCATGGGGGGCTCCAATTCAGTGCGCATCTGCGGCAATGGGCACAGGCTGATCCGGTCACATGGGGCGTCAGGCCCCACCATTATCAATTAAACCAGCAAGTTACAGGCCAACTTGTCAGATGGTGCAAGATCCCGCGCTATGGCGGATCTCGCCACGTCCCCCACGCAAGGCTGGCGTCAGAATCATGACTCATCTGCTGCCGGTTCTCGCTGTTTTGGCACATTTCGCCGTCCGCGCACCACGACGCCAGAGAAAAGTCAGGAACCGCAGCTCGATCACAAAATAAACAACCACTCGGGAATACAATTTTGGCGCACATCACAACCAGCCAGCCGTGTCATGGATGATCTGTTCGAAAAACCAATAACAGGCAGACCAATCTGTCGTGCTCACTCCGCTGCCAGTTCGGAGTTGCAGCCTCCCCACACCTCATCCCCTCGTCTGAATCTCACTCACCTCAACCTTTCGGGCATAACTATGAAAAAACACACCTTGAGTCTTCTCTCCGCCACCCTGCTCACCCTGCTTGGCACCAGTGCCGACGCCTGTACCGGTCTTATCGTCGGCAAGGGGGCCAGTGCCGATGGCAGCGTGATGATCGCCAGAAACGAGGATTTTGGCGTCAACAACTGGAACAAGTACCTCGCCTTCCGGCCCGCGCAGCAGAACGAGGGCAAACTCTGGAAACTGGGCAACGGGCTGGAAGTGCCGATGCCCAAGGCGTTCTTAGCCTACTCCGCCATCCACGACTGGGATGCCACCACCAGCGACCCGGCAGGCAAATATTATGAAGAGCGCGGCATCAACGAGTTCAACGTCACCATCTCGGCCACCACCAGTGCCGAGGTCAACGACAAGGCCCGGAAAGCCGATCCGCTGATTGAGAAGGGAGTGATTGAAGCCATCATCCCCACCCTGATCCTGCCGCAAGCCAGGACGGCCAAAGAGGGGGTCGAGCTGCTCGGCCGCTATGTGGAGCAATATGGTGCCGGTGAGGGCAACAGCCTCTATCTGGCGGATGTGAACGAAGCCTGGCTGATGGAGATTGGCTCCGGCCACCACTGGATCGCGGTGCGGGTGCCGGACGACAGCTACGCCATGGTGGCCAACGGCCTGCGCATCCACGGCGTCAATCTCGACAGCGCCGATGTGCTGCACTCGCCCAAGCTGCTGGAGTTCGTGCGCGAGCACAAACTGCTGGATAACGCCGACCCGAAAGATTTCAACTTCGCCAAGGCATTCGGAGTGATTGCCGACCCCTACAACGTGGATCGGGAGTGGCTCGGCCAGAACATGCTGACGGCCTCCCACAAACAGGCGACCCGGCAGGCGCAATATCCACTGTTTATGAAGCCGGATGCCCCCATCGCCTTGCCGGACGTAGCCAGGGTGCTGAGCGCCACCTATGACGGTACGCCGCTCGCGGGCAAGGCGGAGCGGCCGATCCGCGTCGATCGCCAGCTGGAATCCCACGTCATCCAGCTGCGCAAGGAGATGCCCAAAGAGCTGCAGGGGCTCATCTGGCAGAGTTACGGCGTGCTGGCCGAATCTGTGATGGTGCCGCTCTACAACACCCTGGAAAACTATCCCCTGCCCTATCGCACCGGCAGCGACAGCTACTCCGACGATTCCGCCTACTGGCAGCTCCGCAGCCTGACCGCGCTGGCCAGCGCCGATCCGGACAAATACCTGCCGCTGCTGCGCGGCGTCTGGAGCAAAGAGAGCACCAAGCTCTACAAGGAGGTGGCCCTGCTCGACAAGAGCCTGAAGCAGACCTACGCCAGCGACAAGGCTACCGCCATCGGGCTGGCCGCCGACTACTCCTACGGCCAGTTGGAGCAGACCTATCAGATGGCCAAAACGTTGCGCTACAAGCTGATGACGGATCTCACCAAGCGCACCGAGAAAAAGTATTCGCCGGAGGAGTTCAAGAAGATCATGAGCCTGTGACCGGCTCGCCAACGCAAAGAGGCTCCCACGGGAGCCTCTTTTGCTTTCATCACCTGCCGCAATCAGCGGCGGCTGATATTGAGCGGGCCGAAGGTCTGGGCCACCGGCATAATCTCGATGCTGTTGATGTTGACGTGGGCCGGTTGCTGGCTCACCCAGAGCACGGTATTGGCGATATCTTCCGGCTGGATCGCCTCCACCCCCTGATAGACGGAGGCCGCCTTGGCATCGTCACCGTGGAAGCGCACGTTGGAGAACTCGGTGCCGCCGCACAGGCCCGGCTCCACGTTGGTGACGCGGATGGCGGTGCCCGCCAGATCTGCGCGCAGGTTGAGGCTGAACTGCTTCACGAACGCCTTGGTGGCGCCGTAGACGTTGCCGCCCGGATAGGGGTAGGTGCCGGCGATGGAGCCGATATTGATGACGTGACCGCGATTGCGCGCCACCATGCCCGGCAGCAGCAGGCGGGTGAGCAGGGTCAGACCGCTGATGTTGGTGGCGATCATCTGCTCCCAATCTTCCAGATCCGCCTTGTGGGCCGGCTCCAGCCCCAGCGCCAGACCGGCGTTGTTGACCAGCAGATCCACCTCGCTCCAGGCGGCTGGCAGAGCGGCGATGGCGGCGCGGGTAGCCGCCTTGTCCTGCACATCGAACGCCAGCGGCAGGAACTGCTCGCCCAGCTCGTCAGCCAGCGCAGCCAGCCGCTCGGCACGGCGACCGGTGCCGATCACCTTGTAGCCCGCCTGCACCAGCTGGCGGCTGATGGCTTCACCAAAACCGGACGAGGCGCCCGTTACCATTGCAATCATCTGAACCTCCATATCTACACCGATATTGTTATTTATGTTGTTGAATCCAATCTGATTTATTCATCGCTCAATTCACGTCCGGTCGCCTTGCGCCAGACAAATACCACCAGATGGAGCAGCAACAGGCCCGAGCCACCCAGCGCAAACAGCAGGCCGGTGAGGGCGTTGACCGAGGTGTCGGCGCCGCACCACCACCAGACCAACCAGCCAATCAGGCCGATGACGAAGGTCTGGCCAGCGCAGACCGGACAGCGCCCCAGCTTTGCCCTGATGGCGGTGGCAAGACAGTTGTCGCAGCTCATCCTGCTCCTCGATTCTGCTCGTTCAATATGGTCAGTTGGCCTGTAAAGACGGCTTGCGCGCCTGAGTGCGAGCCACTCTGCGCCGCTCACGCTCCTCGTCGCTCACCAGCGGCAGCACCAGTCGGTGGGCGTGCTGGTCGCGGCCATAGTAGTCCGCCAGCCGCTGCTGGGGACGAAATCCCAATCCCTGATAGAGCGCCAGCGCCTCTTCGTTGGCGTCCCCCACTTCGAGGCGAATCGCCCCCCAGCCAGCGGCCTTGCCCTCGCAGATCACCTGCTCCAGCAGGCGCCGCGCCCAGCCCAGACGACGCACCGTCCAGCGGATGGCCAGCGCCTGAATGACCAACCGATCCCAGCCTCTGTGCTCCAGCAGGCAGAGATAGCCCATCAGCTGATGTTTCTCGTCCAGCAGCAACAGGGTGCGCCCCTTGGCGTGGGCCAGCAGATAGTGCCAGCGGCTGCGGCCAAAGGCGACTTCGGGAGGAAAACAGTAGCGTTCCAGATTCACGATGGCGCCCAGATCATCGGTTCGGGCCGCACGTACGGTCAACACGGGGAGTCCTTGTTCGGTTATTTATCCTCAGCACCAAAAATGCGACTTGTATCACAAGTTACCAAGGCGTCATATTAGGCACTGTAACCTCTTGTTTCCCCTCGCGCCATTGTCGTGCTTGTCGGTGCATCGAAGCCCACTGGGGATCCTGCCTGTTCAGGCAGTCTGATCTGTGGAGCCGAAAATATGAGTACCTATGTCATCGTCGAAGAGCTGGGCGACTGGCCTTGCCATGCCGATTATCTGCTGACCGCCCGCACCTATCTGCAACATGGCGTGCCGACCACCGGCGGCCGACCCCGCATCATCAACCTCTGCCGCAATCTGGAGCACCTGAGCGCAGGCTACTACTGCTCGCTGCTGGCCCAGGCACGCGGCCACCACTGTCTGCCGGGTCTGCAAGCCATCAGCCGACTGCAACCCCTGCAGCCACCGGCCAAGCTGTGGCGCAAGGCGCAGGGATGGCTGGCCCAGCAGAGCGAGGACAGGATCCGGGTACGCGCCATCTTCGGCCAGTGTGAACAGAACGAGCTGGCGGGGCTGGCGCGCTATTACTATGGCCTGAGCCAGTTGCCGCTGCAGGAGCTGACCCTCAAGCGCGGCCGCCACGGCTGGTCGGTGCGCCAGCAGCAGAGCCTGTCGCCGCTGGAGCTGAGCCAGAGCGAGAAAGAGTTGATGCTGCACCACGCCCAAGCGCTGGTGGGGACCGGTGATGAGGAGCAGGCGGCGCCGCTCTACCAGCTCGCCATTCTGGTCGACCCAGATGACGGCCGCGCCAGCAGTGACGGGCTGGCGCTGGAGCGTTTTATCCGGGCAGCTGCCACCCAAGGCATCCGGGCCGAGATCCTGCCACCGTCGGCCATAGAGCGGCTGCCGGAGTTCGACACCCTCTGGCTGCGTGCCGAAACCGCAGTCGGCCACTACACCTTCGAATTTGCCCATCGCGCCGAACAGCTCAAGATGCCGGTGATCGACAGCTCCCGCGCCATCCTCGCCTGCAGCAACAAACTCTATCTCTACGAGCTGATGGTGCGCAGCGGCGTGCCCATGCCGCCCACCATGGTGGTGACCCGCCGCGGCCGCCACCATGTGGACGAGCTGGTACAGCGGCTCGGCCTGCCGCTGATGGTGAAGGTGCCCGACGGGGCACAGGGGCGCGATCTCGCCATGGCCAGCGACGAGCTGCTGCTGGCCCGGCTGCTGGACGAGGGGCTGGGCCGCTCCGCCCTGCTCTTGGTGCAGAGCCGGATCCCCGCCGAGTTCGACTGGCGCATCGGCTTTCTCGATGGCTCGCCGCTGTTTGCCTGTCGCCGCTACCGGCCCGAACCCGGCAACCGCATTCGCCGCCGCAAGCACCCTCTCGACATGAGCCGCATCGAGGCGTTACCGCTCAACGAGGTGCCGGAGCGGGTACTGCAGACCGCTCGCCGCGCAGTGCATCAGCTCGGCAATGGCCTCTATGGGCTCGATTTGCGCCAGCAGGGGCGCGACTGCGTGCTGCTGGAGATCGTCGACAACCCCTGGATCCGCGGTGATATCGAAGACAAGGAGGCGCAGGATCTCTACGAGCGACTGGCCCGCGCCTTTCGCCAGCGGCTGGAAAACCGGGGCCAGAGCACCGCATAACCCCGCCATGACTTTGTCGCCCACAATGACAGAGAGGGCCCCGCGATGGGGCCCTCTCTCATATCAAAGCGTGCTGTGGCTGACTTATTGCAGACGCAGGAAACGCCCGCTCAAGGGCGGTATCTCCACCGTCACGCTGCTGCCGCCAATGGCCAGACTCTCGCCGCTTTGCAGATCCACCAGCGCGCTGCCGCTGCGCAGTTTGCCCGTCGGCAAGTTGTAGCTGAGCGCCGTGGTGGAGAGGTTGAGCAGGTAGACTATCTGCTCCCCCGCCGTCTGCTTGATGTCACCATAGAGACTGCCCTCGGCCACCAGCTTGACTCGCTCTCCCTGATAGAGGGCGGGGTGGGCAGCACGCATCGCCAGCAACTGGGCGAGCCACTCTTTCAGCTCGGCCTGTTCGCTACTTGGCACAAAGCCGGTGACAGCGGGCACCTTGCCGTCGCTGCGGGCCACATGGTCGTCGCACAAGCCCTGCGCCGCACAGTCACCGCTGACTTTGGCAGCAAAGCCCGGCACCTCGTCGCCAAACTCCTCGCCATAGTAGAAGGTGATGGGGCCGGAACGGGCCGCCATAAAGCTGAAGGCTGCCTTGTGGCGCTGCCAGTACTCGGTCGACTTGAAGTTGCCGCGCTCCAGCAGATCACCAAAACGCACCAGATCGTGGTTGCCCAGCATCAGGTTCGGCATGGCATGATTCGGGTAGTTCTCCACCTTGTTCCAGCTGGCATCGAGCACACTGGCCCCCTGCCCGCCCTTGCCGGACTCCTCCACCGCCAGTGCCTGCAGGATGCCGTAACGCAACGGGAAGTCAAAGGCCGAGGAGAGCGCTGGATTGTCGCTGCTGCCGTAAGCCTGGGCGCGAATGTCGTCAGCCCCCTTCCACACCTCGCCCACCATGTAGCCAAGGGTGCCCCACTGCTGACCGGCGGCCTTGCGCGCTGCGCTGGCCTGCTCCACCTCGCTGCGAATGGCGCGCCAATCATCCAGCCCAAGCTGATAGGCCTGATCGAGGCGCCAGCCGTCGATGCCGTACTGCTCGACCCAATAGCGGGCCACCTCCTTGAAGTAGGCGAGGCTCTCCGGCTTGCTGTAATCCACCAGCTGGCCGGGATAACCCGCACCGCCGCTGGTGAGGGCTGGCAGACGCCCCTCTGGCGAGGGCTTGCTCACCCCCACCTTGTTGACGTGGCCAAACACCCCGTCGAGGAAGACATAGAGGCCGCGCTGGTGCGCCCCGTCCACCAGCTGTTTGAGCTTGGCATTGCTGCCAAAGTTGGGATCCACGGTGAAAAAGTCGCAGGCGAAGTAGCCGGTGGCATCGAGCTTGTTATCGCCGCCTTGCCCCGCGCAGGAGTCGAACACCGGGGTGAGCCAGATGGCGTTGACGTTGAGACTCTTGATGTGGTCGAGACTGTCGATGATCCCCTGCAGATCGCCGTTGTGCTGGGAGGGGCCATAGCCGATGCCGTAGTTGGCAGTGCCGTCACCATCGGCAAACGACTCCACCATTACCTGATAGATGCGCAGGTTGCAGGCGGGTTGATCGTCGCCATAGCAGGCACGACTGGCCGTGGCAACCGGAGGGTGGGTGACCGGCGGATTGACGACGGGGGGAGAACTCTCCCCACCTGAACTACCGCTGCCGCCGCAAGCCGCAAGTAACAGGGCGGCCCCGAGCAGGCCGCCATAGCGTAACGTTCCTTGTTTCATTGTTATGTTCCCGCTGTGAGAGCAGGCGTCTGATACGCCTGTTTTTCACCATGATAGCGATGCTCACACAGCGGTGTCTGTGACTGAAAACGTTATCTGACTCAACTGGTTATAGCACCCCTGCCGAAGCAAAACGGTAGTTGAGCGAGAGCCAGTAGGAACGGCCCGGCTCGGGGATGCGGCCGCTCTGCTCATAGCCCAACCCCGCCTGACTGGCGTGCACCGACTTGGAGAGGTGCTCGTAGTAGAAGGTGTCGAACAGGTTGTCCACCCCGGCCGAAAGCTGCCACCCTTTGGCAAACTGCCAGGCGCCGCTCAGGTTCATGGTGAAGAAGCCCGGGGTCTCCCCCTGATCCTGACCCGCAACGGTGCCGGACCAGAGATCTACCCGATCCTGCGCCGCCACCGCGCGCCCCAGCAGGGTGAAACTCAGCGCTTCGTCCGGCTGCCAGCCCAACGCCAGCTTGCCATCAAGCGGCGGCATCTGGGCCAGCGGCTTGTTGTCGCTCTGGTTTTCGCCATAGACCACCGCCAGACCACCATCGAGACGCCACTGATCGGCAAACTGCCAGCGCCCCTCCAGCTCGCCCCCCCGGGTCTGGGCATCGATATTGCGCACCTTGTTTGACTTGCTGTTGTAGAGCAGGTAGTCCTTGATATCGGAGCTAAAGAGGGAGAGGGTCAGATCCAGCTCGCGGCTGCGCAGGGCCAACCCCGCATCCCACTGGCGACTGCGCTCCGGGTTGAGGGTGAACGGGGTACTGTCCTTGCTGCGCTCCCAGTAGTCCGGCGCACGCTCTGCCTGCCCCCAGGCCAGATAGCTGGACCAGCGTGGCGACCACTGATATTCGTAGCGGCCAAACCCGCTGTTAAGACTCAGGGTATCGCTGTAGAGGGTCTGTTCACCGGCGCCATAGCGGGTGGTCTCGACCCTATCCTGACGGTAACCGCCCTTGTAGCTGTGGGCCCCCTGCTGACGACCCAGTTCGGCGAAGCCGCCCTGCTGCTCGAAACGCAGGGTGCGCTGACGATCTTTGGTGGCATAGTCGACCCCACTCCGACTGCGATGCTGATCCCGGTTGCTGTCTAGCCCGGCGGTCAGCAGCCAGTCGGCAGGCAGGGCGATATCGTTGGCCCAGCGCCCACCTGTGTTGCGGCGATCCGGGTTGGAGAGCATCTTCATGCCGCTGTTTTGCCGCAGGCTGAAGTTGTCCATGATGTGGTCGATGTAGTTGTCCCACAGGGTCAGCTCGCTGCGCTGCCAGTGAGTGGTGATCTGCTCCTGCTTGAGCTTCAGCCCGAAGGATTCGCGATCAAACATGGGGCCATCCATGGTGCGGTCCGCATAGGCGGCACGGGCATTGCTACGCTCGGCGGTGAGTTCCAGCCAGGTGTGCTCCCCCGGCGTCCAGCCCAGCTGGGCGGTGCCGTTCTCGCGGCGATAGAAGGAGCGCACCTTGTTGCCATGGCCATCGCGGTAATCGTCGCTATCGGAGTGGGTGAACTGACCGCGCAGATAGCCGTCGGTCGAGCCTGCCGTCATGTCGACCATCTGATCATCGCGGCCGAAGCTGCCAAAGAGGGCCGAGGCATCGGCCTTGAGGCCCGGTGCGGTGAACTCGGGTCTGTCCCGCTCGAACAGCACGGTTCCCGCCAGCGTAGCCCCTTGCTCGAGGGATTGCGGCCCCTTCAGCACCCGGATCCGGTCAAAGGATTGGGGGAACACATAGGCGGTGGGCGGGTCCATCCGGCCACCACACCCACCGGCCAGCATGCCGCCATCCATCTGCACGTTGAGGCGGGACATCCCCATCCCCCGCAGTACAGGGTCGCCACCGAGCCCCCCTTTGCGCACCATGCTCATGCCGGTGACATTCTTCAGATAACCGGCGCCGTCGGCAGCGGGCATGGGGGAACCGGGCTTCTTGGGATCCAGCGTCACTTCAAGTGTGCTGGCGGGGCGGGTTGCCACCACCACCATGGGATCCAGCTGTTGAACCGATTCCTGACCGGCAGCGCCGTGACAGGCGAGCCCGCCCACCAGCAGGGCAAGAGGTGTGCGCATATGACAAGCCATACATTTTCCTTATGTATTTGTTTATTTTGTTATTTTCATTCAACCGACCAAACCTTTCAGCAAGGGAAAGGTTTGCCATCAGGCCGCAAAAAAGGCCTGCGGCGCGAAAGCGGCAAGCCTCTGTCAGGTGAAGCGAAGGCAAGTTGGCAAAATGTTGCGCAGGTTTTACCCAAGTTGGCTCAGAAAGGCAAACGGGCAAACATTCCAGTAACAGGAATCTGGCGTTGGCTCACAAAAAATGGGGATTAGCTGAAGGCTTCCCGCTCATCGATGGGAGAGATGAGGTGATAGACCTCATGGGCGGATAGCGTGCAGCCAACAGGCCACTCCAGCTGGTGGTGACGGTTGATGAAGACCCGGGCGCAGTGACGCTCGCTCTCCAGCTTTGCAAACAGCGGCTGGGTTCGCCAGGGGGTCAGATCCAGCACACCCGTGGTGCCATCCGATAACACCAGAAACAGGCGCCATCCCCGCACATACTCGACATCGATAAAGACCGGCATCCCTTCGGCTCCGATTGAGATAATTCGCGGCAATTATAAACACCAGCGCTCCATCCATACACGCTGTGGCTCACATTTTACCCAGCAGATTATGCTGTGCTCATTAGTGGCGCGACATCACATTTTTAGATGATAAATGTGTTAATGCCGACTTTTAACAAACTTGAATGCAACCTTAACCAATTCGATCTGTCATAACCTCACAACAACTAAAAAAACGTCTGTGGACAGACGTTTACAGTCTCATTCAGGAACAAACATGACAGATCTAAAACAGCGACTCGGCCCGTTCTGGCCCTTCGCCGTCTTCTGCGCGCTCGCGCTTTTTTCTCTCTCTTTCAGCCGAATCGCCCTCGGTCTCTGGCAACTGGAACGGGTGGATGCCGTGGCCGGTTGGCAGGAGATGCTGCTGCAAGGGATCCGGGTCGACTTTGCGACCCTCTGCTGGGTCTGGGGTGTCCCCGCCATGCTCACTCTGCTGCTGGCAGGCCCCCATGCCATCGGCCGGGGCTGGCTGCAACTGATGCGCGTCTGGCTGACCGTCGGACTCTGGCTGATGCTGTTCCTCGAGATCTCCACCCCCTCGTTTGTCACCGAATATGGCGTGCGTCCCAACCGTCTCTATGTGGAGTACCTCATCTATCCGAAAGAGGTGTTCGCCATGCTGTGGGCGGGGCGCAAAGCCGAGCTGCTGCTGGCGTTACTCTTCAGTGGCGCCGTGCTGACCGGCGGTTGGTGGCTGAGCGGCCGTCTGGTGCATGGCCTCAGCTTCCCCCGCTGGTATCTGCGTCCGGCCTTCGCCCTGCTCATTCTGGCCATAGGTTTTCTCGGTGCCCGCTCCAGTCTCGGCCACCGCGCCCTGAACCCGGCCATGGTCGCCTTTGCCGAGGATCCGCTGGTCAACTCGCTCACCGTCAACTCCGCCTACTCCCTCTTCTTTGCCATCAAACAGATGGGCGCCGAGGAGGATGCCGGCCAGTTTTACGGCGAGATGACCCCTCAGAAGGTGCTCGAAGTCATGCGCAAGGAGAGTGGCCGTCCGGCCAGTGATTTCAACTCAGATCTGCTGCCCAGCCAGACCTTCAACCAGGCGAGCTTCCAGGGTAAACCGAAGAATCTGGTGATCCTGCTGCAGGAGAGTCTGGGTGCCCAGTTTGTCGGCTCCCTCGGCGGCCTGCCGCTTACCCCCAACATCGATGCCCTGTCGCAGCAGGGTTGGGCCTTCGAGCAGCTCTACGCCACCGGCACCCGCTCGGTGCGTGGTATCGAGGCGGTACTGACCGGCTTCACGCCAACTCCGGCACAGGCGGTGGTCAAACTAGGCAAGAGCCAGACCAACTTCTTTACCATCGCGGATCTGCTCAAACAGCGGGGTTACGACACCAGCTTTATTTATGGCGGCGAGAGTCACTTCGACAACATGCGCAGCTTTTTCCTCGGCAACGGCTTCACCACCATCGTCGAGCAGAAGGATTTCGACAATCCGGTGTTCAAGGGCTCATGGGGCGCCTCAGATGAGGATCTGATGGTCAAGGCCGACGAGACCTTCAAGGCGCTGCACAAGGAGGGCAAACCCTTCTTCAGTCTGGTGTTCAGCTCCAGCAACCACGATCCGTTCGAATTCCCGGACAACCGCATCGAACTCTTCGAGCAACCCAAGCAGACCCGCAACAACGCGGCCAAGTATGCGGATTACGCCATCGGCGAGTTCTTCAAGAGGGCGAAACAGTCCGAATACTGGAAGGATACCCTGTTCCTGGTCATCGCCGATCACGACAGCCGGGTCGGTGGCGCCAGTCTGGTGCCCATCCCCCGCTTCCATATTCCGGGGGTTATCGTGGGCGACGGCATAGTGCCGAGAAAAGATCCGCGCGTCGTCAGCCAGATCGACATGGCGCCGACCCTGCTCTCCCTGATGGGGATCAGTGCCGACTACCCCATGCTTGGCAAGGATCTGACCCGCATGCCTGCCGACTGGCCGGGGCGCGCCATCATGCAGTACGACAAGAACTTCGCCCTGATGCGCGGCAAGGATGTGGTGATACTGCAACCGGAACGGGCGGCAGAGGGCTATGTCTACGACAATGCCAGCGAGAAGCTGACCCTGGCGGCGCAGCCGGACGCCTTGAAGGAGGATGCCCTTGGTCTGGCCCTGTGGGGCAGCATGGCCTATCAGAAGAGCCTCTATCAGACGGCCAAGGATGAACGCACCGCCGCCAATTGAGCCGCCCGTGCTGATTCAGCCGATAGCAGAATGGAAAAAACCGCCAGCTGGCGGTTTTTTCCATCTATCCATACCGTCGGCCCACAGGCCGTTATGGTTGGGGAAAGCAGGGCAGGGAGCGACTGAACTTGTGCTCGAACACCAGCGAGGTTTCGAGGTGCACCACCTCTTCGCGGGAGGTGAAGTGATCGAAGACGAAGTTGCGCAGGTGCTCGGTATCGGAGACACACAGGTGCACCAGAAAATCATCCTTGCCCCCCATGTGGAACAGACTGATCACTTCGGGCAGCGCCAGAATGGCATCGCGGAAGGCATCGATGATCTGGCGGCTGTGCCGGGCCAGCTGCAGGGAGACCATGGCCTGAATGTGACCCCCGAGGGCCTGATAATCCACTTCGCAGTGCGCCCCCTTGAGCACGCCATCCTGCTGCAACTTGCGCACCCGTTCCAGACAGGTGGAGGGGGCAACGCCCACCAACGCGGCCAGATCTTTGTTGGTCATGCCCGCATCCCGAAACAGATGGGCCAGGATATCCAAATCCAGTTGATCCAGGTTTCTCATCTTAACTCCTTGAACCGCTCAATTTTTTAGACTCTGCCCGTAAACTGGGGCAAACACAACGGCCATTGACATCCCCCCTGCCCCGCCTATCCTTGGCGCCATTCACCGGCCGCAGCCCTGTGGCCACCACGCGAGGATCCGCCATGCACCCGTATCACCCTTTCTGGAGCCTTGAGGTTCCCCGTGTCGATGGTCAGCTGCTGCTGACCCCCTGCCCCGGCACCCAGCAGGTGCCGCTGACCCTGGCGCTCGATCAACTGCGGCTGGCCGGTGCCCACGGGGTGGTGACCCTGATGACGAGCGCCGAGTTGACCCGACTCGAACTGGCGCAGCTCGGCCAGCAGGTCGAGCACGAAGGAATGCGCTGGCTCCACCTGCCCATCGAGGATGATCTGGCCCCCGATGCAGCCTTCGAGGCCGCCTGGCAACAGGCGCTGCCGCAGCTGCGCGAGCTGCTGGGGGATGGCAAACATCTGGTCATCCACTGCAAAGGGGGCAGCGGTCGTACCGGTCTGGTCGCCGCCGCGCTGCTGATGACCCTCGGCCAGCCACAGCAAGAAGCGATGGCCGCTATCAAGGCCCACAGACCCAAGGCGTTTACCCTGGCCTGCCACCGCCAATGGCTCGACCAGCTGGCCCAGCGGCTGGAGCTGGGCGACTGACTACTTGCCCCCTTGGTCATAGGTGAAGACCTTGCCGATATCCTCCACCCGATAGCTGGTGAGCTGATAGACGTAGTAGTTGAGCCAGTTGGCAAACAGCAGATGACCATGGCTGCGCCAGCTGGCGCGCGGGGTCTTGCCCGGATCGTTATTCGGGTAGTAGTTGACCGGAATAGCCGGGTCAAGGCCCGCCGCCAGATCCCGTTGGTACTCCCCATCGAGAGTCAGGGCGTCGTACTCCGGATGCCCGGTGACAAACACCTGACGACAATCCTTGGTCGCCGCCAGATAAACCCCCGCCTCTTCTGACTCGGCAAAAATCTGCAGATCGGTGTGGGCGCGGATCAAATCGCCATCAAACGCCGCATAGCGGGAGTGGGGCGCGACAAACTCGTCATCGAAACCACGCAGCAGCGGTTCGTGCTCGTCGAGGCGGTGGTGGCGATAAACCCCGGAGAGCTTCTCGCCGTGGGTCTGCTTCTCCATGCCATACAAGGCTTTAAGCGCCGCCTGCACCGCCCAGCAGAGAAACAGAGTGGAGGTCACGTGCTGATGGGACCACTCGATGATCTCGACAATGCGCGGCCAGTAGACCACCTCCTCGAACTCCACCAGCCCAAGCGGCGCCCCGGTGATGATCATGCCGTCGTAGTTGTTGCCACGCACCTGTTCGAAGTCGTGATAGAAGTTCTCGAGGTGGGCCTGAGGTGTGTTCTTTGACTCCCTGTCATCAATGCGCAACAGATCCACATCCACCTGCAGCGGCGAGTTGGAGAGCATCCGCATCAGCTGGATCTCGGTCTCAATTTTCTTGGGCATCAGATTGAGGATCAACACCCGCAGCGGGCGGATGTTCTGGGTGACGGCCCGGGATTCCGTCATCACGAAGATGTTCTCCTGCCCCAGCACTTCGGCGGCGGGTAACTGATCCGGGATCTTGATCGGCATGCTTACTCCCTGTACTGCATCAGTAAATATGTCTGGACATCCAGAAGCCTATAATAAAGCTCCTGCCCTGTCATCAGATACCTTTTGTATTCACCCCCGCCTTTGACTAGCATACGGCTCAGTGTGTCTCCTGCTTCCAAGATAATGACCGGTATCAAGATTTCCGTAGATCGACTGCAAGTCGGCAACTATGTATCCCTGCCACTGGGGTGGCGCGAACACCCGTTCCTGTTTTCCAGCTTCAAGATCAAAAGTGAAGAAGAGATCGAGCTGATCCGCCGTCTCGGCCTGAAACTGGTCACCATCATTCCCGACAAGAGCGACGTTCCGCCCAAGCCCCTCAATCAGGTACAGCCTCAGCAACAAGAGAGCGCAGACGCCGCACAGCGGCAAGCCCGAATGCAGCAGGAGAAGGATCAGCGTATAGAGCAGTTGCAACAGTATCGCCGCAATTTGCAGCAGTGCGAGAAGCAGTTCCAGCAGTCGCTGGCCCAGGTGCGCAGCGTGATGAGCAAGATCCAGTCCCGCCCCCTCAATGCCATCGGCGAGGCACAGGAGCTGGTCAACGCCATGACCGAGCAACTGCTCTCGGTGGACGAGATGGTGCTCCATCTGGTCTCCGACAGCGAGGATGGCAACAACCTCTACTTCCACTCCCTCAATGTGAGCGTGCTCAGCATGCTGCTGGCCAAGGAGTGCTGCATGACGGCCGACGAGATCCGTCAGGTCGGCATGGGGGCGCTGTTCCACGATATCGGCAAGTTGAAGATCCCGAGCCAGATCCTGCGCAAGACCGAGCCGCTGACCAAGCCGGAGCAGAACCTGATGGCCCAGCACCCGCGCTACGGGCTGGATCTGCTCAATCTGGCCAAGGATTTCCCGGCCGAGGCGAAGGGGATCGTGCTCCATCACCATGAATATCTCGATGGCAGCGGGCCGGAAGGGCTCAAGGGTGGCCAGCTCGATCCGCTGACCCAGATGGTGTCGCTGATCAACGAGTACGATAACCTCTGCCACATGCAGGCCAAGGTGCCCTACTCAGCCCTGAGCGGCCTCTACAAGCAGCGCAAGGCGCAGTTTAATCCGGAGTACCTCAGCATGCTGATCCGGCTGATGGGGATCTACCCCCCCGGCAGCGTGGTGCAGCTCTCCAACGGTCAGGTGGGACTGGTGATGTCGGTCAACGCTTCCCGCCTGCTCTACCCCTCGGTGCTGGTCTACGATCCGCGCATTCCCCGTCAGGAAGCCGCCATCATCGACCTGCAGCAAGCCGAACTGTCGATCGCCAAGGTGATCCACCCCAAACGGCTGCCGCCCGCCGTGTTCGAGTACCTCAATCCGCGTACCCGGATCAGCTACTACTTCGAGCACAACAAAGCCTGATTGTGTTGGCCCGAGGCCAACCGTTGCCACCCGTTTAATCCAAGGAGCCAGCCATGCGTATCGAGATCATCAGTACCGGAGATGAAATAGTGACGGGTCTGGTGGTGGATACCAACGCGGCCTGGCTCAGCGCTCTGCTGCTGGAGCAGGGCTGGCAGGTGCGCCGTCGCCTGACGGTAGGGGACAACCTCACCGACCTGAAAACGGTGCTGCAAGAGAGTGCCAGCCGCGCCGAGGTGGTGCTGGTGTGTGGCGGACTCGGGCCCACTGCCGATGACCTGACCGCTCAGGCGGCAGCTGAAGCCTTTGACCAGCCACTCACCCTCTTCCCCGAATGGCTCGCTACCATCGAAGCGCGCTACGCCAGCCGTGGCCGCCCCATGGCACAAAGCAATGCCAAACAGGCATGGCTGCCACAGGGGAGCGAGATCCTCGACAACCCGGTCGGCACCGCCTGCGGCTTTGTGGTGCGAAGTGGCCAGAGTCAGCTCTTCTTCACCCCGGGCGTGCCGTTCGAGTTCAAACAGATGGTGCGCGAGCAAATTCTGCCGCGCCTCAAACAGCTGGCCGGGGCACAAGTCGATACCGAGCTGCGTCGCTTTTACACCTTCGGCGTCTCGGAGTCGGCCCTCAGCGATATGCTGGATGCCGACCCCTGGCCAGCCGGCATCGAGCTGGGTTACCGCTCCTCCATGCCCCTTATCGAGCTGAAACTGATCGGCCACGACGCCAGTACCGCTGACATGGAGAGTGCCGAGCGCCGACTGCTGGATACGATCCGTCCCTGGCTGGTTGGCAGCGGAGATACGGAACCGGCGCAGCAGATCCTGGCGCTGCTGCAAGGCAAACCGCTGGCTCTGCTGGAGGGAGAGAGTGGCGGCGCCCTGCTGGCGCTTTGTCACGGCCATCCCAGGCTGGAGGCCAACTTCAGTACGCAACTGGCCGATGAGCTGGCGCAACTGCCGACCGCCGATGCGGGCCTGCAACTGACCATAGGGCGAGAGGGCACTGAGGGTGTACCACTGCTACTCAGCGCCGATGGAAAACACGTCGGTCAGACGGTCAAGGTCAGCCACCCCGACCCGGAGAGTCGCCGCAAGATCCTCGCCTTTGCCGCCCTCGACATGCTGCGCCGCCATATGCTGGGTGAGCCGGTGCTCGGCGATTACCTCACCCTGGCCAGAACAGCCCAGCGCAGCTGATAAGAACCGCCACTCCCCTGCCAGCAACCCTATGTCGCTGGCGCTGCGATCCGTCTTTTCACTCCGTTTCCAAACAGCGCCCACATTTATCTGGCCGCCATCACCGATTTGACTTCAATTCATTGACCATTCAGAGGAAATATCTGAATACTGCCCACTCTCAGGGTTGGCGACTCGCTTTATTAATCATTGAGAGATTAAATGACAGTAGAGGAACGAGCCGATCGTTCCGTTCTCATCCAGCAAGGAGATGCGGTGTTAAGCAAAGAGTGGTTGCTGCTATCAAGCGATATGGAACTGGTCTGCCTGCGGATTGCCGCCGGTCTCACCAAACCTGTCACGGAACAGGATGTGCAGGCTCTGCTGCTCGCTTCCAACTGTCGCCGCTATCAGCCGCTGCCCGAGGGGATCAAACAGGCCATCAGCCTGCTTAATACCCTGCTCACCAACCCTGCCGCCCCCGTCCCTGCCAACCCCATCCCCATCGGCAAGCGTCAGGATGCCCGACTCGCCGTAATAGTGGAGAAGGATCGCATGAGCGCCATCGCCCAGATCACTGCCGACTGGGGGGGCAAGTATGTGACGCTGGAACAGCTGAAAGAGACGATCGCCATCAGCGAAATCAAACAGGGGGTGAGTGAGCAACTGCTCACCGCTGCCATCCAGTCAGCCAAGGAGGCCGCCCCCGGCAGTCAGCTCAAGCTGGTGATTGCCAACGGCCAGCCTGCCGTCAATGGTCAGGACACTCGCTATGAGCGGCTGGTGGAGACACCGGCCGAGCGGATCCTCAAGCCGCAAGAACTGGATCATGGCAAAGTCGATCTGCGAGATCTTGGTTCCATCGTCACCGTCAAGGCAGGGGCCCAGCTGATGCGCCGCCATCCTGCCACCGTCGGGGTGCCCGGCTTTACCGTGACAGGTCAGGACTTGCCTGCCAAGGATGGTAAAGACAGTCCAATGAGTGCTGGCGAGGGAACCTTCATCTCCCCCGACGATCCCGACTTGTTGATCGCCAGTAGGGCTGGCCTGCCCTGCCAGGAGAAAGCAGGTATGAAAGTGGACGAGGTACTCAGTGTCAAGCAGGTGGATGCCCGCCACGGCCACATTGCGTTTGAGGGGGGATTAATCGTCAGCGGCGACGTCAACCCGGGCATGAAAATACGGGTCAGCGGTGACATCGTCATCGGTGGATTTATCGAAGGAGGTTGGATCGAAGCAGGGGGCAGCATTACGGTACGGCACGGTATCATTGGCCGCCGCAACGAGCAGGGAGAGTACCTTTGCCAGCTCAATGCCCAAGGGGAGATCCACGCCAGCTATGCCCAATACGCGCAGCTGGAAGCGGGTGGAGATATACAAATCCAGAGCCAGCTCAGCCACTGCTACACCCGCAGTGGACGGGATATCAAGGTGGGTGACACTAACATGCGTAAAGGCAATCTGCTGGGTGGAACCAGCATTGCCAATCGTCTAATCATGGCCCCCAGCCTGGGGGCCGAGGCCGCCAACCATACCCGGCTGCAGATCCTCGGTGGCTACTTCACCCACAAGGAACAGGAACACCAACTCAAGTTGCGCCAGCTGGAGTGTCAGGCCCAGCTCGACAAGGTCAAGGCACTGGTGATGAAACTGCTGCAACTGCCCAGCGATAAACGCAATCCTGATACCTTGCGCAAGCTCAAACCAATCCGCGATCACCAGCTGGCGGAGCTGACCCTCATCCACGAACAGATCACGGCAAACAATGAAGATATGCAGAACTTGATGGCGCAAATGGAGGTCATTGCCACCCAGCATCTGTTCTCCGGCATCGAGGTCGAGATGGCCTGCTTTAAACGCAAGGTTACCATCACCCGAGGCCCCACCCGTCTGACCATTCATGATGACACGTTGGAGATGACCCCTTACGAGGGGCACAAATAGATCAACCGACACCGGCAGCTCGCTGTGCCGGCCGTGATCCCGACGCCGATTTTCGCTACACTCGCCACTTCCTTGGCCCCACCGGGCGGGCCACCCAGACTCAGGTAGTGAGAGATGTACAAGCTGATCGCATTGGATATGGATGGCACCCTGCTCAACCCGCAGGGCCAAATTACTCCCCGCACCCACGCCGCCATCAGCGCCGCGCGCGCCAAAGGGGTAACCGTAGTGTTGGCCTCTGGCCGTCCACTGGAAGGCATGAGCCGCTATCTGGAAGAACTCGGCCTCACCACAGAGCATGACTACGTCATCTGCTACAACGGCGCCCTGGTACAACAGGTTGCCGATCAGCGCATCATCCGCAGCCAGCTGCTGACCGGCAGTGACGCCAGCGCCATCGCCAAACTGGCCGACGAGCTGGAGGTTAACGTCCACGGTTTCTCGGTCACCCGTGGCCTGATCAGCCCCCGTGTCAGCACCTACACCGAGCACGAATCCCGCCTGATCGGCATGCCGATCAATCTGATCGACTTCGCCACCCTGCCTGCCGACGAGCAGATCATGAAGGTGATGATGATCGACGAGCCGCCCCAGCTCTCCCGCGCCATCGAGCGACTGCCCGCAGAGCTCTATGAACGCTATACCGTGGTACAGAGCGCCCCCTTCTTCCTCGAGTTCATGAACAAGCACAGCAACAAGGGGACCGGCGTTGCCGCGCTGGCCGAGCACCTTGGCCTGACCGCCGCTCAGGTGATCTGCGTCGGAGATGCGGGTAACGATCGCCACATGATCGAGTACGCTGGCCTCGGGGTTGCGATGGGGAATGCCACCGACGAGATCAAGGATCTCGCCCAGCACACCACTGCCCGCAACGATGAAGATGGTGTGGCCCAGGTGATCGAGCAGTTCGTACTGAACACCTGATCGCAATCGATCGCCGCTGCGCCCGATTAGGAAATGAAAACGGGGAGGCTGTCAGCCTCCCCGTTTTTCTGGTCAGTTACCTGCGTGATGAGCGGTAATTCGCTCGTTTCACTGGTTCGCCAGACACTGGGTATGGGAACCTGGTTGCAGGTAAGGCATCAGCAGGGGAGCCATGCCCTTGAGCACCTGCACCGGCAGTGCAGATGTGAAGCGGAACTTGTCGGACTGGCTACCCGGTACATAGGCGGTCAGGGTA
This sequence comes from Aeromonas sp. FDAARGOS 1405, assembly GCF_019048265.1. Classification (NCBI taxonomy): domain Bacteria; kingdom Pseudomonadati; phylum Pseudomonadota; class Gammaproteobacteria; order Aeromonadales; family Aeromonadaceae; genus Aeromonas; species Aeromonas sp. FDAARGOS 1405. The sequence goes on along the minus strand of NZ_CP077311.1, from coordinate 1,826,893 downwards.
CCGAAGTGATCATCCCCCAGATAGAAAACGAAGGTCGCGGTTCGGTTGCGCGCCAGCGAGCTGGTCACATTGCCATAACGGCCTACTGTTTCAATCCGGTTATCACCGGTGCCGGTCTTGCCCCCCATCTGCAACACAGTGCCGTCCTGCAGAGTAAAAGCACCGGCGATACGTCTTGCTGTGCCCCCTTCCACCACCTTGGAGAGCGCACTGCGCAGGGCTGCCGCCACCTCTGCCGGCATCACTCGGGTTCCCTCGGTGTGTTGTGGCTCAAACTCGGTCTCGAAGGGAGTCCCCTTGGCAAACGAGAGGTGCTCGATCCGCAGGGTCGGCGAACGGATGCCACCATTCTGGATTATGCCCATCAGCTCGGCCAGTGCAGCCGGACGATCACCGGAGCTCCCCAAGGCGGTAGCCAAGGACGGCACCAGATGGTCGAACGGATAACCAAGCTTGGCCCAGCGCTGATGAATATCGAGAAACGCTTCCACCTCCAGCATGGTGCGGATCCGGCTATCACGAGCACTGCGATGACGGGTCTTGAACAACCAGCTGTAGACCTCCTGGCGTTCGTCACGGCTGGCAGCAACGGCATCGGCAAAGGTTGCCTTGTCAAACTCCTTGAGATAGGCCAGCAACCACAGCTCCAGCGGGTGAACCCGGGCGATGTAGCCCTGATCCGGCAGTGAATACTTGCCCGGGCCATAGCTCACATAGAGCTGATTGATCCGTTTCGCACTCAGCTTTTCCCGCGGCAACCGCTCCGCCAGGAAGGCAGCAAATGCGGCTTCGCTGGCTTCCGGCATCAGGTAGCGGTGAACCGCCGCCAGACGTACCGCACTCGGCTTGAGACCGTCGAGGAAGGTATCAAGCTGCTCCTCGGGGGTCTTGCCGCGATATTTACGCCAGAAGCGCAGCAGATAGGTCTGGCCCTCTTTGTCGGCAAATTTGGCCAGATACTCCTGACGACGGGGATCCTTGTCGTCCTTCAGCAACTGGGCACGGTTGCCCTCCTTGTAGAGGCTGTAGCGCACGATATCGCGCATCAGCCGCACAAAGGGCAAGTTAATCGACTCACGTAGAGAGTCACGCAACGTCGGAATACGATTGTTATCCTCGCGGCGGAAGTTGTTGAAGGTGTGCATGCCGCCACCGGTAAAGAACCCCTCATTGGGGCTGGCGGAGTATTTGCGATCCAGCGCAGCTTCCAGCATCACAGGCAGGCTCTTGTCCTGAGCCGTCATCAGATAGGAGATGGCCCAGCGGCTGAGGTTGTCCTGAGAGACGGCAGCCAATTTACGCAGATTCTCGACCGGCATCCCGGCATAGTTGTCGTGCAGCTCGGCCACAATCTCCAGATAGGTGGTCAGCACCCGCAACTTGGCGGTTGAGCCCAACTCCAGCTTGGAGCCTTCGTTGATATCGAACGGCTGATCGGTGTTGTCGGTCTGCACCCGCACCTTGAACCCTTCCGGCGATTTCTCGAACAGGGTGAAGCTGTAGCGCACATCGCCCGTCTTCTCAGGCGAGAGCAGGCGCTCGCCAAACAGCCCTACCTGGGCGGCAAACGCCGGATCGGCCAACTGCTGCAGATAACGGGATACTTCATTTTGCAGCGGCATGTTGAGGCTGGTATCGGCCGTCAGATCCATCCGGTCGAGGTCATAGAGCTGCACCCCGAGCTGACGGCTCAGGCGAGTACGGGCAACCTGCAACCCCTTGTTGTTGTTCACCCGGGTGATAGCCGGGGACTGCAGGAAGTCACGGAACGTAATCTTGGCCTTGAGCGCCGCCTCCATCAGAGGTGGCGTGATCATTCCCTCCTGCACAAACAGGCGCAGGTAGCTGTCGGTCAGGGTAGCCAATGCCTCTCGCCCCTGAGCCAGATAGTAAGAGGGACGGCGGTGCGCAATCATCAAAGAGACAACCTGACGCAGGGCAAGCCCCTGCTCGGCCAGCGGCGCGTTCTGGTTGCGGGCGGGATCCAACAGACGGTTCACATCATCGACGTTGGCACCAAACCAGACCCAGAGACCATCTCCCAGACCATGGACTTCACCATATCCTGGCGCAGCCGAGAGCGGTACCGAGTTGAGGTAGGCCCAGGCGACCAGTTTGCGCGCTTCGAGGGTTTCCGGCCCGAGACGATAGGCCCGCACGCTGGCAGAGGCCATCTGACGGATCTTCTCGGTCGGCGACAGGGTCAGCCCGTCCGGCGAGTGGCGATACTTCTCCACCTGGGTCGCCAAGGTACTGCCACCGGCAGATTGATCCTGCATATCGAGCGCCTTGCCCACCTGAGAGAGCGCGGCCTTGGCAAAACGGGGCCAGTCGACTGCCGGGTTGGCCAACGGCTCTTCGTTGCTCAGCAAGTCGCGGTTCTCGATAAACAGCAGCGACTGGATGACGAGCGGCGGAATGGAGTCAAAATCCGGATAGTGATGGGTCGGATACTTGAATTGATAGAAGGGCTCGGCGCGGCAATCGTGCAGCGTCAAACCGGCCTGCACCTTCTCGGTATAGGGCACGAAGAAGCCACGACTGGCGTAGTCATAGAGCGCGTCGGAGAAATGCACCTGCTTGCTGACTTCATAGCCCCGCTGCAGCAAACGCTCCTGCATCATCGGCAGTTGCACATAGCCGAGCCGCTTGTCGAACGGGCCATCCTCAGGGAAAGCGATCTGTTTGCTCTGGCCAGGCTCGACCTGATAGGTGAGCTTGGCAGCATAGCGGGAAATCTCCTGAGATTGCAGCTTCGAGGTTTTCATCTCATAGCCAACCAGAGCGATCACCGCCCCCAGGCACAATAAAAAGAGAAAACAGAACAGCCAACGCCACCAGGGACGGCGCTTGCGCTTTGGGTTCCCGTCCGAGGTCTGGACAGATGAATCTTGAGATGCCACTTGTGTCAAATCCGTCTGTTCTGATGCGCCCATATCAGCCCCACCATGGTTGCGCAATTTATTGTGTTTCACTCAAGCTTAGTCTTTTCAAGTCAATGGCTTGAAACTATTGACCGCTTTGTGGTGATGGTAACAGGGCAATTCTAAAAAGGGGAGCCGATTGTTGCAGGAGTGGCAGAGATCCGAGCTGATAACAAAACACCGGCCAGTGGCCGGTGTTTCTTAAGCGAAAACGCAACGCTTATTTGTGAGAGCTCATGCCCTTCAGCTTGGTGCTCAGCTCTTTACGCTCTTTGGAGAGCTCGGCGTTCTTGATGATGTGGTCATCCACGCGCTCTTCATAGTCGGCACGCATGTTGGCGATGATCGCCTGCACATCATCAATGCTCATGCCCGGCTTGATATAGTCGCTCAGGTTGTCGAGCAGCAGCACGCGCTTCTGGTTGTCACGGATCTTCTTCTCGTTATCCGCAATTTCACGCTTGAGTTTGTTCTGGCGACGGGACATACGCACATATTCCAGTACATCGCTGAAGGTGGACTTGTTTACTTGTTCCATATCGATACCACTGACTTAAGGTTGATAAAAACTGGCCAAGTTACACCTGGAACCCGGCAAACTCGGCGCGGGACAGGCAAACTCAAGATGCCCTTACTCTACCGAGTTATAAACGAGATACAACCCTAATCGCGCACCATGAACAGAGTTTGGCCAAAAGTAAACCAGTTAAGATGTCCAGTGATCCATCAGATAAGGGCTTGATATAGATACAAAATGGAAAAGATGACAGGGCTTTAGTTCTCTTCCTCCAGATAAATGCTAATACAGGCTGTTTAACACGCTAAAAACATCAAAGCCCGGTCATGAAGCCGGGCTTTGTGTTGGTTCCGATGTGCAAACCTGTGAGTCGCTGGGCAAAATCGCCCATAGCAAAAAGGCCTTCCCATCTGGGAAGGCCTTTCAAATTAGTGGCGGAGCGGACGGGACTCGAACCCGCGACCCCCGGCGTGACAGGCCGGTATTCTAACCGACTGAACTACCGCTCCGCATTCGGTTAGCTTGCGCTAAATCATGTGCTGCTTCTTCTGAGGTGTCATCCTCGCAGCCAGCGTCGTGATTCTTCACATCGCTGTTTAATTAGGTGCCTGGCAGTGTCCTACTCTCGCATGGCGAATGCCACACTACCATCGGCGCTACCGCGTTTCACTTCTGAGTTCGGCATGGGATCAGGTGGTTCCACGGCGCTATGGCCGCCAGGCAAATTCTTCAATCCAGAAAGCTGACGTGAATAACGACTGAGTCATTATCACTGAATTAGTAGTTCGCTTAGGTTTGCTACAAGCCTTAGAACACTTCTTGGGTGTTGTATGGTTAAGCCTCACGGGTAATTAGTACGGGTTAGCTCAATGCATCGCTGCACTTACACACCCCGCCTATCAACGTTGTGGTCTCCAACGGCCCTTTAGGACCCTCAAGGGGTCAGGGATGACTCATCTCAGGGCTCGCTTCCCGCTTAGATGCTTTCAGCGGTTATCGATTCCGAACTTAGCTACCGGGCAGTGCCACTGGCGTGACAACCCGAACACCAGAGGTTCGTTCACTCCGGTCCTCTCGTACTAGGAGCAACTCCCTTCAATCATCCAACGCCCACGGCAGATAGGGACCGAACTGTCTCACGACGTTCTGAACCCAGCTCGCGTACCACTTTAAATGGCGAACAGCCATACCCTTGGGACCGACTTCAGCCCCAGGATGTGATGAGCCGACATCGAGGTGCCAAACACCGCCGTCGATATGAACTCTTGGGCGGTATCAGCCTGTTATCCCCGGAGTACCTTTTATCCGTTGAGCGATGGCCCTTCCATTCAGAACCACCGGATCACTATGACCTACTTTCGTACCTGCTCGACCTGTCCGTCTCGCAGTTAAGCTGGCTTATGCCATTGCACTAACCTCCTGATGTCCGACCAGGATTAGCCAACCTTCGTGCTCCTCCGTTACTCTTTGGGAGGAGACCGCCCCAGTCAAACTACCCACCAGGCACTGTCCGCGAGCCCGATTCAGGGCCCTGCGTTAGAACATCAAACATACAAGGGTGGTATTTCAAGGACGGCTCCAGCGCAACTGGCGTCACGCCTTCAAAGCCTCCCACCTATCCTACACATGTAGGTTCAATGTTCAGTGCCAAGCTGTAGTAAAGGTTCACGGGGTCTTTCCGTCTAGCCGCGGGTACACCGCATCTTCACGGCGAATTCGATTTCACTGAGTCTCGGGTGGAGACAGCATGGCCATGGTTACACCATTCGTGCAGGTCGGAACTTACCCGACAAGGAATTTCGCTACCTTAGGACCGTTATAGTTACGGCCGCCGTTTACCGGGGCTTCGATCAAGAGCTTCGCTTGCGCTAACCCCATCAATTAACCTTCCGGCACCGGGCAGGTGTCACACCCTATACGTCCACTTTCGTGTTTGCAGAGTGCTGTGTTTTTGATAAACAGTCCCAGCCATCTGGTCACTGCGACTCCCGACAGCTCCATCCGCAAGGGACTTCACCATCAAGAGCGAACCTTCTCCCGAAGTTACGGTTCTATTTTGCCTAGTTCCTTCACCCGAGTTCTCTCAAGCGCCTTGGTATTCTCTACCCGACCACCTGTGTCGGTTTGGGGTACGATGACTTGTAATCTGAAGCTTAGAGGCTTTTCCTGGAAGCAGGGCATCAATGGCTTCCACACCGTAGTGTGTTCGTCTCGTGTCTCAGTGTTGTGTCTCCGGATTTGCCTAGAAACACCACCTACGCACTTTCACCAGGACAACCGTCGCCTGGCCCACCTAGCCTTCTCCGTCCCCCCATCGCAATTACAAGTCGTGCAGGAATATTAACCTGCTTCCCATCGACTACGCCTTTCGGCCTCGCCTTAGGGGTCGACTCACCCTGCCCCGATTAACGTTGGACAGGAACCCTTGGTCTTCCGGCGAGGAGGCTTTTCACCCCCTTTATCGTTACTTACGTCAGCATTCGCACTTCTGATATCTCCAGCATACCTCTCGATACACCTTCGCAGACTTACAGAACGCTCCCCTACCACTCACGCTTAGCGTGAATCCGCGGCTTCGGTGCCTGGTTTGAGCCCCGTTACATCTTCCGCGCAGGCCGACTCGACTAGTGAGCTATTACGCTTTCTTTAAATGATGGCTGCTTCTAAGCCAACATCCTAGCTGTCTGAGCCTTCCCACATCGTTTCCCACTTAACCAGAACTTTGGGACCTTAGCCGGCGGTCTGGGTTGTTTCCCTCTTCACGACGGACGTTAGCACCCGCCGTGTGTCTCCCGGATATTACTTACTGGTATTCGGAGTTTGCATGGGGTTGGTAAGTCGGGATGACCCCCTAGCCCAAACAGTGCTCTACCCCCAGTAGTATTCGTCCGAGGCGCTACCTAAATAGCTTTCGGGGAGAACCAGCTATCTCCGAGTTTGATTGGCCTTTCACCCCCAGCCACAGGTCATCCCCTAACTTTGCAACGTTAGTGGGTTCGGTCCTCCAGTTGATGTTACTCAACCTTCAACCTGCCCATGGCTAGATCACCCGGTTTCGGGTCTACACCTTGCAACTAGACGCCCAGTTAAGACTCGGTTTCCCTACGGCTCCCCTATACGGTTAACCTCGCTACAAAATGTAAGTCGCTGACCCATTATACAAAAGGTACGCAGTCACCCCGAAGGGCTCCCACTGCTTGTACGTACACGGTTTCAGGTTCTATTTCACTCCCCTCACAGGGGTTCTTTTCGCCTTTCCCTCACGGTACTGGTTCACTATCGGTCAGTCAGGAGTATTTAGCCTTGGAGGATGGTCCCCCCATATTCAGACAGGATGTCACGTGTCCCGCCCTACTCGATTTCACATCAAGGTTGTTTTCGTGTACGGGGCTATCACCCTGTATCGCCGGCCTTTCCAGGACCGTTCCACTAACTTCCAAGATGCTTAAGGG